>DATLBB010000074.1:0-67695 GCA_035527155.1 Sedimentisphaerales bacterium
CTATGAAAAGGATGCTTTAGCTGCCATGGGAGCGTTTTAGCAGCACATTGAAGATGTCAAAAACCGTTACCAGGCCCTGCACTTTGCCTTGTTGGTCCACGACAGGTAAACATAACCTGCCGGCCTTGCATATATGTTCCATCATTGCCGGAAGCGACGTTTCCGGGGTAACGGTGCAAGTGGGTTTGCTCATTATCCACTTGACCTTGATTTGAAGCGTAGCGTCATCCATTGGTCGACGCCATTTAGCAAATGTTGGACGCAAGTAGGGACTAAGCGCTCCTGTTAAATCAGACTTCGATACAACACCTTCCGGTATTTGCCTCCGGCCTATCATCATATAGCCGGCGTTACGTTGTTGAATCTTTACAAGAGCCTTCTGCACGCTTTCGTCGGGGTCGCCCCAAATGACATTTTTCTGCATAATGTCTTTTGCACATACGGCCAACAGAGCGTCTTCACTACTAAGCAGCGGCTTTTCGGCCATGACGGATGGAGTGGACTCGCCCGGAAGAACAGCAGAAGAGCGGGTCATTTTTTGAATGGCTTCGGAAATGGGACGCTTTTCACTCTTGTCCGTCTCAGCCGTCAGAGGCGCTTTCACATTAACATCATCGCTCTTCTGCTCTGCGGCTGCTTCGGGCTCCTCCTCTGGGGCAGCTTCGGGCTCCTCTGCGGCAGCCTCGGGTTCTCCCTCTGTGGCAACCTCGGGCTCCTCCTCTGGGACAGCTTTGGGCTCCTCCTCTGGGGCAGCTTCGGGCTTCTCCGCGGCAACTGCAGGGCGCTCCTCCTCTGCGGCAGCCTCAGGTTCTCCCTCTGTGGCAACCTCGGGCTGTCCCTCCGCGGCAGCCTCAGGCTTCTGGTCTACAGCATCTTCGGGGTCTTGTTGTGCGGCACTTTTATCTGCAACGACGGCTTCTTTAGCTGCCGGCTTTGCTTTTTCAGCAACAGCGTCCCCCTCAGCTTGGGTTGCTTCTTTAGTATTTTCTTCAGCCTTGGTCTTCTCCTCAGCGGCCTTTTCATCTGTAGGCTCTTGCGGTTTAGATTTTTCCATTCCCCCACTGACGTTTGGGGCTTTGCCTTCGGCCTCTTCCACGGCCTCACTGACGTTCGGGGCTTCGCTTTCGGCTTCTTCTATCCCCTCTCTTACGGTCGGGGCTCTGTTTTCGGTTTCTTTCTCCCCCTCACTGACGTTCGGGGCTTCGCTTTCGGACACAGATGTTCCGGCAAGGATTGCTTTTGGGAAAATGATGCCGCACTTGAAGGTTGGATAGGAGCCGACTGTCATCTCGATGGGAACAAACATCAATTTTTCATTGCCGGCCAGGCCTATCTTTTTATTAGAATCATCCCAGGGACTTCCGATAAAAGTATTGGCCTGTACGAACCGTCCATGGCCATCAAATGCTTTTTGGAAGACCCTATCCCACGCCCCGACCAGTGCATCACCTACTTCTTTTAATATGTTACTGACTTCGTCGACCTTTTCAAGTGAGCCGAATTTTACGTTTTCCAGTATCAAGTGCTCGGGATGCATAGCAACAACACCGGCCAGAATAAATAGTCCCTGGCGGTCGAAGACTAAATGGAAAGTTCCGTCCAGCTCACCTTCAGCTTTGACTAAGTAGACGACTACGAATTCCTTAAAACGTCTCTTTAGACCGCTGACAGTTTCCGGGCCCACTTGCTGCTGGCTACAGACCATATCCACGCCGAACATGCCGGAAATGTCGCCACAAAAGGTCTTAAATGATTTCTCTGCTAATTCTATGACTCGTGATTCAATTTCTGTTTGAGAGGGCGCCATTTAGGAAGCCTAATTATTTAGCCTGTTTTTTGAGGGTTCCCAAACGCATCTTATCGCGTTTGAGGTCTCCGAACACTATTTGGAACTTGCTATGTATAATAACAATACGCCTGTAACACATTCGTCTTCAATATTACTGTCCCGTATTATTCTCGATATCTTTTGTCGGCACTTTAAGACTTTTTTCTATATATTTAGATTCCTTTTGTCAGCAAATGCGTGAAAAGCCCATTTTATTGAAGCTCGCAAGGTTTTTTTTACTACAAAATCGGCTTTTTTTTCTAATCTTTGATATTGAAGCCGGCTTCTGCCGATAAATGAAAGAAGTTCTGCCGCCGAATGCGGGCAGAAAGGAGAAAATCTGATGAGAAGCAAGAATTTATTGGCCGTTGCCGCAGGCCTGGTTGCCTGTGTACTGGTGGTCTGGTCTTCCAAGTCAATTCAAGGGGGCCAAAAAAAATATGAGCTCCGACCGCAAGTTACCATACCAGAATACAGAACCGATACAGCGCGTGCTATAGATGCCTATGAGCGTCTGATGAATCGGTATATGAGCCTGACCGAAAGGAATTTAATCAGGATTGAAACAAAGTTGGGGAATATTGTTAAACAATTAGATTCCATCGACTATAAATTAACCGAGCTTTCCGCAAGAATGACAAAAATCGAAAAGGCGCTTGTCACCAGTCAGGCCAAACCATCTGTCGAGGGGGTGCCCCAACACAAACAAGAGCGTTTGGCGCCCCAGAAAAAACGCCAAGAGAAACTTTCGCCATCTTCGTAGGATATTTTTAATGTCCATAAAACAGGCTGCTAAAAAGGGGGAAAACACGATGCTCAAGGCAAAAGACGTTATGACAAAAGATGTAATCCGCGTAAGAAAAGAGACCCCGATATATGAGGCGATGGAGCTTCTGCTAAAAAACGAAATTACGGGTATGCCCGTCGTCGCCGATGATATGAGCTTGGTAGGGATTATTACGGAGAAGGATTGCCTGCGGTTATTCTACGCCGATGAAGATGAAAAAAATAAAACAGTCGGGCATTTTATGACGCAACCTGCAGTTTACTATAACGAAGATGACAGCCTGCAGAGCGTTTGTGATTTTATGATGATTAATTATTTCAGAAGGATTCCGGTCACATCAAAGAACGGACAAGTGGTCGGCATTCTCAGCAGGCCTGATGTGATTGCACATATTGTTCAGCTAAGGCGTGATGAAAAGGTCCATGCCGGCTGAGAAAGCAGGATGGAAACTGCCGGCACACAATTTGCCTGCCCGCCAACTAAAAATCAACCCGGATATTTCACGGCTTTTTTTGCCACGAAAAAGCACAAAAATTAACCGCAGAGCACGTTGAGAGCGCAGAGAAAAATTAGCCACGAATTAGCACAAATATATTTACCACCAAGGCACAAAGGCATGAAGGTGAACGGCAAAATCCTAAGCACGATCCGCCTACGTCAAGACTACTGCGGACAAGAATACTAAACAAATTCAAATCACCGAAATACAAAGGTTCAAAAGTAACCGTGGATTAACGCCCCATTAGAAAAAGAAGGCACGTTTCTAACGGGGTAAACAGATTGACGCTGACCTGCTTGAAAAGAAGTGAAAAAAAAATTTCAAATATCCGTATTTAGCACGATTGACGAATCTGCTGAGATATGATATGTATGTTTTTACATACATTTGGAGATTTTCTTTGCTGTTATGTGCAAGTGTGGGCCGTGTTTTTTGGCGAAAATCGGCTGGAAAAATGGGATGTGGGGGGAGGAGGCATAAAGACAGAGGACAGAGGGCAGAAGATATGATAAGGAGAACAAAATGGATAGGTGGGTAGTTCTAATAGTTACTGTAGTTTTGGTTGTGGGGGTAGTCGGTAGTACGGCCCAGGGCAAATACGGCGGGGGAACTGGAGAGCCGAATGATCCGTATCTGATTTACACTGCTGAGCAGATAAATGAGATTGGCTTAAATGAGGATGATTGGAACAAATGCTTTAAGCTGATGGCCGATATAGACCTGAGCGGCTTTACGGGAACAAGTTTCAATATCATCGGATACTGTGTTGATTCGTGGGAGGATGACAAACCGTTTACCGGCGTCTTTGACGGCAACGGCCATACAATTTCAAACTTCAGCTACACTTCCACAGATATAGATTACATAGGAATTTTCGCCTACGTCAATGACTTCGAGGCAGCAATCAAAGATCTGGGTTTGATTGACCCTGATGTTGATGCGGGAACAGGATGTTTTGTTGGTTCGCTTGTTGGCTGGTTCAGAGGTGGCACAATAACCGATTGTTACGTTGACGGCGCCGCCGTTGCAGGTACTGAAGGCGTTGGCGGCCTGGTGGGACAAAATGGTATTTGTTATCACGCAGATGAGTGCCACGGAGGTAAGATGTCAAATTGCTATTCGACAGGTACCATTTCGGGATATTCGGCTGTCGGCGGACTTGTGGGAAAGAGTAATGGTGGCACAATATACAACTGCTATTCAGATAGCATCGTTTCGGGAACAACTGGTATCGGCGGATTGCTGGGAGATAATGAAGAGGGCGCAATCTTCAACTCCTACTCGCACAGCGGCGTATCAGGCAATGATCAAGTCGG
Source organism: Sedimentisphaerales bacterium (assembly GCA_035527155.1). GTDB lineage: Bacteria > Planctomycetota > Phycisphaerae > Sedimentisphaerales > Anaerobacaceae > CS2-K091. The sequence goes on from DATLBB010000074.1 coordinate 4,431, forward strand.
CGGTCTGCTGGGTTCAAACCATTGGGGTACAGTCTCCAGCAGCTATTCAACCGGCGGCGTTTCGGGGGATGACCAGGTAGGCGGACTGGCAGGATACAATAGTGGAGGAGGGGTTGCGAGTTCTTTCTGGGACATCCAGACCAGTGGACAGGCTACCAGTGCCGGCGGAACGGGCAAGACCACAGCCGAGATGCAGGATCCGAGTACTTTTATGGATGCCGGGTGGGATTTCGTAGGTAAGGTGGACGGCCCGCATGATGTTTGGGCGGAACCTGCCGGCGGGGGCTATCCCATTCTCTGCTGGCAACTGCCGCATTTCTTTGGATTGCCCGGCTTTTCGGGTGGTTTGGGAACCAACGATGAACCATACCTTATATCAACAGCTAATGAATTGAACAGTATCGGCCATAATCCGAGACTTATGGTCGCACATTTTAAGTTGATCGATGATATTGATTTAACCGGAACGGACTTATTTCTCATTGGCAGCGAACTATTTCCTTTCAGAGGTGTATTTGACGGCAATGGCAGGAAAATCTCAAACTTCACCTATAGTTCCACTGATGCAGACCAGATAGGACTGTTCAAGTACGTTTATGGAGAAAATGCGCTAATCAAAGATTTGGGAGTGATTGCCCCTGATGTTGACGTGGGGAGAGGATACTATGTTGGTTCGCTGGTTGGCCGCTTGTTTGAGGGAAAAGTCACGAACTGTTACGTCCAGGGCGGTAGCGTTTCGGGAAATTTTTGTGTCGGCAGCCTGGTGGGAGATAATAATCGTGGTACGTTAACCAACTGCCATGCCACCGGAGAAGTGTCGGGGTATTTCTATGTCGGCGGGCTGCTCGGACAGAGTTATTATGGCACAATCAATAACTGTGATTCAGAAGCCGACGTCTACGGGGGTCACTATGCCGGTGGGCTGCTGGGATATAATGATTGGGGTAGCACAATCAACAACTGCCATACCACAGGCACCGTTTCGGGGGATGGTTACGTCGGAGGGCTCGTGGGAGACAATTTCGCAACAATCTCCAACTGCAATACCACAGGCACCGTTTCGGGAAATGGTTCCGTTGGCGGCTTGGCCGGTGAGAGTTCTTATGGCAAAATCACAAATTGCTATGCCGTAGGAGAAGTTAGAGGTGGTGATTTCGCCGGCGGCCTCGTAGGAGACAATTCGTCAACAATGACCAATTGCTATGCTGATGGGGACGTTAGCGGCGAGTATAATGTCGGCGGACTCGCCGGAAGACATTCTTATCGCACAATGACCAACTGCTATGCCACCGGCGACGCTTCGGGGACCGGATGGAGTGTTGGCGGCCTGGTGGGGCATAACTATTCTGGCACAATCTCCAACTGCTATGCCAAAGGTACCGCTTCGGGAAATATGTACGTCGGCGGACTGGCGGGATGGAATCAGAAAGGTACAATCAGCCACTGCTATTCTACCGGCGGCGCTTCGGGGACCAGATCTAATGTCGGCGGACTCGTGGGAAGCAATTATGGCGGTGCCACAATCAACAACTGCTATTCTACGGGTAGTGCTGCCGGGAATGAAGACGTCGGCGGCTTCGCTGGAAGTAATAATAGCACTATCACCAATTGCTATTCGACAGGCGGCGTTTCGGGACATTCCGACGTCGGCGGTCTTGTGGGGGAAAATTATAAAGGTAAGATCGCCAACTCCTATTCGATCGGCAGCGTTACGGGACATTCCGATGCCGGCGGACTGGTGGGATGGAATTATCGCGGTGAGATTTCCGCTTCTTTCTGGGATGTCAACACCAGCGGCCAAACAACAAGCGATGGGGGAACAGGACTTGTTACTAACGAGATGCAGATACGCTCTACATTTGAAGGTGCCGGCTGGGATTTCAACACACCTGTCTGGACTATTGACGAGGGCGTCGATTATCCCCGGCTATGGTGGGAGCTGACACCAGTGCTGCATACCGAACCCGAGGTAACTTTAGAGACCAGCAACACTATTTACTGGGAACCTGTACCTGGTGCCAATGAGTATTACGCTGAGTGTGCCGAGGATGCGAACTTTACCAGTATTCTTTACAACACCGGCTGGATTACCGAAACCAGCTACGAGTTCACCGGCCTGGAGTTAGGACAGCAATACTGGTATAGCGTAAAGGCCAGAAACGCAGAAGGAACCGAGACAAACTGGTCTAATGTGGAATCGTCACTGCAGGGGACACTTGCCGATGCGGTAGAGGTGTTGCTTGAGCCGGAGAGCTTAAAGAATGAGAACATGAAAAACGCTCTATTGAAAAAGATAGATGCAGCGCTGAAGATGATTGAGGAAGGAAACTACACCGGTGCTCTGAGTAAACTCCGAAATGACATTTTAGCAAAGATGAACGGATGCGGCGAGAAGGGTGAGCCTGACAAAAACGACTGGATAATAACGTGTGAAGAACAAAGCGAGCAATATCGGCTTGTTATGGAGACTATCGAATATGTAAAAAGCCTTATGGAGTAAAGGCTGGATTAAAATAGCAACGGAGAATCGCAGCAATAATCGCCTCGTAACATTGGTAATCGGTCGGCATTAGCCGTAGGTTTTGCCGGCTTCATCCACGTAAGTAGTGCTCTTTGCGTGCTTTATCACCTTGACCGCTTTCGGCACTTCGTCGAGCTTCGGGACTTTGAACAGCTTGTGGCACTTGCGGCATCTTATGCGACGGTCGGCGGCGCTGCCGTCGAGTAACCAGACGCAGCCACAGGCCGGGCATTGGGCAATAATCTGCATCAGTAAAGACCTTTGTCAAAAGCCAGGTACTGAAATTCGAGACCTACTTAGACACACAGTATTTTAGCCACAGACCCGATGTGCATCCATTATAAATTTCCCCGCCCCCAAACACATCTTTTGGCGTTTGGAGAAGTCCTTTCTCCTTGTCCTATAATATCACTTTATCGCAAGCAGTTTCATCGTTACTACGAAAAGTCTGAGGCCTGTGGGCCAGGCTGATGCTATTTTCCTTGATTTAGCTGTTTGAATGTGCTAACATAGCCTTCACAGGGAGTGTGATGATATGGTAAAGAGAATCCCGTGTAGAGTTGTTAGAACCAAGGCTCTCGGCAAAAGCAGTAACGCAGTGCGGCAAGTGAGCACGTCAATTAATGCTTACCATAAGAGTGGCGATGTTGTTACCAGGCCCCCCAAATCCTATAAGTCGGCTTCGGGAACCCTTACCTATACAGAGCTGCTGGAGATAACAAGAGTGTCCATAGACGACGGCCTAACGGGACAGATTCTTGATTGTTACGTTTGAGGCCCAGCTTTTTGATTTACAGGCGAAGGGCCTTGAAGAGCAGGTCAGCTTAGAGCAAATCTTTTAAGTAGTTTCTGAGGAAATAGCGGCATTGAGACAATACCAACGCGCTTATCATTATGATGACAAAAGCGTCGATGGGGGAGACTTCATTTATTGCGACGGCCAAAGCTGTGCCCGCGGCCGGTGGGTGCTCAACGTCCAAAGCTACCATAACGAAGATAGCAATTCCAACTGCAAGGGCATATTCAAGGGAATAATACGGCAGGGGAGTATAATAGAATATAGCTCCAGAGGCCAATCCGACCAGATGGCCGCCGATGACATTTCTTGTTTGTGCGGAGTAGTCTTTGGGTACTGCGAATACGATAAAAGCAGTGGCCCCCATTGCGCTGATTACGACCATTTTGTCTTTGCCCAGGACAAGGACGAGGATAAACAGAGCAGCGGCAGCCAATAAGCTTTGCAGCAGGTAATATTTCCAAAGCTTTTTGAACTTTCCCCTGATTGAAGTTTCCGATTTCATATTTTGCGTAGCCATCATATTTTTTCAATATGCGGCCCGGAATGTAAACAAAAGGACGGCGAGGAATGAGTAACCTTCGTGGTGCCAAGTTTACACATTTCCTCGCCGAGTTTCTGAAATCCGTTCGGGCTTCTGATTCGACCGTCCGTGGTCGGCCCTGCGATTTAACTCTTTCTCAGTTAAGGTTTTTATATACCGAATTTTATGATGTTTTTTGCGGCTGCTCGGAAGTTTTTCGGACTTTCAAGCCGGCCTGACAGTAAAAGCTTTCGTGCCGCGCCTACGGCATCGGCATCCGTTTGCGAGGCCTGCATTGCCTGGTCAATTAAAGAAGCATAATTAACCTGCACGGATACATCCATATCACTATTTGGAACGGCACCGCCGGAGTTGGGCTGCCTGGAAGATAATTCTTCCAAAGAATCACGAATTTGATTGGTATTTATTTTCTCTATCATTGCATTACTTTTCTCTCAGGACTTCTAATCCCACAATTTTTCTCGCACAATTTTGACAAAACTTTAGGATTTTTTGCCGGATTCTCATTTTTTTTCTAAAGTTGACGTTTTTTTCGGTCGAAAACACGTGTTTTCGAGCTTTCGTTTTTGCTCTATAGTGTTGCTGCCACCTCATAAACTACAAACTTGATAAACTCAATTGGACTCACAGCTACTAACTGTTCACGCAAAGGTTCAAAACCAGAGCGTATCTGATATTGAAAATAGCTTTTTATCCGAAGCTCAGTCGTTTTATCGGCTGTGTCCCAAATTTGCTCAAAAGCCCACAGTAACTGCCCATCCCTCAGGTCCACAAGCTTCAGGCGAAGACCAATGGCCATATGAGGATAAGGCTTGAACTGGGTAATAGTTCCGAGCAATATCGCATCGCACTTTAATGTCTTGTGGAATGCGACCAACTGGTCAAGGGTATATGCCGACGACCCCGCCGCCGCAGTACTTTGCGTTTGGGGAACCGAGTTTAAGCCAAGCTGCAAGCTGCGCCAGGCAGGGTCACTCCGGCGGATAACAGCTAATCCGAAAAGCTGTTTCTTCTGCAATGCCTGGAAAAGGGATTCGGTTACATCAGCGGAAATTTGGGGATAACTCGAATTGTTTTCCAGCTCGACTAAAGCAGTCCTGCCAACGGTGGACAAATCCTTATTCGGATTTCGATAATAGTACTCCGCCATTGGAGCAGCGACTGTATAGAACTGGCAGCCTGAAGCTGATAAAAGAACCGGCAACAACAACAATATTGTGAATCGAGTATCGTAAATCGCATTGCGTATCCCATATAAGATGTAAGATACGAACAACGTGATACGAACACCAAGAAGCGATAATTCTGTTTTGAAGGTATTCATTTTCCTGCCCTAAAGTTTTGATTTAGTTCCGTTTAGATTGGCTGGTTTCACTCATCGATACGGCTGCTGAGCTTTTGTTCTCTCCCTTAACTAATTCTGCCTTGACCTCTCCGCCGAGGATTGTAAGTATCCTTAGCAACGTTTCCAGTTGGGCTGTATCGGCGTCGCGCATCTCCTCACGAAAACCGAGGATGTCGGTCTTCCAATTATTCAATTCAATACGCATTTCAATCATAAAGTCATTTGCCTCGGTTAATTCCTTTTGCGTCTGCTGCAATTGAGTCTCAAGAGCGCCGACCTGATCTTTAAGCCGCTGGCTTTTGGTGATAAGGTCCTGTTTTTCCTGCCGGAGGGCAGACGCTTCTACGGAGAGCTCAGCGTATTTTTCCGACAATTCTATCGCGGACTCCACTACGGTTGGGCCTTGCGTGGTGGATTCCTGGAACCTTTTCGCAACAGAACCGCTCGGCAACTGCGTGGCGTTTTGTTGCGGTTGCTGTTGCTGAAGTGAGATAGGCTCAACAGAGAGCTTCCCCGGCTCTTTAGTAACCGTACAGCCCGACGACAAAACAATCAGCAGTGATGAAGTTAGTGAAATCATAATTTTTTGGTTAGTTTGCATTTTGTTTTTCTCCATTAATTTTTGTTTCGTTAGGCGCCTGTTCAGCGCCGGCATATTCACATCTTAAATCCGTTCTTTTACCACAAGAACAGGTTATTTCTATGACTGCAAACCCAGGTTGGCTTTCCATAATACGCGCCTTGGGCGTGACCAGGGCTGCTGTTGTTTTTTGGGGCCCACCTATTGAAGACTGCACTTGCGCCACATCGAGACGGAATTGACCTTCGATTTTTACATCGCTTCCCTTTATAATGTGTCCCACTGTTTTTGGCATTTACTATCCCAACCTTTCATTGCTTCCTGTAAGATGAGAATTATTGAATCACGCGCAATAGTCGATAGTATTCCGGTCATCTTCGCTTTCATCAAGCTCGCTTTGCAGGTCCTGCTCGTCGGCTGAGCTGTTTTGCTCTTGTTCGGAATATTCCTTATTTTCCTTTTGCGGCTGCTGACGGCGCTTTCTGTTCTCGCGTCGTCCGGCGGCTGGAATATTTTGCAAACTATCGACCGGCTTAATTATATTTGAATCACTATCTGCCATCTTTCCACTGCCTCAATTCTACGGACAGGTTAAATAGAGCACTTGCGTGCAGTTGACTGACGCGCGGCTCGGTAATTTCAAAAACCTCTGCAATCTGCTTCATCGTCAGGTGCCGCTGATAATAAAACAGAACAATTTGTCTCTGCCTGGCTGGTAACTGTTGTATCGCCTCGGCCAACTTATCTATAAGCTCGGCCTGTTCGATCTGCTGGACAGGAGTAGCGGTGTTTGGCGCCGTCAAGAGGTCGCCCAGTGCAGGCGTGTCCTCTCCAAATCCATCGATGGAGACAAAATGCCGGGCACGAGCACTTTTTAATGTTTCATAAAGTTTATCAACTGTTATTCCAAGCTCTTCAGCCAACTGGGCGTCAGTGGGTGCGGCGCCTGTCCGCTCGGTGATTTTCTGTGCCAACTGCATTGCATTGCGAATCTGCTTGTTGAGATTTGCAGGCAGCAAAGATGAGCCTCTGAGTTCATCCAAAATAGCTCCCTTGACCTTAGTATAAGCATACGTTTTGAACTCGGTATTGTGAGACGGGTCGAAATCGCGTGCGGCCTTGACCAGTCCAACAGCTCCTGCGGATACTAAATCTTCAAAAGATAACGGAGGCTTCAGATACACTACGACCTTGTAGACTATTTTACGAACCATAGGCAAAAATTCAGTTATCCGTTCATTCCTGAGCGATTGTGTTTTCTGGCCGGCGTATGCGCGCAATGCGGCGGTATTCAGATGCTTCCTGCTATCTTTAAGGGCTTCGACGCTCAGTTCAGCCGGAGCAGTCCCCAAGGCCGATTTATCAGCGGTCCGACTGGGTGGTTCGGCTGAGCTCACCATCGAAGACTCACCGCATTCCTTTTGCCCCCCAATAAACCGACGCACAGGAATGTTTTCAGCCTTTATCGGCATTTTCTTTTTCCTCTTGGCGCTTCATCCAGCTTGTAACTATCGCGTTCATCAAAATAGCGTTTATCGCTTTTACAGCCCAGGCTCCTGCTATATACGCAACCGCCGCCCCGGCGAGAGCCCTCTTACAGCAGGTAAACGGTGACAGAGCACTGGCCCAGCCGATTAAGCTCAGGCCGAAAAAACATATCACCGCAACGCTTACTGCAATTGACCGAACGTGTAACGGCATAATTTTGTGCCCCGTATTTTGTGTCGCCGCTGCTTTTCTTCGCAAAGCGAACAAGCTGGGCGACGAATTACATTATCACTTTAAGACTCCAGCAAGTTCCTGCTCCTGCTGCTGTGTCAATTCAGTCTGCTGGATAGATATAGCTTCTATTGGTTCTACTTCGGTTCCGAGCACGATTTCATCATAGGCGGCGACCGGCAACAGCGGCACCGTTCGTGATAACATTGCCGACAGAGGCGCACGCAGTCTCGAATCGCACAGCAAAACTAACTTGTCCCTGCCTTTGTCGCACGCCTGCTTCCAGGCTTGTGCAATTTTTCGGCTTATATCCATTACCATTTCGGTCGGCAATGCGAGGTTTATTGTCTCCGCTTCCTGCCGCAAAGTTGAAGTCATCTGATGTTCGAGGGCGGGGTCGAGGGTTATGGCTGAGATTTTGCCGGCCTCGTCTTTTAACTGGTCGGTAATGGTCCTGCTTAACGACTTTCGAACCATCTCTGTTAAAGCAACAGGGTTTTTGGTCTTTGAGGCGTGTTCTCCCAGCGATTCAAGTATTGTTGTTAAATCACGAATTGGTATTCCATCCTTCAGAAGGCTTTTAAGCACACGCTGAAGCAGTCCAATAGATACTTCTCTGTCATCGCCAACGATTTGGCCCACCAATGACGGTTGAGTCTTGCGGAGACGGTCAACAAGAAGCTGTACGTCTTCACGTGTCAACAACTCGTCAGCATGTTTTCGCAGTGTTTCGGACAGATGCGTAATAAAGACGGATTCAGGGTCGATGACGGTATATCCGTTTAATTCGGCCTTTTCCTTGTTTGCCGGTTTAATCCAGAGAGCGGGCAAGCCATACACAGGTTCGGTAGTTTCTATACCCTCGACTTTGGTTTGGACAGCACCGGAATCCATAGCAAGGAACATGTCGGGCTCCAATCGTCCCTTTGCTACGGGCAGCTCTGATAGTCGAATCTCGTAGGCAGTCGGTTCGAGGCTGATATTGTCCCGCAGTCGCACGAGAGGTATAACAATACCAAGCTCCTGTGCGAATTTTCTCCGCAATGCTCCGATACGCTCAAAAATGGCGCTGTCTTTACGAGGGTCAACCATGCTAATCAATCGGACGCCGACCTGTACAGAAACCCTATCGACTTCGAGCAGGTCCTCAACCGGCTGTTTTTCAGCCTTTGCCTTCGGAGGAGCCTCGCGTTTGCTGCGGCCCTTTTCAGATTTAGCCGCTACTCGACCAAACATGGCGGCGCCGGTAGCCAACAGTAGAAAAGGAATTTTGGGCAGGCCGGGCACAAGCGCCAGCGAACCAATGACAACAGCCGCTATAATCAGCGGCTGGCTGGCCTTAAGAAACTGTCTGGACAGGTCCTGTCCAACGCTATAGCGTGACGAGATTTTTGTTACCAAAAAGCCTGAACTGACGGAGATTATTACCGATGGTATCTGTGTTACGAGTCCATCGCCGATGGAAAGGATAGAATAAGTCCTTACAGCATCGGCAAGGGGCATAGCGCGTGAATAACCCATAGCTATCCCGCCGATTATGTTGACCGCGGTGATTAGCAGCCCTGCCTTGGCATCTCCCCGAATGAATTTGCTGGCACCGTCCATCGCGCCATAAAACTCACTTTCCTTGACAATTTTTGCTCTGCGCTCGTTGGCCTGCTCCTCGGTGATAGTTCCAGCGTTAAGGTCGGCATCAATTGCCATTTGCTTGCCGGGCATAGCATCAAGTGTGAAACGTGCAGAAACTTCGCTTATTCGCTCGGCACCTTTTGTGATTACTATAAACTGGATGACAACAAGGATTAAAAAGATTACGAGCCCGACGACGAAACTGCCTCCGGCAACGAAGCCGCCGAAGGTCTCGATAATCCTGCCTGCGTTGCCATGTAGAAGTATCAATCTGGTTGAGGCGACATTAAGAGAAAGTCTAAACAGCGTTACAAAAAGCAGCAGTGAAGGGAAAGTAGATAATTCGAGTGCTTCTTTTGACGATAGTGTAACTATCAAGACAGCCACAGCCAGGGATATACTACAAGCGAGAAACATATCCAACACTGGGGTGGGCAGAGGGATTATAATTGTGGCAAGGACCGCCACCAGTCCAACAGCCAAGATAATATTGCTGTGGGACGCAAGCGGCATATTGATGGGATTCGGCTCCGCTGTTTTGCGCAAACGGGGTCCCACCAATCCTGATGAGCTTTGTTGTGCCGCGTCTGCCATTATGGTTCCTTCTACCCCGCTGCTTTCTGCCGAGAGGCATCCTGTGGATTGCGAAAGCAAGAAGCGGGTGATTCTGATTTACGCATCGAGAGCAGAATCATCAAGGCCAAGAATCTGCTTTATCTTGATGGCGAACCGGCCGTCCACCACCACTATAGTTCCCGTGGCAAACTTAGTGTCCCTCAGGTACAAGTCTGCCGGTTCATCAATAGATTTATCAAGCTCCAACACCGAGCCAGGTCCAAGCTGCAAGAGTCTGCGAACAGGTATCTCTGTCTGTCCAATAGCAACAGTAATAAAAATGCCCACGTCCAGTAAGACGTCAATACTTCCGCCGGCACCTGTGTCCCCTGCTGCAGGAACCTCGGAAAATTCAACAGGTTGTACCTGCGTTTTTGGGTCTTCCTGTGCTTCAGCCTCTGACGGATTTTCCTGGTCCTGCTTTTCTTCGGTCTTTTCTTCTGTGGCTTCAGTTGTTTCCGCCATATTTTGATTTCCTTTTCTTTATTAAGTACCTGTAATTGGATTTATATCTTTTATGTATTACAAGCCAGTTCCGTAATCAGCACAGCGTGCTTTCCGGCTGATTTTGCGGGCCTGGCCAGAAAGGCCCTTTGTCCGTTTACTATCAATTCAATCGGCTCATCAATTCTCTTATCAAGTAAGAGTATATCATTGGGTCGAAGACTCACTATTTCTCCAAAGGGGAGCACGGCAGAAGCCACTTGAGCCACAACAGAAACGGGCATTTCCTGCATACGGCCAAGGATTGCTTTTGAAATCTCCTCGGGCGAGAATTTGGCAACAGCTTCCACGGTTTTTCCCACCATATGTTGGAGTTTGTTTGAGAGTATTAAGATGTAAGCTTCGGAGCTGTCCTCCTGGTCGTTTTTCTTGACTTGAAAAGTAAATTTGCAGAGTTCTTCTGTGCCTTTGAGGTCAAGAGGCAAGAGCCTTCTGACAATATTCTCAGCCGGCTGGAAATTGTAAGTTTTAGAAGGGCTGGAAAACGCGTCAACGATGGCAGAGGTGATGTCTAATAAAAGCGACTCTTCCAACAGCGATAAATCCACCCTCGAATCCCCTTCGGATTCAGTATCCCCAAGCAATTGTGTCGCCCAGATGGATGCAGTTTGTGTAGGTACACAAATAAGTCCACATGAAGTCTCCTGGTTGTTGCCGAAAGCCAGGTAATAATCATTCTGCTTGCTCTCCAGGGCCAGGTCAACAAGCTCAGCAGCAAAATGCTGGGTGATGGAGACAACCGCTACATCGAACTCGTTGTTGCAAAAGTCAGTGAATTTTTCAGCGATTGTCCTGGCCACTTTTTTTGTGAAATCTTCGAGTTTATTGAGCTGGCTTCTATCAAAGTAGTGAGGTTGATGCCAACTGTATTCTGTAGCCTTTATCTGCGTGGTATCCTCCATCGGCCCCGAACCGATAGCCATAAGGAGCTGTTGCATCATTTCTTTAGTTAAATTGTGAGCTGCTCTGGTACTCATTGTACGGCAAATTCCTTAAACAGAACGCGTCTGATTCGAGGTTTGGAATCAGGAAAAAGCTTTTCGTTAAAAGCATCAAGTACCTGGGATTGAATACTCTTGAGGTTCCTGTCCCCTCTTATATCTTCAAGGCTTAAACCTGCAAGGTAGATGGTAAGCCAGTTTGTCAGGAGTGGTTTTTTCTCCTCAATAAAAACGACTCCTTTCTTCTGCTCGACTTGAGGGTCTATTTCCAGTGTCAGAGTCAGCCGAACGTAGCGTGTTACGCCGGGTGCATCAAGATTTGCCACAACAGGCTCCAAATCATAGTACCAGGTTCCCTGAGATTCGTCGCCGGTCAAATCCGGGGTATTCACTTTTATGCCCTCCGGCAGAGTCGGTCCGCCTTCGGTGGCCTGGGCGGTCTCGGTTGTGCCGGAACCACCAAATATTCGACCGAGTCCAAAGCCTGCACCGGCACCAACTATTATAACAACAGCCATTATTATCCACTGCAAGCGGCCCCCAAAGGCCTTCTTATCGCTCGGTTCCGCCTTTACCTGCTCCCGTTCTTTTTGCTCTTGCTTTTGCTCCTGCTGTTGCTCTTTTGTCTCATCTGTATCCGCCATTTTCGTCTTTCCTTTCCTCCACACATTTATATGTGTGGTATCCTTCTATTTCCCCACACGTAAGTGTGGGGTCTTAAGCGTTCGACTGAGCGCTCGCGCCGAAGGCCGGCTGCAAGCACCCGGTTCGGCTAAGCTCACCATCGAAGCCTTCTCTGCGATATCGGTGTATTCTGTCCCGCAACGTTCGGTCGCTAATTCCCAATACCTTTGCGGCCCTGGTCCGGTTGCCTCCGGTCTGCTGTAAAGTATCCAGGATAGCTCTTCGCTCAATCTGCTCAAGGGGTACTCCGCCAAGTCCGCTCTCGCTCCTGCTTTCACAAGAAGGAGTGGGTGCATACGCATCTATTGCGCACGACGAATTATGACCGTTTTCTTTTTCCTGTGGCAGCGGTTGTAATTCGTCAAAGAGCCAGGAGACATCGGCCAGTGACAGGGCTTCGCCAAGACCCAAAATCAGCGATGTCCGCACGACATTGCGCAATTGCCGCACATTGCCGGGCCAGTGGTATTTGGCGAAAATGTCCATCATCACCGCGTCGAGCTCAGTGATACGACGCTGGGCTTCGCGGGCATAAAGATTGACAAAATACCATACGAGGTCAGACAAATCATCCTTTCGTTTCCTCAGAGGGCAAATGACTAATCTTATGCCGTTTAGTCGATAGTAAAGGTCCTGACGGAATCGTCCCTGCTGCACCGCCTGCAATAAATCCTTATTTGTAGTGCTTATTATTCGAACATCGACCCTAATGTTTTCGTTTCCTCCGACACGTTCAAAATCCTGCTGATCGAGAACCCGCAGCAGCTTTGCCTGAAATTTTATTGGTGTTTCGGCAATTTCGTCCAGGAGCAGTGTCCCTCCATGAGCCATTTCGAATCGACCTTTGTGCCGATTATAGGCTCCGGTGAACGCGCCCTTCTCATGACCAAACAACTCGCTTTCAAGAAGGGAGTCACTTAAGGCGGCACAATTAACCTTAATGTATGCACCTTGTGCTCTTCTGCTTCTGTGGTGGATAAGATAAGAGAGCAATTCTTTGCCTGTTCCACTTTCGCCACTTATTAAAACCGGTGCTGACGTTGGAGCTACTTTTTTAGCCAAATTGACGGTCTGAACCATGTTTGCATTTCTGCCCACGATTCGATACAGACAGTTGGTACCCTCGTAGGCAGAAGCTATCGTTGAGACGCCGTGGTTGGGCAGGAAAGTATCCAGTAATCTCCCAATTTTTTCACGGTCTAACGGCTTGATTAGGAAATCATAAGAGCCGAGGCGGACGGCCTTAACTGCCGTCTCAATCAGTTCGTATGTTGCTCGTGGTGTTTTACCTGCCGTTTTGCTTCGCAAAGACGAAGCATCAGAGGCTTTTTGCCATTCACTGTTTGCTATCATAACGACCGGCAGCTCCGGCGAAATTGCCCTGATTTTCTCAAGCAATTCGAGACCATCCTGCGTCTGGCCCTGCCTTGTGGCGGATGGGCTTATCCTGTCACTGGTAAATACGAGGTCGCAACTTCCCCTGTCAAGGAAGTCGATGGCATCTTTTATATCACCGGCCAAGTGACCCCGAATCCCCTTTTGAGCTAAAATTTCAAGCATAAATCGAGCCAGCTCAGTGTCGCCATCAACTATCAAGACATTCGCAATATCTTCGGGGTCTCCAAACGCACATCCGCTGCCGGGTGTGCAGGCCCGTCCCTGCCCCTGCTTCCGCAGGGGTAAACTTGTCCCCGCAACAGCGGGGATCAGGGATTGGGTTTGTTGGTCCGGCCCACTGTGCCGGTCTTGGCTTATGGTTTTTACTGTGTTGTTACTCACTTCAAAGATACTCCACTTTCCACCGCCTGCACCTGTGGTTGCCTGCACAGTTTACGCAGGCACAGGTGAGAATGTGGTCCCAACAATCTACAATTGAGATTCTGCTGCAATCAAGGTCCTGGGTTTGTCTTTCTGCTGCCAATCAATTAATCCTTCCCTTGCCTTGGCCAGGTCGACCCAGGGTGAATCGGAATATTCTGCTATTAGTAGTCCGTACATTTTCTTTGCCGTTGGCGGGTCATCACCCCTCAGACAGTTGCCCATCTGGAATAAAATCCAGGCCCTATCCTGGTCGGAGCCGGCCTTGTCCGAGCTTTTTCGTTTAAGAGCTTCCTGATAAAACACCGCTGCTTCTTTTAGACGTCCGCTGTAGTACAAAACCTCGCCCAACGCAAAAGGATTGTCCGACCGGTCAGGATGTTGTGCCAGATTGCCGACCAACTGCAATGTCCGGCCGGTTAGAAGCCCATATGGCAGTTTGGGCTCAATAGCCTTTTTCACAGTTTCTTCTTTGGCCTCTGCGTTGGATGAAGTTTCATTTGGTTCCACTGTTTTTACCACCGGCTCGACAATAATAACAGGTTCGACAGTCTTCTTCGGCCGCGCAAACTCGATAGAGCGAATTTGTTCGATTATTCGCCTGAGTTTACTTTTGCTTTTAGCTTCCTTTTCGCCTTCATAAGCACTAATCCCGGCACGCCATAATTGACGTCCGAGGCTATTACCTTGTTTTTCCGGAACAGTAAAACCTCTCCGTGGCATTTTCTGATTAGCCTCCGTCGCAGAACTTACAGCATCGACGTTGCTGATTTGCGACTGTTGCTGTGTGGTTGAGTGAGACTTAACAGGCTGCATCAGATGAACAGGTGGAATATTCACATCAAATAGAGTCTGCGTTAAATAAGGCACTAAAGAATTAGTTGGGTCAAGCTGCTCTGATGATATTTGAGCATCGACAAGAGATGTTAAGAAACAAATAGACAAAAGGGTGTAAAGCGATGCTCGGCGCCCGATGTCCGATGCTCGATGCCCGATGCCTGAGTTTGGCTCTACGTTTTTGGTTTCCGTCTTCATTGTGTTAACTGTCCTGTTCTATAGTGTTCTGTTTGGCTTCCGGGAGCAATTGGTCTGTGGCGGGTGAGTTATCAGGTGTTTCTTTTTCGTGTTGGCCCTGGTTCTTATTCCACTGGCCCAAAAGGGCCAATGCCGACCTGTCATAATTTTTCTGCTGATTATATGCTTCCGCCAGGATGTTCAATGCCTTTTGCTTTATCTGTTCCGATGGTCCCAAATCCAGTAGCTGTGAGCAAATCGAGACGGTTTGAGAACTTTGGCCAAGTTTCAAACAAACATCAGCCAATTCGAGAGCGATTTCGCGCGCCAAAGGCCCCGGTTCAACAATGACAAGGATTTGTGCCAGGTCTCCACGGGCAAGTCCCAGATTTCCTTCAGCGATGGAGCATTTAGCTAATTCGAAAGAAATTCCGGCTTTTACCTGTGGGTCGCGAACATATTGCGCTTTGTCACCAATCACGACCATAGCTTCTTCAACCAGGCCCATAGTCCGGAGGACTTTGCTCTTGAGCAGCAATATCTCGATAGAATCCTTCGACGAGAACCGGCGAGAAGGTATGTTTTCTAATAGTGCAAGCGCCTCGATAAACTGCTCCTGCTGTATTTGAGCTTCGACTAAAGCCGAGACGGCCTCTACGTATTCTTCTCCTGTCAATTGCCCTGCCGGTCCGCTGAGGGCGTATTGAAAAGCCTCGCAGGCTTGTTGGGTCTTTGTTAGAGCCAGGTAGCTTTTACCTAACAGAAAGTATGCCCGATACAGGTTTCTGCTTGCGCTTTCTCCAGCGAGTTTGATGTGTCGAGTCAGCCATTGGGCCGCGGATTCATAGTCTTTTTCCTCGTAGAAGCATCCGGCCGCCCCGAAGGCAGAGTCAGCCTGTGATTCGATAGACAGACCAAGGTGGTACACTTTGGAGTAGAGTCGTTGGGCTTCATTCAAAAGTCCGGCTTTCATCGTGGCATCCGCAAGATAGAGACAGGCCTGGACGGAAAGCTCGCTGTCCGGATACTGCTCGACAAGCTGCTTCAAATCCTCCCTGGCACCAGAATAGTCACGAAGATTAGTTTTGAGCTTGCTCGAACGTAACAAAGCAAACGGCGCCAGGGATGACAGCTCGTAGCGATTGGCCACCAATCTATATTCCGCAATGGCATCGGTGACATGGTCTATCCGGGCCTGCAGAAGCCCCAGAGCAAAATGAGCATTGGGGACACGTTTGTTACTGTGGAACATGGACAAATATCTTTTCCAGAGCGAAATAGTCTCCTCGGTAAGCAAAGAAATGTGTTCTGATAATGAGGAATAATCGGCTGGATTGAAAATATTTACGTTCCCTATCTGCTCCATACGGGCCAACAATCCAACGTGCCCCACCGCGGCTGTGATAAATTGCTGCGTCGTTGCTGTTGGCAGATACACACTGACCGGTCTTTTGCGGATGGCATCTTTTGTTGTTTCTGTGTCCGGCGCCTTGCAGAAATCCCAGGTAATATTAAGGCCGGCATTGGCGGCAAATCTCGCCAGCAACTCGTCAATCGCCGCCCCGTGGCAAACAACAGACCAGCGAGATAAGGCGCCTTTGTGCTCGATGTTTTCAATTTGCGGGCCCAGCAGACCTTTGGTTAACTGTTCTGAGCCGGAATTCAAAAGCAAACGCAGCTCTGCCTCGTTTAGGTTTATGAAAGGGTCGGTCTCCGCAACAGTGCTCCACAACCGGCCTGGAAGGTCTTTGTCGGCATCGCAGAGTGAAAGGATATGTCTGGTCATCGACTCAGCAACGAGGAATTGACAATCCGGCAGCAGCGACGAAGCCCAGGGTTCGTCGAAATCCACCGCATCCAATAAGACAATTGTCTGATAAGCTCTGGTTCGTACTTTTAAGTATTGTTCTCTCTTCAGTTCAATAAAGGCCAGGTGATAATTTGCCAGCACCCTGACAACAGGTGACGGACTTCGTAAAAGAGTCCTGAATAAATTATTTGCCTGGTCGGACACACCCGCCTTTTTGATACACAGAGCCATCTTTAGCTGAAGAAAATCTCTGAGCAATGCCCCTTCGGCAGTGTCCGGAAGGCTTTGGTGAAGCTGCTCATAGGCGGTATAAGCCTGCTCGTAATCTTTCTGCAGATAGAAATCTCGCGCAACTTTGAGAGACAGAGCTTTTGTCGACGGAAACAAAGATTTTGGTTTTTGTATTTGCTCCGGGCCTATTTGTGTGGAATCCGTGTCCGGCGGTTTAGTGGAAGGTGCCTGTTTAGCGATACGTAGGCGGTACCAGTCGGTGAGAAACGCTAAACGAGGTTTCAACAACGTGTATAACAATGTTAGGGCAACGACGGCAATACCTGCAGCAAGGAGCTTCTGTAGTTTCGAAAAACGTTTTCGCCGAATCGGCACCTGCGGTGGTTCACCTGGCTCGCTTAGGTCAATCTCGGCGGGCGGAGGTTGGGTTTGTGTCGCATCGGTTTGGGGCCAGCCCTGGCCGGCCAGACGTCTATAGAACTCTTCGTCCCCAGTAAATACTTCACGCTCCAAGAGTCCCTCGTGGACCTCATCTGCAAATAATTCACTATCCGATGGTCCCGAGTTCTCGGCATTCTCTTCGAGAATATCTTGTCGGTTCTCTGTGGCCATAATTTCTAACTCTGCTCTCAATGTGAGCCCGTTAAATCCGGGCTCATTGAGTAAAGAGCCTGAGAGCGCATTTCATAACCTCTTCTATGAATAGCAATAATTGTGCCAGGTTAACTACCAATGCCGGTCCAGGTGCGTTTAGGACCCTTTTGACCGGGAAATCGACTTATCGTCCCACATCAGTCCGTCGGTATTGCAAAAGGATGTCAGGATTTTAGACGAGCCGATAGATTTTCTGACAGAAACCGGCTCGTGCTTCCAAAGAGGCGCCATCCCCAAGGACATTCGGCTGAGTTCAGTCGAAGCCCTGCGATTGAGGCTGCCACGCGCCTATGGCGGACCGGGGAATTTGTGTGGGATTAAAAATTAGGAGGCACCATTCTGTCAGGGCAGCCCAAATCCTTGATTATCAAGAAGTTACGTGCTGAGGAAAGGATGGTGATGAGAGTGAATCTCGCGTTTCTCCTGCCTGTACCTGCGGCTGCGCAGGCACAGGGTGGTCGCCTGCAAGCAACGAACCTTTTTCGATATTGTACTGCTTGACCTTGGCATAAAGAGTTGCCCTGGTTATGCCGAGAAGGGCGGCGGCCCTTGTCTTTTGCCAGCCTGTTTCCTGCAAAGCCCTGGCAATAAGCTCCCGTTCGGCCTTTTCCAGTGAAAAATCCTTGATGTAACCAGTTGCTGAGTAAGTTGACTCACCGCACTCGGCCGGGTCAATTATAATGCTGCTCAGGCCGATTTTGTCCGTTGTCTCCAGCAGTATCGCCCTGTCAATAACATTACAGAGTTCACGGACATTGCCGGGCCAATCGTGTTTCATCAAAGCTTCGACAGCTAAATTAGTCAGAGAGGTTATCTTATTGCTTTTTTCCGGACAAATAGTGGATGTCTTGAGGAAATATTCAGCCAGCAGTGGAATATCTTTTTTTCGGTCAGGCGATTTCAGAAGCACAATAATAACAGGGCAGATGTTGAGACGATAATACAGGTCCCTTCGGAAGCGATGAGCTTTAGTTTCCCTATATAGATTGCGATTGCTCGATGCTATTATCGTAGCGTTGCAGGTGATATTTTTGACGCCGCCGACCTTTCTGAAAGTTTTTTCCTGAAGGACTCTTAGCAACTTACTCTGCAGGTCTATCGGCATTTCACTTATTTCGTCAAGGAACATTGTGCCGGCCCCAGCGAGTTCTAAAAGCCCTATTTTCTCACGGTCGGCGCCGGTGAAAGAGCCCTTCTCATGGCCAAAAAGCTCACTTTCGAGCAGATTTGCCGTCAGGGTCGCACAATTGACAGGTACAAAAGGCTCTTTCGGATGCCTAAGCGTGTGGATTGCCTTTGCAGCCAGCTCTTTGCCGGTGCCGGTTTCGCCGACTATCAAAACCGGATTGCACTGGCTGGCAGCGACGAGTCTAATCATCCCAAGGGTTTTGATGAACGCCCTGCTCCGGCCGACCATAGAAACAGAGGCAGCAAAGTCGTCAGCAAAAAAATCGCTCGCATTTTTTTCAAAATCAACAACCTTTGTTTCATTTTTAACCCGGCTTACAATTTCCTCCAGCCGGATGTAATCCCGACTTCCCCGCAGATAGTCATATGCACCAGTCCGCTTAAACTCTACAGAGAGGTCGCTGTCTTGCTCGTCATTACCAACTGCTACGATGGGTGGGATCTCTATCGAATTTTTAGAGGCCACATCTTGGAATTCGTGGATATGAGCCGGGGTAAACCTGTGGTCAAAAAGAATTAAATTCGGATTGACTGTTTCAACGATATCCAGGGCCTCAACCGGGTCATCAGCCACAAATATTTCCTGGCCCACCCGCTGCGCTAATTGCGTGACCTGCGCTTCCCTGCTTACAACAACAATCCTGCGTAGACTCATCTTGTTACAAAACCATAAGCTTTATCCCCCCTCATACAGACATTTCTGTTTCACAGATACCGTATACCCCATACCTATAGGCCAACAGACAACTAAATCGACAGTTAAGCAGAAACAACTTTAATTTTTTATGGGACGGGCCAATAATGTCGCCGATTTGTCAAGGTCAAAAAGGCATCGATGTTATGCGACAATCTTATCGGACACTTTATGAAAACAAAAAGGCGAAAACAAAAAGCCAAATTTACAGCGAGACGGTGTTGTTTCTTATAGGACGTCTTAGTGTCACCTGTTAGTATATGGCACACAATAAATACTTTCGGCACATCCTTCAGGTTAGAACCGGCAAAATTTTCCGGGGCGCAGGAAAATTTATCCTCTTAGAGAATTCTCAATAAACCTGAGTTCGACATGTGCCCAATTTTCTCAGTCCGCCTAATCCTTTATGCAGCAGGGAGATATGTGCCACAGAGCCAGATCTGATTTTAATGTGGCATACCAATTGCTTCTTAAAAGTCAGGTACGTGTGTCTGTACAGCCTTGAGCAGTGTCTTTGAAAAAAAAAATTGTTTAACTATTTATTGAAGGTGGAAAATTATGCCAGTATCAGCAATAGCATCAGCAACTGACATCCAGATGGATTATATGAAACTTCTGATAACCCAACTTCAAAACCAGGACCCGCTGGAACCTTTGAACAACAACGAAATGTCTTCCCAGCTGGCGCAATTCTCACAACTGCAGCAGCTCGAATCAATGAACTCCAACTTTGCAGAAGTTCTTGAGATTACCAACCGCAGCTATGCAAATTCGCTCCGCAGCTATGCCAATTCACTAATAGGTCAGAAAGTCACATTTTTCACACAAGATACAGTGACGGGCAATTTGGTTCAGAAGGAAGGCATAGTTAATGAAGTTTACAATGACCCCAATTCGGGAGAGAATCTTTTGAGGGCAACGGTTGAAGATAAGGAATATACGCTTGGATTAGACGCCGTAATATCGGTCAAAAACTAAAATCAATTGAGATTCCAAGAACAAGGTATAAGGAGACAGGAAGTTGAGTTTTGAATTACCAGGGCGAATTACGGGATTGCAGGCCCATCAAAAGATAGCGGATATTGACGACAACAAGCCGGCCAATGTCAATTCGACCGCTTCTGGGTCCGGCAGAATTACTTTCTCGGAGCTGCTGAGCAAGACGATTGAAAAGGCGTCACAGCCGACAGCCAACAAGTCGCAAGGCAATATCATAAATACAGGCAATCCTCTCGACCTGGCGATAGAAGGAGAAGGCTATCTCGTGTTGAGTGACGGGCAACAAAACATTTACACCCGCTCAGGTGCGTTCACAGTCGATGCGAACTCGAATTTGATTGACCCTGTCACGGGCTATACAATCCAGCGTATCGGTTCGGAAGGCGAAAGTGATGGTTTTCAGACTCCCGGTGATAGTAATGTTCGTATCCCCTACAATGTTTCGATGCCGGCAAATAAGAGCACAGAGATAAAAGTATCCGGCAATCTAAGTGGCGATGCGACGCTTGCCGGCGGACCACAAACACAACAGATAACCTCGAATATGGCTTATACTACCAATGGCGGCACAGTCGCCACGACGGCAACAGAAATTGGCCGGCTTGACCAATTTAGCGGTGGTTCAGGCACAGGTGGCGAGCTCGCGGCCGGCGAGCCAGGAACACTTACTATTTCCGGTTATAATCCGGACGGTACTGCATTTAGCAGCGGCCAGACGTTTACCATCAATCCAACCACCACGCTCGGAGAGGTTGTCCGCCATCTAAATACCAATATTCTCAGCGGTGCAACCGCTTCCTTGGTCAACGGCAAAATCCAAATAACAGACGATACCGGCGGCTACAGCAGGACGGACATAAGACTGTCGTACTCCGGTAACGGTTCGCTGGCAACGCCGGGCTATTTTGAAATATCGACCGTCGGTGGCACAGAAGTCAAAAACGTCGGTATCACGATTTACGACTCCCAAGGCGGTAAACATGTTCTCACCGGCGCATTTGTTCGAGCGAACACGCCCAATACATGGGACATGGTGCTTAGCTCGGTCAGCGGCGATGTCCGTGAGATAACTACGGAAAATCGGCGCATCACAAACATAAGTTTTAATGCAAGCGACGGTTCCTGCAGTGGTTTAAGTGGCTCGGATTTGCCCCAATTCGTAGTAACGTTTGCACATGATACGGCAAAGCCCCAAACCATCGGGATACAAATGGGCACCGTGGGCAAGCTGGATGGCCTGACACAATTCAAAGGAAGCTCCACCGCAGCAGCAAGAGAACAGGATGGATATGAAGCAGGCAGACTTTCAACCGTTTCGGTTAATAAAGAAGGTATAATTAGCGGCGTCTTCACCAACGGCATCAAGAAGAACATCGCCACCTTGCAGGCAGCATTATTTGAAAATACATCCGGTCTGAAACATATTGGCAGTGGATATTTCATTCCTTCAGCCAGCTCCGGCAAGGCGGCTGCCGGCGCTATGACTGGCGTAGCCGGTACCATTCACGGCGGGGCATTGGAAAAATCCAACGCCGACGTGGCAACAGAGTTCGTTAATATGCTTGGCACCCAGAACGGTTTCCAGGCCAATGCGAGGACCATCAGAGCCGCCAATGAAATACTACGCGAACTGAGCAATCTTATTAGATAGTCCCGCTTCTTGCTTCGGCAAAAAGGCAGCGGGACGGACGCCATTTTAAGATGATAACAGGACGAATAATAACCGAATTTTTAAACGCCATTATTTTTGTCCCCTCCCTGCTTACGCAAGTGAGGGGACTGGCCCTTACACCCGAACAACGGTGGAAGGCCGCAAGCGAACCCTTCAGCACAAGCTTTATAGTTGAGCATTGGTTTATGCTAACTTCGGTGGCTGCTTTAATCACATTAACCGTGCTGTTTATAGTGGTCAGCCGCCATCGTATCATTCAGGAACGCAGAATGGGTAATCAGCTTTTTGTTGAGTATGCTGATAAAAGCGGCCTGAGCGAACGCGAACGTCAGTTTCTGCTGGATATAGCCATAAAAGCAGACCTGAAGCAAAGCGAGGCGATTTTCACGATGGGCAGCGCTTTTGAGCGGGGAGCTGCCGTAATGATAAAAGAAAGCGTCGCCAAGAAGCAAACAGCCCGGCAAATCGAGCGGCTGAGAATCGAGCTGTCTTTCCTACGTGAAAAGCTTGGCTTCCAAAAACGACCTCTGGACTCAATAGGCTCGTCAACGAAACCTAAGAAACTGAGCAGCCGGCAAATTCCCGTAGGTAAGAAAGTTCATATGACACGCGGAACAGACCAGGTTTCAGGCAGTATTGAGTCAACTGTAATAGAGAATACCGAGATAGAACTGGTGGTTAAATTGATAAGGCCGGTAAACATCATCTTCGGCGAGGTTTGGCGTGTGCATTATTATTTCGGCGTGTCGATTTGGGAGTTTGATACTTCGGTGATTAGCTGCAATGGTGACATATTGGTCTTAAATCACAGTGATGACCTGCGTTTCGTTAATCGTCGGCGTTTTTTGCGTGTTCCGGTAAACAAACCAGCCTTTATCGCACACTTTCCATTCGCAAGAACGCACGCCGCAGACGGTCCCAAAAATATGAAGAGTTTCCGAATGTACCGAAGTTCGACAAGCGCTGCCGGCAGCGTTTGGGCGCCGCCGGAATTTATACCTGCGGTCGTTACCGAGCTTGCCGGTCCCGGCCTGCGTATAGAGGCCCCGCTGAAAGTAGAAGTGGGCGACAGAGTGTTGGTAGTGCTCAGACTGGATGAAGAAGAGAAGCAGGCTTCCGCCGAAAGGCGTCCTGTGGAGGCCCCGGAGCCTGAGGATGACAAACCGTCAACATTAAAAATAGTAGAAGATATCGGCGAGGTCAGACACACCAAAATCATACCAAATGGTTTTTCGATAGCGGTTGAATTGACAGGCTTAAGCGACTCAGACGTTAATGAGCTGATTCGCGCTACCAACGCAGCTTCGCTAAGGACCAGGATTGAAAGTCAAGATATTGGTGTTTTGGAAAACGCTGCGGAGCCTGTAGCTGTGCAAGGAGCTCAAAATGGCTGAAATTACAACCCAGGTTAGTACAACCATTGACGCGCTGACGCGGGAATTTGATATAATTGCGCACAATCTGGCCAACGTCAGCACGGTCGGATACAAGCGTAGATGCAACGCTTTTTCAAAATCCCTCGAGGCACAAGGGACGGGGGTGCAAACTTATTCTCCCGGCAGCCTTGACCTGGATTCGGTATTTGATTTTTCCCAGGGCAATATTGTAGAGACAGGTCGGCCACTGGACTTTGCGCTGTATGGCAAAGGTTTCTTTGTGATAGAGACACCCGAAGGTCCGCTTTATACCCGCAACGGCGTATTCCATGCGAATCAAAATGGGCAAATAGTGGATTCAGTGGGAAGGATTGTATCAGGCGAAGCCGGGCCAATCACGATACCGAGCGGTGTGGCTCCGGCACAACTGAATGTCGCAAGCGACGGCAACATCAGCTCCGGCGGTATAAGCATAGGAAAATTCAGATTTGTTGATTTCCCAGACAACGAAGACACACTTGTACCGGCCGGCGATAACTGCTACCAGATGCCGGAGCAGGATATAACACCGGTTGCAGCCGAAAATATAGTTGTAAAACAAGGCTACCAGGAGGCATCCAACGTTAAGATGATAGACGAATTAGTGGACATGCTGATGGTATCCAGACTCTACGAAGCGAATATGAAGTTCGTCACAGCGCAGGGGGAAGCCACCGACAGTATTATGAGTGTAGCTATGGCTTAAAGAAACAAGGCGTACTTTTGAATTTGTGAACTATCAAAATAAGGAGAACAAAATTATGTTAAGAGCATTTTCCACTGCGGCGACGGGTATGAGCGCCCAGCAGATGATGGTTGATGTAATCGCCAATAATCTTGCCAACATTAACACGACCGGTTTCAAGCGAAGCCAGATTAATTTTGGGGATTTGCTCTACATCACGCTGCAAGAACCCGGCACGGAAGTGGCATCGGGCATAAACTCTCCCGGTGGTATTGAAATAGGCAGTGGTGTCCGAACTATATCTACAATCAAAGTGCATACCGCCGGTGAGCTTCAGAATACCGGCCGAGCTCTTGATATTGCTATTACGGGCGAGGGCTTCCTTCAGGTAACTTTGCCGAATGGCGATCTAAGGTATACCCGCGACGGATCACTGCAAATTAATGCCAACGGTGAGTTAGTTACTACCACCGGATACACCTTAGAGCC
Source organism: Sedimentisphaerales bacterium (assembly GCA_035527155.1). GTDB lineage: Bacteria > Planctomycetota > Phycisphaerae > Sedimentisphaerales > Anaerobacaceae > CS2-K091. The sequence continues at coordinate 28,978 of DATLBB010000074.1, forward strand.
GGCGATTACTATTCCAGCAGACGCTACCTCTGTAAGTATCGAAAAAGATGGAGGTGTTAATATTACCGATTCCGGGGGAACGCAATCAGTTGTAGGTACTCTTGATTTGGCCCGATTTCCTAATCCGTCGGGTCTTGCGAGTGAAGGAGACAATCTGCTGGCAGAGACCCCGGCAAGCGGCACCGCTACAACCGGCACTGCAGGAGATGCGGGTTTCGGCACTATTCAATCGAGATTTCTGGAAAAAGCCAATGTCCAGATGGTTACTGAACTGGTCAGCCTTATAACCGCCCAGCGAGCATACGAAATAAACTCGCGTACAATAAGGGCAGGCGACGATATGCTTCGAACGGCAAATGAAATTGTTAGATAAGGAACCATTATGAGCAGAAGAAAGAGCACAAGAGCACAAGAACATAAGAGCACAACCATACTTGTAACCTGTGTACTTATGACCTGCACACTTTTTTGCAGTACCTCAGCGAAGACCAAAGCCAATGACTTACAGAAGGATTCTACTCTACATCTTTACCTGCCGAGAGAGGTCATAATCAAGGACGATACTGTCAGGCTGGGTCAAGTCAGCATAATACGCGGCAATCCACACGAAGGCGGACTTTTAGCCAAGGCAAGCAAAATTGCCTTAGGTCGGATTTCATTGCCGGGCCAGGAAATCGTCATCGACAGGCCAATGGTCCTGAGCAGATTGGCCTGCAACGGAATCCCGGCGTCAAAAGTAACATTAACGGGTGCGGAAAAAATAACGGTAAAACGACAGCAGAAAATTGTCAAAGGCAGCGAACTCGTTGAGCTGGCGAGCGCGTTTCTGAAAAAAAATCCACCTGCCGGTTCTGTTTGCCAATGGGAGCCGATACGGACACCGAAAGATTTGACCGTATCTGAAGAAAGCAAAGATATAAAATTTTCCCCTCGTTCGGTCAAAAGCAACGTAAGAAACCAGGCTAAAGTCCGGATTGCCGTGATGCAGAACGGCAAACAGACAGGGGAGCGTGAAGTAACTTTCCGCTTAAAATACAATTGCCGCAGAGCAGTGACGCTGGTCGACATTCCCGCAGGTGCGATTATCAGCTCTGAGAATGTCAAGATAGAAAGCAGCGCATCAAGTGAGCCTGAGCCTGCTAATTGGAAGCCACCTTACGGCCTTATCACCAAACGCCGGGTGCCTGCAAAGACCGTGCTTGAGCCGCATATGTTTGGCCCTGTCAAGCCCGCAGTTATTGTCGGGCGAAATCAGAATGTTGTTATTCGAATTAAAAGACCGCTGCTTCTGGTTACGGCCATCGGCAAAGCTATACAAGAGGGCCGGGCCGGTGAATATATAAAGGTGCGAAACCTGAACTCACAACGAATAATCTTAGTCAGGATCAATGAAGACGGGACCGTGGAACCGGTCATCTGAAAGGAGAAAAAAATGGACAATAGAACAAGCTTGGTATTTATCTTAACGGTTTTTTTGCTGTGCCCGGTCCTGCCGATGGCTGACTCACAAGCGGATTCTATCTGGGCCAAAAGAGACAAGGTTATGGGGGATTTATACGCCGACGATGTGGCCCGCAACATAGGCGACGTCCTGACAATTATGATTAGTGAAGACAGCAAGGTAGATAACAAAGCAAAAAGAGATTTGAAAAAGGAGGTTGACAAATCAACCACCTTTAATGGAGAGCTTGGTATCACCACACCAAATAATAATCTTCTACCGCGTATCCCCGGTTTTACCATGGCTGCTGAATCCACGAATGAGCTAAAAAGCAAGGCTGACTTCAAAGACGAGCGCAAGTTTATCGACCGTGTCACGGTGGTTGTTGTGGATATCCTGCCGAATCACAACCTTGTGGTTATTGGAGCGCGTCGCCGTAATATTGCAGGCGACATACAAAACATTGAGGTAAGCGGGATAGTGAGGCCAAGCGATATTGCGTTTGATAACACAGTCAAGAGCGAACAGGTTGCAGACTTTCGCATTGTAACCAAGAACACGGGTATCTCTGCACCATATACCAGGCCAGGCTGGCTCGGCAGAATATTCGATATTATCTGGCCGTTTTAATTACGTCATTTGCACAATTTTTTTTGAAGGTAAAAGCTTATGAAATCTCGTCTAATACTTTTGTTTTTAATCCTGCTAAGTACGGTTGATGCCGGACAATGTGAGCGAATCAAGGACATTGTTGATATTCAGGGGATTCGCAGCAACCCGCTCAGAGGTATCGGATTAGTTGTTGGTCTGGCCGGAACCGGCGACAGCACATTGCTGTCGCGACAAATGCTGACGAATATACTAAGGGATTCGGGACTGGTTCTTACTCCAACGGACTTGAAAAGCGGCAATATTGCCGTGGTTATGGTTACAGCAGAGCTGGGACCTTTTGCCCGCGAAGGCTCACGAATTGACGTCGATGTCTCTGCTATAGGAGATGCTAAAAGCCTTCAGGGTGCAATGCTGCTGCCGACACCGTTAAAAGGTCTTGACGGCCAGGTTTATGCCGTGGCCCAGGGTGGAGTCTCGATTGGCGGCTGGACGGCAGCAGGCGAGAAGGCTTCCATCACAAAGAACCACCAGACGGTCGGGCGAATTCCCGACGGTGCAACAGTCGAAAAGGAAGAAATTGCCACCTTTGTGGAATACATCGCGGGCCAAGCCAAGGGGCATCCCTCTCGGGACAGGCTTATCACGCTTAATCTTAGAAACAGCGATTTTACAACTGCAGAGCGAATCAGCAGGGCCATCAACCAGACTTATGCAGACAGTGCAGCAGTAGTTGACGCCGGCACCATCAAAGTTAAAGTCCCCAATGAAATTAGACGGACGGGTATAGCCGGCTTTATCGACGATATTACAAAGGACGATGTCAAGGTCGATATTCCCGCGGTAGTAGTTATTAACGAGCGTACCGGCACGATTGTGGTCGGGGAAAATGTGGGCATATCAGCAGTGGCGATTTCCCAGGGCAGCCTCGTTGTGAAAATCAAAGAAACCGAAGTTGTTTCTCAGCCGACCGCTCCTTTCTCCGACTCGGGCACAACAGAAAGAGTTCTGGAGACGATAATAGGAGTCGAAGAGAAAGAGGGACATCTGATTCCTGTACCCAGGACAGTAACCGTCTCTGAGCTGGCCCATACGCTCAACGCCATAGGGGCATCACCAACAGACCTGATAACGATATTTAACGCTTTGAAAAAGGCCGGCGCCCTTCAAGCCAGACTGGTGATAATGTAGTCCGCTTGGGGACGCCTAACGGCGGAGTAATTTAATGGACAGCGCCAATTTGATATTAACCGGACCCGCATCACTTCTGCCGGGGGGCATCCCTCTCGGGACTGCGCTATGCCAAGGGGCATCCCTCTCGGGACTGAGGAATTTAGACAATGCCGATGGCATTGCAAAACAGAAAAAGGAACAAGCAGCCAAGGATTTTGAATCAGTTTTACTCGGTAAGCTGTTAGACGAAATGAAAAATTCCATCGGCGACTGGGGCTTTGAGGAAGATGGGGCTTCTAAACAGATTGAGGGAATATTCTGGCTATACCTGGCCCGTCATCTCGCAGACAACGGCGGCCTGGGGCTCTGGAAGGACATTTACCAAACTTTAACTAATCCGGACCAGACTAACAAAACTACGCAGTCGCTGGATAAGAACGTATGAAAACAACAGCAATCAAAATAGAAGAAAAAGTCGAGGAGCTGCTGGTTATTCTCGACGAAGATATTGAGCATATACAGCAAAATCTATCGCGGCTAAACGAGCTGCGCAGCCTGGTTATCAAGCACGACGACGTCGCTCTGAGCACCCTGCTTGAGCACATCCAAGCCGAGTCGGACAGAAACCTTAGCCACGAATTAAAAAGGCATTCGGTACGAAAAGAATTGGCGAATGCCCTCGGCTATGATATCGAACAAATGACCCTGTCTACACTCGAAGCCATCCTGCCAAAAGAAAAACAAGTACAGGTGACCAGGAGGAAGGCAAAACTAACATCATTGATTAAAGAGCTTAAGAAAGAACATTTGAGCACAGCGCTGCTTTTGTCAGACTGTGCCAGATTTAACAGAATGCTTTTGAAAAGCGTCTTCAATCTTGGGAATACAGGGACAGTTTACTACGGTTCCAATGGTGCAACCAAAGAGCAACCCGATATGGCTTTTGTTAATCTGCAGTTTTGAGCAAAATACTGTAAATGGTAAGGGTACAAATAGCGGCCCGAACGGAGTGCAAAAATGGATAGTTTCTCCATAGGTCTTAGCGGCTTTGAGGCGGCGCAGAAGGCCCTTGATACAATCGGCAACAATATTGCCAATGCGGCAACTGAGGGCTACCACCGCCAGAGAATAAATCTGACTCCAGCATACTCGTCGCAAGTCGGCTCGCTTCAAGTGGGGGGAGGCGTCGATGTTGCCGGCGTCACGAGAATGGTCGACCGCTTTTTGGAGCAGGAGCTGCTCCGACAGCAGTCGTCATTAGGTCAGGTCTCGCAGGAATTTTCTAAGCTGCGCACAGTCGAGAGTGCATTCGGAGAGCTTTCAGCCAGTGGCGGCTTGAGCACAGTTATAGATGATTTTTTCAACGCGTTACAAGACCTTAGCGCTCATCCAGCAGAGATTATTTATCAAAACCAGGCTGTAACCAAAGCAGAAACTTTAGCTTACCGATTCAGAGCATTAGGAGAATTTCTGACCACCCTGGAAACCAATATCAGGTTAGAAGCTGAAAATACCGTCGAGCAGATTAATTTGCTGATAGACAGAATAGCCGAGCTAAATGGTGACATAGGAAAGATAGAAATAACCGGTGGGCAGGCCAACAACTTATGTGACCAAAGAGACCAAAGCATAACAGAACTGTCTGAATTGATTAATATCGAGACTCAGAACAGAGAATATGGTGTGGTTGATGTCAGTGCTGCGGGAATACCCGTGGTAACAAGCACCTCTGCCAGCGGATTCGAGGTGGGTTTAAACGAAGACGGGGAGCTGGGTATTTCCATCGCCGGGATGACCGATTATAATATAATCGTCGAGGGCGGCGAGCTTGGCGGATTATTGTCGCTAAGAAACACACTTGTCTCTGATGTTCACGATGACCTAAACGATTTAGCAAGCGGGATAATCCAACAGATAAATCAATACCATGTGCAGGGAGCAGGTTCGGAAGGGTCGTTTTCCCAACTTACCGGCTGGGCGAATACAAGTGGAGATTTATCCGATTTCAGCACGGTATCTGCCGGCTACGTGTACATCAGGGTCATCAATACAAGCAGTGAGGCAGTAGTGCGAACTGCGATTCCGGTCTCACAGGGCGCTTCGTCTGATACGTTGACCGAGATAGCCAGCTATATTACAAGCAATGTTGCTAATGTGACTGCTTCGGTGAATTCATCAAATCAGCTGAGCATGACAGCCGTCACGGGCTATAAATTCGATTTTCTCCCCTATGTCTTGTCTGCGCCTACAGCCAGCACTCTTACCGGAGCATCGCCGCCAACTATATCGGTATCAGGCATCTACACAGGCACAGCTAACGACACTTTCAGGTTTACGGTATCAGGCGCCGGCTCGGTAGGCAACGGTACCTTGACGCTTGAAGTGAAGGATGACAGCGGTGCCGGAGATGTGATTGCCACCCTTAACATTGGTTCCGGTTATGACGCCAGTCCGCTCGATATCGGCAACGGGATTAAAATATCTCTCAGCACCGGCGGTGATTTCGGTGCAGGTGACAACTTCGATGTCGATGCGTTTGCAGACACCGATACTTCAGAACTACTGTCAGCGGTTGGAATAAATACGTTTTTTTCCGGCAGCAGTGCTTCAGATATGGCAGTTTGTTCGGACATATCTGCTACACCCAGGCGAATAGCGACATCTTTAGGGGCGGATATGACCGATAACGCCAATGCCCTGCGAATGGCAGGTTTGAAGGACGTGGCGCTAAGCAGCCTGAACAGTATGACACCCGGAGAGTTTTATCGCCGGCTGGTTTCAAACACAGGTCAGGAAATTTCCATTAGACAAATACGAGAGGACAACATCGAGCTTATAATCCAAAACTTTGCCAATCAAAAAAGCGAGATAAGCGACGTCGACATCAACGAGGAAGCAGCTCAAATGTTGGTCTTCGAACAAATGTACCACGCAATGGCGAAATATATGAGCGTAGTTCAGTCTACGATATCAAACCTTATGGACATAATGTAAAGGGCAGGATTTGATTGAAAGGTTTCTCCGTAAGGAGTCCCAAGGACAATGAGCGGAACATTAGGCAATACTTACAATAATATTAACTTTGCACTGAATTTGCACTCCGAGGCAATGGCCCGCCTGCAGGAACAAGTATCTACGGGCGCCCGGATAAATCGAGCCTCTGACGGCCCATCCGCCGCGTACCGGATTTTAGGGCTCAACTCAGAGGAAAGATTACTGGGCAATTACATAAAAAACCTCTCGGATGTTATTGGAACTGTGGAGCTTTCCTCGAACATAATTGGGGATATGTTATCAGGGTTTACAGGACCTCAGGGAGTGATATCACGTCTAACTCAAATTACCAGCGGCACCTATAGCGCAGAGAGCAGAAAAACCACCGCAGAGGGAATCAACGAACAATTGGAACAGATGCTTATGCTGGCCAATACCAAACGTATGGGCCAATACCTGTTTGGGGGCGGTAAGACAAGCTCTGCACCCTATGTCGCAACACGTGTCGATGGAAAAATCACAAAAGTAACTTACCAGGGCAGCCTTGAGGACCGGGATATAGAGGTGGCTCCGGGTGTCGAATCATCAGCTCTTTATGTGGGCGATAATATCTTTCGTTCGAATGATCGCAGTACACCGGAATTTACTCTTGGCAATACCGGCGTTACAGCCGGAACAGGGACATCGAGTGTTACAGGTTTTACCTGGCTGACCGTGGCCGCCGCGGTAAACGAAAAGCAAACCATTACAATCACGGGAGGGACGCCTACGTCCGGCAATATTAACATAGCCTTCGGTGCTGCGGCGCCGCTGTCAGTTGATGTTGGCTACCATGCTACTGCTGCTGAAGTTGAAACTGCGTTGGAAACTCTGGGTAGCATTGGCAGTGGTGATGTAACTTGTACCGGCAATTTTCTTGATGATGCCAATGGTATTACCATTGAATTTACCGGTGCACTGGCACTGACCAACGTTGCAGAGATGGTAGTTACTGATGTCGACCTGGATGCCGGAGCGCCGGCAATTTCAACAGACCGGGATGGAGGGATGCAACTTTCCATTGACGGCGGAACGGCAGTTGCTATCCCCATCGGCGATAAGACCAACGTGGCTATAACAAATCCGGACGGCAAAGTCCTGTATGTCAATGCCGCGGGAACAATCAGTACCGGTGTTGAGCTGGTAGAGGTACCCGGGACCCATGATATATTCAACACACTCATTACTATTCGGGACGTGCTGAAAAATGTAAAAGGACATACCGATACTCAAGCACGGGAACTGCTGAATAATTCATTTGATTCGCTGGATGAGCTAAAAAACCTTTTTGCTCAGACTCAAGCTACCGTAGGGTCAAGAATAAACTTTCTGGACACTCTCGAGGACAATCTAACAAATATGAAGTACAACACTGAGGATGAAACGACACGCCTGGAGGAAGCCGATATCGCGCAACTTGCGATTGATCTCTCTCGCCGTGAGGTTCTATACCAAATGTCGTTGGCGATGGCTGCAAAACTTCTGTCTATGTCGCTGCTGGATTTCCTCTGACCGACGTCAGTTAGCCGTTGGACTTACGGGGCTGATGGCTGCTGAGAACAACGGTTAAAAACCAAAGGATGATTCTTAGAATGACATACATGTTTGATATTCATACAAATTGTGCGTTTGGAACCGCAGAATTTCCCGTGGATACCCATCTTGTGGTTAACGGCACGGGATTTGCACGATGACTATGATGTGGCTATTAGGCCAGAGGTTTATAAATATATCCTGGGGTTCCAACCACAAAATAGTGGGTTTGAGAACCGCATAAATATGGAGCAAAGCAGATGACAGTGGCAACGAATTCGAATCCTTACCAGAGGAGTGTGGAATTAGCCGAACACGGCGATTATCCGGAAGCTCTCGCTTGTGCTCAAGAACATCTTCGTACAGCACCGGAGGATGTGCAGGCGCTGAACGACGCAGGAGCAATTCTGTATTGCCTGGGCCGCCCCGATGAAGCCATCGACCATTTCGTCAAAGCCAGGAGTTTGCATGGCGGCTCTGCCGAGATATTGCGGAACCTGGTAGAAGCATATCTTGCCGTCGGCAAAGCAAACGAAGTTATACAGCTTTTTGATGATATGGAGCAGATGGGCATATTGAACACGGACATACTTAACAGAATCGCCAACGCACTCCTGGACCAGGATAATAAGGGCGGCGCTATCGAAATTCTGCAACAGTCACTCCAAATCGCCCCCGACCAGAAAATCCTCGAACCGATGATAGAAGTAATCCGTTCTAAAATGCCGAAGGTGTCTTTTTTCTGCGGCGGCGATGGTATGAGGTCTCTTAACGAAATTACCAAATTTATAAAACGGCGCTTTGAAGTACATCTTTTTGAGGACCAGACAGAAAAAGAACTGTATGAATCGATGAAATCCAGCGACATCTGCTGGTTTGAGCAGTGCGCCAATCTCGCAGTAACAGCCTCGAAGATGCCGAAAGTTTGCTCTGAAATTATAAGACTGCAGCACCACGAAGCCTATAAGCAGTGGCCCAAAGAAGTTAACTGGGCCAATATCGACATCCTTGTTACTGTCGGCAACAGCTTTTTCAGGGACGCTCTTACCCAAACGGTCCCTAAGCTCGATGAGTCAACGTCGATAGTTACTGTTCCCAACGGTGTAAATCTCGAAAAATTTGCATTTACAAATCGCCAACGCGGCAAAAATATTGCCTTCTTGGGCAATCTGGGAATGGTAACGAATCCCGCTTTTGTCCTGCAGTGTATGCAAAAGCTGCACTACATCGACCCGGAGTACCGTTTGTTCTTTGGCGAACAATTTGCGGATGCGGCTCTCGAACAATATCTAAGGTATATGGTTGATGCTCTTGGGCTTCGTGATGTAGTGTTCTTTGCCCCCCCTGCTTTCCTGCGAAAGCAAGAAGGCGGCGCCGAAGATGTGGACTGCTGGCTTGAGGACAAACACTACATCGTTTCCACCAGCATCATTGAAGGCGATGGTATGGGGCTGCTGGAAGGTATGGCTTGCGGCCTGAAACCGGTTATCCATAACTTTCCAGGCGCCGAGCAGGCGTTTCCATCCGAATTCCTGTTTAACATCTCCGAAGAATTCTGCGAGCAGATTCTTTCCGATAAGTACGAACCACAATGGTATCGCAGATTTGTTGAGGAAAACTATCCGCTGGAAAACCAGTTGATAAATATCAACGACATTTTCACACAGCTTGAACCTGAAAGCGTGACCGGCGACTCGTGGTCCGGGTCGCAGTCCCAGGGGGGACACCTCTCGGTGGATGCAGAACACAGGATACCAGTCATGAGTTACCAGTCATAAATCAATGAGCGTGAAGTTAGAGGCGAAGGTCAAGCGTGAAAAAAAGGGTTTTAATTCGGCGATAGAATTACTCGAAAGAGCAGAGCAAATACCTGAAGGAAAAGAACTGATATGGACATAACACAAGGCGATACCGGCCAACAGCGTGATTCAACTCAGCGTTACGAAGTTCTGCAGGAACTTGGTGACTGTTACACCTCTGTCGGAAACTACGAAGAGGCACAACACTACTATGACAAAGCAGCCGTCTTGGGCCCTGATGAGCCAGGTCCTTATGTTGGGCTCGGAGCAGTGGCCCTGCAAAAGAATCTTCTTGATGACGCCGAAACAGCCTTTAGGGTAGCCTGTCGGCTGGACGCCAATTGCGCCAAGGCCTATGCCGGACTCGCTATGGTCGCACAGCAAAGAGCCGACTACAAGCTGGCCTTTGAGATGTATCTTAAATGCCTCGAGCTGGACACCGACAACCTTATAGCTCTTTTGGGGCTCTTTCAGACCTCCTGCCAGATGGGCTCATTCGCCAAGGTCACCCACTATCTGGAGCTGTATTTGAATATGCACCCGGGCGATGCCTCCGTTATGTTCCCTCTGGCGGCGTTGTATATGAAAGATGGCAGGCTTGAGCAGTCCAAAAAAATCCTCCTGGACATGTTAACTCTGGACCGAGACAACCAGGATGCAGCTAATCTGCTGGAAGAAGTCGAACACGGTTTGGCCCAGGCAAAACAGGCAGTCCACTCGGGGACGCCTTACGGCGGAGTCCAAACCAGATGATTACCGGTAAAACTGAGGTAATTGGCGATAAACAAATACATCTGCTGGATGAGCTGCAAAGTCTGTTGGAAAAGCAGATAGAGCTGGCGCGGCAGGGCAACGCGGCCGGCAGACGGATTGAGGTTTTAAGCAAGCAAGCCGATTCTCTCGCAGGGAAAATCGTACAGTCAGGAATTCTTGAGTCAACTGAATTTGAAAATCGGCGGGAGCATTTGAAGAAACTATACGACACACTACGCCTGGCCATCGAAACTCAGAAAGCCGACGTTTCCGAGAAGCTAAATCAGGTCCGCAAAGGCAAAAAGACCGTACAGACTTACCATAGTCATATTAGATATATTTGATTGCGAGTTAAGTGAACGTGTCTTTTGCCGAAAATAGAGTTTGGAATAGTACACATGTAATGTGTGTTCGGAGACCTTTGTAAGACCGTTAGAGAGCAAAAAGGCAGACAAAAATGGGAATTATACGTCTTCCAGGGCTGTTAACAGGCCTGGACACAAACACACTCATCGCTCAACTAATGGCAATTAAGCGCCGTCAGCTCAATAAATTAGAAGAAAGCAAAAGCCGGTACGAGCAAAAAACAAACGCTCTGAACCTCCTGGAAGGCAAGCTCAGCAGCTTAAGAAGCTCAGTTCGATCACTTTCGGACGCAGATGAACTTCGTGCTTTTTCAGCCTCCTCCAGCGACACCGACATATTGACCGCTCAAGCGTCCTATAACGCTTTTGAAGGCAATCACACGGTTGAAATCAACCAATTGGCCACTGCCGAGCGTTGGGTTCACACGAACGGCCTTGAATACGTCGAAGATTTAGTCGAAGCAGGAACTTTTATTTACTCATATAACCACAAGGAAACGGTTCTGACGACCACATCTGATACGACACTGGAGGATTTCGTCGGCTTAATCAATAACGATGCGAACAATCCCGGCGTTACTGCAAGTCTGCTGCACTACAACGACGCCTACCATCTGGTACTGAATGGCAATGAGGCCGGCACGGATTACAAAATCTTCATAAATGCAGGCAGTACCGAAGTCTGGCAAGCTAAATCGGCTCTTACTAAGGATTCTGATAACGCCACTCTGAGCACAAAGATAACAGAGCTTGACCAGTTTACTGTGAACAACGGTCTGCAGGGAGACGAACAGATTCAAATAACTGGTACAGACCATAACGGCGCTGATATAACCCAGGTAGACCCCTTCTATATTACGGAAAACACCACAGTTGGCCATCTTCTTTCAGAGATTAATGATGTTTTTGACGGCATCGCTAAAGCGGTTCTTGAGAATGGCGAAATTATTTTGACAGATAATACCTCCGGCACGAGCAGTCTTTCAATTCTTTTGACTTACGACCCGGGCTCAGGTGACACAGATCTGACGTTGCCTGATGAAGTTGGAAATTGGGACGTAACAGAAGGCGGCGGCACAACAGCATCGGGCCTTAACGACGATTTTCAACCAGCAGACTTTACTCTAAGCCAGGCTGCTCAGGACTCGAAGATCAAGGTGGACGGCTTTCCTTCAACTTCAGCAGTTGCCGAGGTGCAGCATCTGGACTTTATCAGCAAGGCAACCAGTGGCACGTGGACCTTGACGTATGATGGGCAAACAACTGCTGCCATCGCCTACAACGCTACCACAGCCGAGGTTCAGGCGGCACTTGAGCTGTTACCGAACGTCTCTACCGATGATATAACAGTAGGTGGTGATGAATTGACAGCGAATAACGGTACGATGACATTTGAATTCACCAATATACCAGGTGACGTTAATATGCTCGTTATCGACTCGAGCAGCCTCACTCCTTCGGACCCTTCGAATTGGGTTTTCACAGAAGAGGAAAAAGGACAGGATGGTTACATCAACAGAAGCTCAAATACGGTCGATGATGTGATTAGCGGCGTTACACTGCACCTCCACGATACAACCGAGGCCGGTGGAGAGGAGATAACTCTGACAAGAAATATCAAATCGGTCACAGCAAAAATCAATAGTATGATTACGGCCTACAATGCCGTCGTCGTCTATCTTCAGGAAAAGACCGGCTACAATGATGAGCTAAAAACCGCCGGCGTGCTAATGGGAGATTACATCGTTTCAACCATAAGGAACAACATTCGCACGCCCATTATTTCCCAAACCAGTGGATTTATAGAAGACATCGACACCTTCCTGTTACCCCTCCACCTCGGCCTTGAGATTGACCGTGACGGTCTGTTGAGTTTGGACTCAAACGTTTTTGATGAAGCTATAGCTGAAGATTATCTGGGCGCTCTTGCCATAATAGGGGCCGATAAAACGGGAAGCTCGGACAGCAATACCCTCGAGTTTTACAGCGCCAGTAGTAATTATACCACAGCGGGCAGCTACGACGTTAGGGTCATGATTAACGCCAGCGAACAAATCACCAGCGCCGAAATCAAACTCTCAACAGAAGAGACCTACCGCACTGCAACATACAGCGGCAATATTGTCACGGGCGACAGCACATTCGACGATAACGGCAACCCAGTGTATCCTGAGAACGGCCTCCAGGTCAGCGTCGACGTAAGCCAGGGCGAAGGCACTTACACTGCTACGGTCCGTGTAAAGCAGGGCTTTACCGGCGTTATTCAAGAGGCCATCGATAAAATGATAATGACGGCAACCGGCTCTATCCCGATAAGCAGAGAACATACCGAAGATATAATTGAGGAAATCGAAAACAGTATCGAGCTCGAAGAACGCCGCCTTACTCGAAGTGAGGAAAGATTGATACAACAATTTACCCGCCTCGAGAAAACCTTAACCTTGCTCCAAAACCAGATGACATCCCTCGGTCTTATGATGCAAGTGAGTTATGATTAGTGACCGATTACTACCGGCCCCTGTCTATTTCCTACGCCGCAGCCGATAAATCATAGCCAACACCTCTGCTACGGCCACGTATAAGGTCTGGGGGATAGGACCGCCGAGCTTCACTGTCGAATATATTGTTCTTGCCAGGTCCGGCTTTCTTATTACAGGCACACCGTAAGCCCGCGCGATTTCTCTGATTTTTTCCGCTAACTGGTCTGCCCCTTTGGCCACCAGAAGGGGCGATTCCATTGTCTTGGCATCGTAGCGGAGCGCAACAGCTACGTGTGTCGGGTTGACGAGGACGACACTCGCCTTGGGCACTTCCTGCAGCATGCGCTTCCTGGCCATCTCGAACTGAACCCTCCGGATTCGACTTCTGAGCTCCGGGGAACCTTCCATGTCTTTGCGCTCTTGTTTTACTTCCTGCCGCGTCATTTTCAGGTCCTGGGTGTATTTCCACTTCTGATAAAAGGCGTCGGCAAGACCTATTGCCAATAGCGCAATGCCAACGCGTATCAAAAGGCCAAGTATTATCTTCGCGATAACTGCAAGTATCTGTACCGACCAGGCCCATCGAAGGCTGGCGAGCATATTGAGCCTGCTCTGAAGATAGAACCAGACGATGAATGAGACAAAAATCAATTTAAATATGGAAACCAGGAGTTTAACCATAGACCGGGCGTTTACGAGCTTGGCAAATCCTGTTACCGGATTTAGCTGACTGAATTTCAAGCTTATGGCTTCCGGTGCGAAATTCAGGCCGCTGATAGCAACGCAAGCTAAAACAGAGCCTGCAAAAAGAGCTGCAAGAACGGGGCAGACAACAAGTATCGAATCGACAATTTTTGCGTTGAAAAAATTCAAAAATGATTTGCTGTCAGCGAAAACATCAATTTCACATGACATGCCATGCTTGACCTGCACAATGAACCACCGCAGCAGACTCGGACTCAATAGAGCTATCACCGCTATCAGTGCCAGAAGCGTCACAATCGACGTTAATTCCTGGCTCTGCGGCACCTGCCCTTTTTTCCTGGCTTTCTCTAACTTCTTTTGTGTTGGCTGTTCTGTCCTTTCGGCAGCCGGCTTCTCTGGCATCCTCTATCCTCTATCTTTGGTTATCGGTAAACGGTTATTGGTTAAATAATCACCAGTTACCAATCACCAATCACACTCACAAGGGCAGCAGTTTGCCCACCCAATCGGCGAATTCAGCCACGAATCCGTTAAGAAAAGGCAAGAATATCGTCACGGTTAAGAGGCCGAGGCCTACACGCAATGGGAGACTTATGAAGAGGATATTCATCTCCGGCACTATGCGGGCCAACACGGCTAATACGACCATCAACACCAGGAACGCCGCCAAAATTGGTGCGGCCAATTTTAGGCCGGCAATGAACATTGCCGAGCCGGCTTTTACTACCCCTGCGGTCAAGACCGCTACTGTCGGGGTGCTGCCAGCAGGAAATGCCTCGTAACTTCTGGAGATAATCAGCAAAAGCAAATGGTGACCATTGGCACTTAGAAACAGGATTATAAATATCATTTCCAACAAGCTGCTCAGCGGCTGGACACTCTCACCGGTCAATGGGTCTAAAATCTCGGCCATGGCCAAACCCATCTGCCGTTCGATAATCCGCCCGCTGAGCTTGACGGCAGAAAAAACAACAGCAGCAACTAATCCTAAAGCTAAACCGTAGGATGCTTCATTGGCTATCAGCAAAATCGCCTCCAATGTAGAAACGCGCTTGAGCTCGATGGCCAAAGGGGTTATTGCGGAGAAGAAAATCGCCACCATGACGGTGAGCCCGACTTTTATCCTGACGGGAATAGCCCTCCAACCGAAGACAGGAAGCACGAGGAAAAACGCTGAAATCCTTGTCAAGACCATTACAAAGCCAAGCATTTTTTCGAAGATCAGCGTCATAAGTCAGTGCCCGATATTCTGGATATGGCCAAAAATTTCGTTTGTAAATCTAAGTACCACCTGAAGCATCCAGCCGCCGCAAAACAGCGTAACGATACCAACAGCCAGGAGCTTGGGCACTACTGTTAAAGTCATATCGCGTATGGAAGTAACTGCCTGTAGTAATGTTACGACTACGCCGACCACTATACAGGTCAACAATATTGGTGCAGCTAAAAACAAGGCCGTCTCGAGAGTACGACGACCCAAAAAAAGAATAAAATTACTATCCATCAACTAAGCCTCTGCCACAATTGGTTAAATGGTGATTGGTTAAACGTTATGAATTACCAGCCCTTTATCTGAAACCCAAGCTAAGACTCTTCGCCAGCAAACCCCATCCGTCAACAAGAATGAACAGCATCAGCTTGAAAGGCAGGGAAATCATCATAGGCGGCAGCATCATCATACCCGCACTGAGCAAGACACTTGCTATTACCACATCTATCAGCAAAAAAGGAATAAACAAAAGGCAGCCTATCTCAAATGCGGTACGAAATTCACTGATAATAAATGCCGGGATTACTATATGCATTCCGATATCCATCGCATTAGCAGGAGGCTTCATCTTGGCCATCTGCACAAAAAGAGCCAAATCAGATTCTCTGCTCTGGCGAAGCATAAATTCCTTCATACAATTGCCTGCCCTGGCTCCGGCCGTTTGAAAATCAATCTGGTCTGCAATATAAGGCTGAATTGATTCCGTGTTGACCCTGGCAAATGTTGGTGCCATTGTATACATGGTCAGAAATAAGGCCAGCCCTATGACAGCAATGGTGGGTGGTATGGTTTGTGTGGTCAAAGCGCGACGAACAAAGGCCAAAACGATAACTATTCTCGTAAACGATGTCATCATCATCAGAAGACTTGGTAAAATCGCCAGAACGGTAAAGATGATTACAAGTTTGACAGGTGTCGACCAATCTTTGTCTTTATCTTCGCTGGTGGTTGCCTTGTCTATAACAGTCATCAAATCGCCGATGCTCGGGACTCCGGCAACGGGCGCACTTTCTTCCGATATACTGCCAGGCATTGTCGGCAGCGGTAATTGACGGGCCGTATTAACACCCCTGCCAAATGAGAAACGGCCCGGTAACAAAACAACAAACAACAGAAACGATATTCTAATAAGCTTATCAGCCATTTATACCCTCACAGTATCCCTCTCCTGCTCCTGCGGAGATAGAGCCGCCAGCGCATCCGTTACGTCAGCCAATTTTGTGATATTTTCATTTGTACTGCCTATAAGAATCCATTGGTGACCTATTCTGAGCAGATGTACCGTTTTGCGTGGTCCAAGGTGGACTGTTTCGACGACGCGAATTTCTTTGCCCGGCAGGTTAGTAATCCTTGGCAGAAGCTTTTTTGAAACGTAAATCGCTGCTGCTCCCAGAACAGCAACGAGCACAACCATAAACATCGTTTTGAAGAACAGCTCCCGGCCACCAAAACCCTCATCCGCTCTCGCAGGCACATTTGGGTCGCTTGCGAACAGAGAGCCGGCTACAAATTTCGACCCGCCACCGGCGGGTACCGACCCAAACGCAGCTTTGCCGGGTCCTGATTCCGGCCCATCAGCGGTGAATTGCCCCAGGCAGACCACGAGCAAACCGCCGACTATCGCAGCCGTTACCAGAAACGCAACGTTTTTTTGTCTTTTTCCCGTCACGCTAAAGCACACCAAATATATCTTTTAGTTTCACTCCCACACCAATTGAGCTTAGGCTTGCACCTAATTGGTGCGGGATTATACTTGTCTGGTATGCAAATACCGTGCCGAAACGCCAAAATGGGTATTACTATGGTGTTAGCAGCAATTTGAACGCGAAGGCGGGTGGATAATCGAACAAATTGTCGAAAAACTTGACAAGCACACAGCTTCGCATCCCACACATATAGAGCCTAATAGGTGCGGGATGTTGCCAGAGAAATTAATCGCCTGCCCTCAGAACGGCGATTAATATCTGTGTCTGTTTGGAAATCGGGCTATCTTGCCCTACCCAGTCGCCGCCGGGTCCCGCCCCCCACGAATAAACAGGCCAATTGGAGGCTGAAGGCAAAGTATCCCGCAGGAAGTCAGCCACTACCTGGGCCCGCCCTGCTGACAGTATCCACTGCTGTTTCTCAGCAGCTTCATCGCGAGCCAAGCCAAGCACGTAGAGCTTGATGGCCTCATCACTCCGGTCATGCTGTAAATCCAGGCAAAATTCGGTCAAAAACCTCTTTGCCGGCCCATTCAAGGTTGCTTCGCCCGGAGGAAAGCGAACATTGGTTACTGAAAAATTGGTTTTTTTTGCCACTATTTGTGAAGGCATAGTCTCCATAGACCGCTGTACTTCTTTAAAAAGTCGACGAATCTCTTCTTCTTTTGCGTGTATGGTCCTGCCGGGGAATTGCTTATCAGGAGTTTCTATGAAGTATTTGATTTTAACACTGCCGAATTCAGGCGCTCGCTTTCTGCTGTAAAGCATGCCAAGTCCGAGCTCTTTCATAGATTGCATAAATGAACCCCGGCCTTTGTAAAATAATTCCGGGTCCATCACATTCGCCAGACCCAGCAGCATCACAAAGAATGTCAGCAACAGCGTCGTTATATCTGAAAATGTAACGATATAGGCCGGGACTTTTGGGCCTTCTGACTCGGCTGACTTCTTCTGAGGGCTCAATTGTAAATACTCCGTTCTAATAAAACTATCTCGAGCATGTGTTCCGGTTCCCCCGCAGCAATTGAGCTTATGCTCGCGCCTAACTGGTGCGGGGCAAGAGTGCTTTCTGCTGAGATGCTGAACCGTTTCCTGTCAAGGTTTTGTTCTGTTGTAAGATACTTTAACACCGCCCATGCCCTGGGCAGACCAAACTGCCCACGGCCCCGGTCGTCGTCCGGCCCATTTTCGCTGATTACTACGCGGTTAGGCATCTCTTTTAAGAATGATGCCAGGATGGACATAATATTGCGACCTTCAGCCGAAATTGCTGTGCCTTTAGCCCAAAAAATTCTTTTAGATTCGATTAAGAATACCTTCTGACGTTGGAAATCCACAGGGTCTGTTTCTTGTTTTGTTCTCTCCTTAGTTCCCCTGACTAAAGTAGGTTTTTCGCTGCCTTCGTCCAGCTTATCCAGTTCCTGGATTCGCTTTATAGGCACAAAAGCATCCGTATCCTTTTTGGCTTTCGGAGTCGCCGCAGGCAGAGCATCGGCGAAAATTACTTTTAATTGCTGAAAGATTGCCTTATCGAAGGATGAAAAACTCAAAAGAAGTACAAAAAACGTCAGCAGAAGCGTCATACAATCACTAAAAGTGACCATCCATTCCGGTGCACCCGGAGTATCATCGTCCTCGGACTGTCTTTTCCTCATTATACGGTAGCCTTGACTTCTTCCCGCCTGCCCTGAGAAACAAATATCTGTATTTTTTCTCGAACAGTAGTGGGGTTATCACCTCGTGAAATAGCGATGATACCTTCAACAATCATTTCCATTGCGGTGGACTCCGCTTTGGAATAAAGCCCCAATTTTCCAGCTAATGGGATAAATATCAAATTAGCACTTAATGCACCGTAGAAAGTGGTAATCAAAGCTACCGCCATTCCTCCACCAATCGATTCAGGTGAGTCCAGGCTTCTAAGCATCTGGATGAGACCGATAAGTGTGCCTATCATCCCAAAAGCAGGAGCAGCCGAACCCATAAACTCTAATATCTTCTTACCGGTTGAATGGCGCTCCTGGAGGTGTTGGATTTCCATAGACAATAATTCCTGAATGTCCTCGGCATTCTGTCCATCCACGAGCATCTGCAGACCCTTAGCGAAAAACAAATTGTCTATGTTTTGAATCTCCTGGTCCAGAGCCAGTGGACCATCACGCCTGCTTATGGCCGCGTAGTTGACCATCTTTTGAATCAGCTCCGACTGAGGCGGTATCTTTGCAATAATTGTCTTCCTGATAACCGAAAATATGCCCAAAAACTGGGGCAGCGAAAAATGTATGAGGGTCGCACAAAGCATTCCTCCCATAGTGATGGCCAACGAGGGGATATGTATAAATATTTGCCAGCCACCGCCAGCGACAATGGCGGTCGTAATGACCACAAAACCAAGAAGTATTCCTATTATCGTTGCAATGTCCATAGAACTACTGTACCTCGGTTATTTGTTTCAATCTCCGGCACAAAAGAGCTGCAAGTGTGGGCTCAGAAGTGACTAACTCAGCTAATACCTTGGCTTTTGTCCTTTCGGTCATATAGTGCAGAATCTTCACGGAGTCATCGAGGCTGGCGGCCGCCCATACAACATCAGTACCTTGTACTTGTTTTGTACACATATTCGTCAATATTTTACCGGCACTGCTGGAGTCCATCTTGTCATAAGTGGCGGCTATTTTTACCAGGTTGGTCTTTTCGTCACGGGCAACCCCAACTCTGGTCTGAAGCAGCTTATCGCGCTGCTCCTTGAGACTTGCAACGATTGAAGCAAGCTCAATTCGCAGATTATTGAGGTCCTCGATGTCCTTTTTTAACGTATCCTGAGCGATTCGCAGTCTCTGCTCTCGTTGCTCAAAGGTCTGCAGCTTATTGTCATACTCCTGCATCTTTTGGCGGACCTCAAAGACAAGACTCTTGAGCCGTTTTTCCGTCATAGTTTTCCTTGTCACGTCATCCACAGTACCAACGGTGCCTATCGGCTGCGGCAGCCCCGGCTTGGCAACGGAATCGGAGGCAGTAAGTTCGGGCTGACTCGAGTCATCGCTCGCCCTTACCGGCGCTGCTTTAGTAAGCCATGCCAGGAGGAACGCTCCAACAAAGCTTACCAGCCCCGCTGCCGCTATCATTATTATTAGTTTCTTACTCACTGGTTTTCTCCTTTTTTCTGCGCGTCATCCCGAACTTATCGGGACCGCAAAATCTCAACTCTTGTTATTGCTTACTCTTTCCCGCTGTATCATATTTCGAGCGAATGAAACTGAAGCCGTCTCGTCTAATTCTTTCTGTTCAAGTTTCTCCTGTTCCTTTATAAATTGCATTTTTGCTTCGGCCCTTAACCTTTCCAAACCTTCTTTAAACTTTCTGACCTTTAAAAGCTCGGCAATCTTCTCTCTCTGTCGTGATTCCAGCTCGCTCGTTTTTTCTTTGAGTTTTTTAACCTGCTCATCACTTGTCCCAGAATATCTCAAGAAGAATTCCTGCCTTCCTAATCGCTTCTTAGGATTTTCCTCTGCCAAACCAGCGATTACATCCTCCAATATTCTCTGCTGCATGAGCAGCCGGCCTCGTGTCTCAGCGAGCATTTCGGTCAGCTCAAGCAGTTCTGCTCTCATTTTTTGCTCCTTCTTTGTCTTTATGTCGAGGACGCGCTGCAAACGCCAAACAAATCGCTTCATTTAACTTCCAATTCTCAACTCTCGGTATTTAACAGTTGGTCCCACGATTGTGTAATAGCAGTCAACCGGCTGACAGTTTCTTCGAAATCGGTTCTCTCTCGAACAGGCTGAATGAGAAAGGTGTTTATCCTTTCAATCAGGGCTATCGCCCCATCGATACGCCGATTGCTGCCCGCTGAAAACGCACCAATGTTTATTAAATCTTCAGCGTCAATATAAATGGCATATATTTCTTTGAGCTTCTGTGCAGCAAGCTGGTGTTTTTTGCTCGTCACCGCCGGCATGAGTCGGCTGATGCTTTGTAAAATATCGACAGCAGGATAATGTCCCCTGTCAGCCAATTTTCTTGACAGCACTATATGGCCATCCAGCAGACTCTTGGCACTATCAGCCACAGGGTCAGTCAAATCATCGTTTTCAACCAGGACTGTCAGAATACCTGTGATGCTGCCGGTCTCGGCACAGCCCAGACGTTCGATAAGTCTCGGCATCACCGAAAAAACGCTCGGACAGTAGCCCTTTGTGGCCGGCGGCTCACCCGCTGCAAGGCCTATTTCCCGTTGTGCCTGTGCAAACCGCGTAAGTGAGTCCATCATAAATAAAACGCTCATGCCCCTGTCCCTGAAGTACTCGGCTATTGTAACAGCTACGAATGCCGCCTTTACCCGCTGAATGGGAGGCGAATCCGATGCGGCAACGACGACAACACTGCGTGCCAGGCCCTCTGCACCAAGGTCGGCCTCGAGAAATTCGCGGACCTCTCGCCCACGCTCGCCTATCAACGCCACAACATTGACGGCAGCATCGCTCGAATTGGCAATATCGCCGAGCAGAACACTCTTGCCCACTCCGCTGCCCGAGAAGATGCCTATTCGCTGCCCCCTGCCGCAGGTCAATACCCCGTCCATTGACCTGATGCCTAAAGCCAAAGGACGTGTAATCTTTTCGCGACTCAAAGGTGGCGGACTGCCTGCATCCAATAGCTTCTTGTCCGTCCCTGCTAACGGTCCCTTACCATCGATAGGCTCTCCTAACCCATTTACGACTCTACCGAGAATGCTTTCGTTTAGACTAATATAGCGTGGGGTAGTTCTTGCAGTTACCGTATCGCCCGGTGATATGCCCTCTATATGCTCTAAAGGCAGCAGGATAAAGTGGTCGTTCTGGAAACCTACGACCTCAGCGAGCACTCGCCGGCCATCGCGAAGATGGATACCGCAAAGCTCACCTAAGCCCACTACCGGACCATTAGATTCAATCGTCAGACCTGTGACCCGCACAACCGAACCGCGGCAATCTAACAGATTCACATCCTGCAGTGCCGAGTGAAATTTCTCAAAATCAATTGAGCATTTACTAAGCTGATTCGCAGTCATAAATTATTCCGCCGTCTTAAGCGCTTTGCCGATTCGTTCCAGATGCTCCTCAATCAACGATTCGATTATTCCTTTTGGAGTCTCCAGCAAACATTCCGCCCGCCCAATATTTTGGTCCGAAACAAACTTAATACCGGCAAAGCTGCCATTCGGCTCATCTTGCTGCGCTTTCTGGCACAGAAGATGGTCTTCAGAATTCAAATGCACGACCACATCCTGACGTGTGGGAGCATTTTCAAGTGCTTCTTTGACAATAGCTTCTATTTCATAATCTCCATTCTGAACTTTTTGCACTAAAATCTTTCTGGCGATTTCCACGGAAAGTCTGGCAATTTCCTCTTTGTGCTCGGCAAATAATCGGTCGTAAAATTGATTGAGCTTGGCAACCACGTTCTTAATCGCAGATTTCGCTGATTCCAAGGATTTTAATTCTTCATTATTTTCTGCGTAATCCGTGATTAATGATTTCTTTGCCGAATCGTCTAAGATTCTCACCGACACAATTGGCTTCTCAAGATGGACCGTAAGATTCTGCGACATTGTGCTATCGCCCCACCATTCTAAGTTTGCCCTGCTCATTGGCTTCCCGCAGCGGCACGACAACTTCCTCTCTCGCATCAAGAACTTCTTTTTCCAGCGGCTCCTGCATCAGTGAAGCTTCTTCATCAAGCATAGCCGCAGCCCGCTCAGATATATTTGAGCGTATCTTTTGCGCGATCTCATCATCCGCCCCATAAAGCGCAACCGCCAATTTGCCTGAATCCACGGTTCGCAGCGCTTCCTGCAGAGACCTGTCAGCTACTGACCGAATATCTTCCCAGGTTACCATCAAATTCCTCACCGTCTTACCGGTTTCCTCATCGTGTTTGCCTATCTCACCAACCAATTGGTCTCGCAGGTCTCTCTCCAGACCACTTAGCATAATAGCAAGTTTTCGCAGATTTTGTTCCCGTCTTCCAGGTCTTATGACAAGGGTCTCTCCTTTGAGATCCCTCAGCCGCTCGTTAACCATAGTTGCCATCCGCTGCCTCACTTCAGCTCCCAGCACATCCGGATTGGTCATTTTGCAGACGGCTTTTAGACGAACTTCTTCACCCAAAAGTGACAGAACCTCCTGGCTTTTCTGGGGAGACAGCTCCGACAGTACGACAGCAACGGTCTGTGGGTGTTCACCCTCCAGTGCAAGAACCAATTCGTCGGTGCTGGCCGAACGAATATTCATAAACAGGTCTTTGTTTACCATAACTTTTTTAATCTGAGATTGAATTTGCTTCGCCTGCTCTTTGCCAAGGATGCTTACAAGCATCTCGCCGAGAAAAGTTTTTATGTTAAATGCCTGAGTCTGACTATCCTGAAGTGATTTACAGAACTCCTGGATGACCCTTGCTTGTTCCCTGGTATCGTGCTGCTCCGCTGCATCAATTCGCGCAAGCTCTATGGCAATCTCCTGAATCTCTTCGGGTTCGAGCCCCTTGAGCAGCTCGGCAGCAGTCGGGGTATCCAGACTCATCAACAGCATCGCAGCTTTTTGCCTACCCGTCAGCATTACTTACTTAATCCCTCTCATTCATCTCGCGCAAAACGTGGACAATTTCCTCTCTTGCTTCTTCAACATCTTTGTTCCCGCCGGCTGATACACACGATACTTCCTCATCCGGTAGGGTGGGTTTTAGCCCACAAATTATCGCAGTCGCTCGCTCGGAGATATTAGACATTATCTTTTGCACGAGCGAATAGTCGGCCCCGACCAATGCCAAGGCTAATTTCCTTTCATCAACTCGACTCAAGGCCCTTTGCAGCAATCTGTCAGCCACTTGCGGTATATCTTCCCAGAGTATCGTAGGGGCGGTTCGTGAACTGCCCGTACTCCTCCTTTCACGACTCGACGACTCGACTGAGCTCGCCGAAGTTTGAGCTCGCCGAAGTCCGGCTTTGTCGTCTTTTCGCTGCACTGCACCAAGCAGACAATCTCGAAGCTCTCCGCCCAGGTTTCGCAAAATCACGGCGACCTTCCTTAAAGACCGTTCAAGGCGAGTTGGTAAAGCTTCACTTGTGTTATCGACCGTAACGGCATCGAGACGCTCGCACACCGTCTCTGCCATCCTCGCCTTTGCTTGCGCCGTCATATTCTCACAAGTGGTCATCCTGCTGACGACACTGAGCCGGATACCCTCGCCTAAAAGGTTGAGTACATCGGAGCTTTTCTTTGCCGGCAGTCCTGATAAAACGGCAGCAGCAGCCCGAGGGTGCTCTCTCTTCAGGACCGAGGCGAGCGTTCGCGAATCAACGAAGCGAATACGTGTAAAAGGGTCGCGTATCTGTAGCAAATTCCGTATCTGTGTCTGGATGTGCTCTGCTTTCTCATCGCCGACCGTACTTTTCAGCATTTCCTTCAAGAAGCTCTTATGTTGAAATCCTTCTTCGGCCTGAAGCGAATTGCAAAACTGCCGGGCAACTTGGGTACTCTGCTTATCTCTGCGATAACCGGCGGCATCCAGATATGCCAATTCCATTGCCACTTCCTGAACAAGGTCGGGTTTAACACCTTTGAGCAGTTCAGCGGCAGTAGCAGCATCGAGGCTCATCAATAGCATCGCAGCTTTCTGTTTACCCGTCAATGCCACTTACTTAAGCCTCCCTTTCTTCGATCCAACTGGCAAACACTTGCCTGACCTGGCCAGGTTTACTCCGCAAGGCATCAGCTATTTGTCTACGCAACACTAATGACTCAGGTTTCTCACCTCCAGATGGAAGAAGGCCACCAGGTCCGGCAGCCCCGGGCAATTGCCCTGCCTCCGATGTAACCTTTCTCCTGGCACCTCTGAACATCCGAAGAACAAGCAGCGCACAAACGGCCATAATCCCCAAAGATGTATGGCGAGCAATTGCCATATAACGAGGCCAATTGGACGGTTCCTGGTCAACGAGCGCATCAACATCAGGGCGATGAAACTTGACGTTAACCACTTTCAGCGAGGCATTCTCCTTAAGACCAAGTGCATTTCTAATAATCTGTTCCACATCAGATAACTCCATTATCATTGCGCTACCGCCGCCGGCCCCTCCTTCATTGGCATCGGCCACCGATAAGTCAACAAAAGCAGCAACGGAAAGAGACCTTATTTCGCCAGGCAGAACAATCTCCTGCTTCACAGTTCTTCCAACCTCGTATTCTGTAATAATTGTTTCGTCCTTCTTTGTGCTGCCGGTTGCAGCCGGCGAGCCGGACGCTGACGCAGTCCCGGGCTCTGTCTCCGAACCAGTTGTAATCTCTTCCTTCGAGGCTACTTTTGCGATTGGGTCGTAAGTTTCCGTTGCTATATTGACGCTGTTCATATCAATAACGGCACTGACCCTCACGGTTGCCCGGCCAGGGCCTAAAACAGCGGTGAGCATATCTTCGACCTTGTTGGCCAAATTCTGCTCCACCCTCTCCCTGTAATCCTGAACGGTCCCCGCCCCGCTGGCCAGAGTTTGGTCCGACTGACTCGAAAGAAGACGTCCCTGACCGTCTATCACGGTTACATTTTCAAATGTCAGTCCCTCAACACTGCCGGACACTAAATGTGTAATTGCCGCAATGTTCAAGGAGCTTAATCTGTAACCCGGCTTTAGTCGAAGAACCACTGAAGCAGTGGTCTTACCGGCCTCAGGTGTAAAAAGCGTCTGCTCAGAGGTTACAATATGGACTCGCGAGTGAACAACCCCATCTATCATTTGGATACTCTTGGCAAGTTCTTCCTGCAGTGCCCGCTTGAGGTTAACGTTTTGAACGAATGGGCTGACGCCGATTTTTTCATTATCAAATATTTTGTAACCACCCTGCTCACCTACAGGAAGTCCCTCTCTTGCCATATCCAGACGAAGCTGGTAGACCTTTTCTTTCGGAACGTAGATACTTGTCCCGCCATTTCGCAATTCGTAAACGATAGACTTGTCATTGATTTTTTCCGTAATCTTGGACGCTTCTTCCGGGGACAGTTGCTGATAGAGCATTCTCAGGTCCGGTCGTCGTGCCCAGTTAGTGAGCAGCGCACCAATCACAATAAAGGTCAGAACAATGGCAATCAACAAAGCCCGCTGAACAAGGCTTACCTTTTGCCAAACTGCTGCTATCTTCTGAAAAAAGTTCATTAAAACCCTTTGGTTATTGTTCAGCCATTACAAAAAGTCCGCAGGAAAATCCGACTCGTATGCAGGCACAACGGGAATCCATCATAACTGCATGTTCATAGTTTGCTTGTAGGCCTCAATTAATTTGTTTCTAACGCCCACAAGAAGCTTAAAACTCATGTCAGCTTTAGCCGCCGCTGAGACCACCGAGATAATATCCTCATTTTTGCCGGACAATAAATCCTTTATGGACATATCTGAAGACTGTTGAATTTCGTCAACCCTGGATATGTATTTCTCAATAGCCTTAACGGTATTATCAAAATTCAACTTCTTTGTATTGGCATTGTCCGCCTTTGTCATCCCGATGGAACCGGGAGTGTTCCTTTGCAAAACCGAGTTTTGTCCCCAAAGGTCCTTTATCGCTTTTGGGGCCCCACTTATATTGGCGTTTGGATTAATCATTGCTTACTCCCCGGCTTATCTAAGTAATTCCAGTGTAGTTTCTACCATTTGCTGATAGCGTTTGAGAATCGCCGCGTTGGCCTTATACGCCCGTGTTGCAATAGTCAAATTCATCATCTCTATGGGCAAATTAACATTGGGCATCGCAACATAACCATATTGGTCTGCCTTCGGGTTACCGGGGTCGAAAATCCTCTGAAAATCGCTCATATCCATAAGTATCTCGCCCAGGCTAACGCCCCCGATACCACCGTCCTCTGCTTCAAACACCGCCTCAAGCCTGCGGTAAGGCTGGCCGTTGCCGACGTCGGTTGTACGAGCGTTGGCAACGTTTGATGAAATCACTTCTATCTGTTTGCTCTGGGCCCGCAAGCCGGAAATCGCTATATCTACAGGACCGAAGGTATTATTAACTTCCATCTGCTTTATCCTTCCCATTTTCGCAATGATTATTGATAAATGATTGTTTGGTCCTGCCTTTTCACCCCGTGAGATAAGCTTCACTATCTAACGGGCTTCACTAATCAATAATCCTTTATCCTTAATCATTTTACGCCTATTGCCAATTCTATTTGGCTGTACTTCTTGTTTAGCAGCCGAATATACGCCTTGTAACGAAGGGTATTTTTGACCATTTGTCCCACTTCACCTTCCAAACTAACATCATTGCCGTTTGATTTTATCGGCGTTTGTTTGGGCTGATGAATCTGCGGCTCAACTTCACTCATATCAACGACACCAGGCGAATTCAGAGCCTTTGCAAGTAACTCTTCGAACTTGACATCGATTCTGCGGTATCCCGGAGTCTCAAGATTGGCAATATTATTGGCGATGGCCCTCTGACGAAGGCTTTCGGCCCTTATGCCGGCCTCAATTAAATCGACTATACTGCTCGTTTTAGACATCCTTGTTCCCTGATATCCCTGCCCGTCTTGGCTCGGCCCGTCTTGGCTCGGCTCGTCTTAGCGCAAGAAACCACAGCCATACCAAGCCGAGACAGGCACAAACCTTCACTTTTCAAGAAATATCAGCAATAATCGTGCCAGGTACTTACAGCCGGCCGTTTTCAATCCGTTAACCGGCTTAACTTTGCTAAAAACCGCCTAAAACTCAAATAACCGCCTATTTACTGCTTCACACAGACGTCCGGTTTCTATACAAGCGCGTGGTTTTTTTAACAGGCCCACACCCGCCCGCCGTAACGCCTTTTCCCTGCACCTCAATTGAGCCGGAAATTCTTTCCCTTCCTAAGGAATATTTCTCCGCAACAACAGCTAACAGCCGGTCATTTAGGACCAATCGTTATCTTTTCAATTTCCATAAATCCTTTATTATTAGGCAGTTATCATCTAACAAAAGCCTTTTTTGCGACTACTGGCACGCCGCTTGCTCAAAATACATTGGTTTTTTATAGGGATTGCTGTATGAACAGCCACTTGTTGGCAATTGATAATATGTTCGCAAAAACAAGCGCTGCCGGTCCAGTTCCGTCAAAGCCCGCAGCAGTCAACAAAAGCGAGCAATTTTCCCCAAATCCACTTGATAATGCACCTTTCAGTAATGACCGTGGAACAATAACGGTCGACAATACCTTTGTTACTCCCCAAAACGGGCTCAAGAATGAACCTTCGCGACAGTTTAGCCATACGCTTCGCAAGGAAATTACGACTAAAGTGCCCCAGAAAGCTAATGATAGCCGAAATGCAAAAGGGCAAAACCAGGCCGTCCAGCCAGGCATAGCCCAGCTTTGGTTGGCTCAATACTCCTTAAACACGGAGCAAGGCAAAGAAGGAATTGCCAGAAAAGTAGGGCCTAAGGCCGGATATGAACTTGCCCAAATGCTGACCAACTTAAGACCGGACATAATTCCTTCCGGAGCCGGAAAAACTGCCAAACTACACAAAAACGAAGCCCTTTTAACCATAGACCAAGGCCAAATCGGGTTCAAAGCCACTTCACATATGACTTCCAATCAAGGTGGAAACACGAGCACAATACAGTCATCCAACAGAACATTACTTATGACAAAAGGCCTTAACAGCCAGGAAAACGGCAAAGAATTGATCCCTGAAACTCTTGTTGAAGCCGGCAACAAAATAACCACTGCCAGTAACAAACCTGCCATCGCAGGCAAGCCAGTCGTTGGCGACGGCCAGAAAGTATCGACATTGAATCCCAACTCCCCACCGGTTCAGGACAAATCCTCTGATCTTCAGTCCCAACTTGTCGGGCTTGGTCCGGAAAAATCGCCACTAATGGCCGAAAAGGCAGTATTGAATCCCAACTCCCCGCCGGTTCAGGACAAATCCTCCGGTCTTCAGTCTCAACTTGTCGGGCTTGGTCCGGAAAAATCGCCACTAATGGCCGAAAAAGCAGTTGACATCAAAATCAATCCCGTTCTGCAAGATCAAGTAGTCTCCGACGATGGCGTAAAGCAGGGCGACAAATCCCCAGCGAACCATGCCTTCCAGATGCTGCATCGTCCGCAACTCCAGGTATCCACCGGCCAAATAAAAGACCGCGGCAGCTCGACCTCCAATAATAGCTCCAATTCAGGTTTCGAGCAGATGCTCTCTGCTAATAACGCCCAGAGTGCCATTGCAGAGCAATCATCCGCGTTTCCCGAGGCCGCAAAGGCCGATAATCTGCCATCTCAGACTTCGCCCAGCACTGACTCTGCGAGCATTACCGACCAGATTCTGGAATCTATTCACAGCTCTTTACGCCAAGGCGACCAGCAAATCAGCATCCGGCTCAATCCACCTGAGTTGGGGAAGGTATTGATAGAATTCAAGCAGCAGGAACACGAAATCACCGGCTTATTGGAAGTCAGCAAGATACAAACCAAATATGAGGTTGAGCAGGCACTGCCGCAGATAATCCAAAACCTTGCAGATTGCGGCATCGAGATAAAGCGGCTGGAAGTCATGCTATCTGATGGGGAACAATCAGAGCAACAGGCCCTTAAAGACCAATCGCTACAAGACGGCTGGGCCCAGCAACAAGACCCGGCGAATCAAAGTGCGGGGGCAAACAACACACCTGCCAACGAAAGGCTGACAAACGACAATAGTTACGCCGGATTAAACGAACTACAGGAGATGTTTGTCACCAATCATTCAATAAACATACTGATATAAACAAATCTAAAAAACTTTCCGTCTATCACGAGCAACTTTATAGCAGATAGACAGAGATTTTGATTAAGCTGGCTTTTTTGTAAGAAAGGTCCGGATGGGTCGAAATACAAAATTAAAGCGTTCGCACCGCCAAAAGAAGAAAAAGAAGAAACAAATGATGAGACAGTCCCCCAGCTCCAGGAGAGGCTGTTTAGATAATGACGAAGTGCAATTTACCATTTCCAAAGACGGTCAGATACACGTTAGAGCATCTGAAGGCAAACTGCCGAAATTTTTAGTCAAAGCGCAGGATGCCGTGAAGTCCGGTCGAATCGAAGAAGCTCGCGCTCTTATCACTGATGACAATATCGAAATTGTTCGTAAGATGATAAAGAAGGACCCCTCAAACATCGGTGCAATGTATATGCTTCCAGTGATTTTAGTTGCTCTCAGAAAGTTTAAAAAGGCAGAGGAATGGTACGAGAATATTCTAAAAATTAAGCCGAATTGGGCCGTGTATAATGAGCTGGCAAATATCAACCGAAAGAAACAGCAATATGCAAAGGAATTGGAATATCGCCAGAAAGCCCTCGAGGAAAATCCTGATAGCGGTATTTTGCTCAATAACTATGGAATGCACCTGCTCCGAATAGGTCGTACCGAAGAGGCCAAAGAAATATTGATAAAAGCAGTCGAAAAAACCGCTTTCAACCCCCTAGTTCATTCTAATCTGATATTGTATATGCATTACCTGCCGGAAATAAACCGCAGCGAGCTTTTTGAAGAGCACAAGCACTGGGCCCGGGTTCAGGCTCCTGTAACTTTGGCAAGAACATCTCACGACAATGTCCCCGACCCCGACCGCCGGCTTCAAATCGGTTACATCTCACCTGATTTTAATTCACATCCGGTCCCACATTTCTTTGAAATACTACTCGACGAGCAGAAT
This sequence comes from Sedimentisphaerales bacterium, assembly GCA_035527155.1. Lineage (GTDB taxonomy): Bacteria > Planctomycetota > Phycisphaerae > Sedimentisphaerales > Anaerobacaceae > CS2-K091. The sequence continues at coordinate 59,538 of DATLBB010000074.1, forward strand.
CACCAGGGGATAGAGATCTTTGGATATAGCAACGTTGACTACCCTGACGCAGTTACCGAACGTCTAAAATCAAAGCTCGACCACTTCCGAAACATCTGGGGTGTTGACGACCAGAAGGTCGTCGATATGATTCAAAAGGACAAAATCGATATTTTGGTGGACCTTGCCGGCCACACGGGCAACAATCGTCTGCCTGTGCTGGCACACAAGCCGGCTCCAATCCAGGTTACTTACCTCGGATTTCCCGATACGACCGGAATGGAGCAGGTCGATTATCGTTTTACAGACGAATTGGCCGACCCGCCTGAATCACAAAAATTTCACACTGAGGAACTTATCTATCTACCGGATGGCTTTCTCTGCTACAAACCTGTCGATTTTGCACCGCCGGTAGGACCTCTACCGGCACTCAAGAATGGTTATATCACCTTCGGCTCTTTTAATAATAACTGTAAGATAAACCCGCTTATTATAGCAATCTGGGCTGAAGTTCTAAAAGTAAATGAAAATTCCCGCTTTATAATCAAGTTCAGAGGTGGACAAGACAAAATGCTGCAGAATCATTATTACAGCGAGTTCGAAAAGCTTGGTATCGACTCTGATAGGATAGAAATCCATGGCGGAAAAAAGCCTGTTGAACATCTGAATATGTACAACCAGATTGACATTGCCCTGGATACCTATCCTTACAATGGTACGACAACAACTTTCGAGGCCTTATGGATGGGCGTACCCCTAATCTCGCTGGTCGGGCAGCATCACATGTCCAGAGTCGGGTTGACGATATTGACCCGTTTTGGTATGGGGTTCCTGGCGACCTCGACGCCTCAGGAGTATGTTATCAGGGCCACTGCGCTTGCAGCGAAACGAGAGACCCTTGCAGAAATGCGCGCTATAATGCGAAGGACAATAGCCGGCGCTTCATTGTGCAATACAAACAGGTTCGTTAGAAATGTGGAAGCTGCCTATCGAGAAATGTGGCACCGATGGTGTCGAGGCCGCGGCGTTGAGGTTGCTGCTAAGCAAGTTACTTCGGATGACCAAAGCGGCAGTGCCGATGCAGAAATCCATTCTGTAACCTCCGTTGAGCCGGCCCCTGAACAGTTGGAGCAGAGGACACCGAGAAACTCATTAGAAAAGCCCCCTGTCCGTATCTTTCACAACCTTGCCCGCGCTGGGGGAACACTTGTCTGCAAGTGCCTGGGCTGTATGAACAACATAGTACTTTTGAGCGAAATTCATCCACTCGGCAGCGCATACTTCAATCCTGTAACGCAGGCCCACAAGTGGCACAATCTTCTGACGACGGAGGATATCCACACCCTCAGCGAGAAGAAAAACGTCGATTTCGTTGAAGCTATCAGCCTCATTGAGAGCCGCTGCGCCGAGACCGGACGGAGCCTCGTAATTCGCGACTGGGGACATCTTGACTTTATAGCCGTGCCCTTCCTCAAGCAGCCGGGATATAAAATGATGTTGGCCGATGCGATTAAACCTGCTTTTGAAGTCCTACAGCTCGCACTCGTGCGGCATCCCCTGGACCAGTGGCTCAGCTTGAGCAAGCTTGCGCTTATGCACGGGAAATTAACCGTTGAGATGTTCTTGCGGGGATACCTGAGGTTTGCCGAACACAGCGCCAGGATTGGGTTTGCCCGTTACGAAGACTTTACTTCCGAGCCTGCCTGGCAGATGAAAATCATTTGTGAAAAACTGCAGCTTGATTTCGATGAGGACTTTATCAATAAATGGTACGATTATGAAAAAATCACCGGCGATACAGGGAAACAATCCCGCGGCGCAAAACTTGGTCTGATTCAACCGCTTCCACGGCTGCCGGTGCCGCCGGAGCTTCTAAAACATTTCCACAAAAACGACGACTACTGGCAGGCGATAGAACTGCTTGGTTATCCGGACGCCGAACAAGGCATATCCTCTGCCCCACACACAACGATTTCAATAAGTGCACCGGCAGTCAGCTCTGCCGAGAAGACAGCGGATAGGAACTCTCCGAGGAACAAAAGCAGCACCTTATGAACGAAACCGACGACTGGCTGGAAAGACACGGCTTCAAACTGTGAATTCAAAATGAGCAAAACCAGTATTCAATTATCCTATAAAACCTGCTGAAAGGAACATAAAAACAACGAAAAAGAAAGACAAAAACTATGGATACAAGACAAAAGTTAAGGCAAATAATGAAAGATAACTTCGCCTATAAAAATGTAGTTGACAAGTATAAGGAAACTTTCGAGATGGATATCAAGAAATTGATAGGCCAGACTGATCCCGACGTTGAAGGCTTCAAAGATTACGAAGAACAACGTGACTTATCGGTGAAATTTGCGTGGGGGCATAACCATGACTTTGGCAACTTTGCCCTCGAAGGCAAAATGGCTGACAGACATATCGAAATCATTGCTGATTTTATAGACAACTTCGCCCTTCCGTACGATTTAAGCGGAAAGAAAGTCCTTGATGTCGGAGTATGGACGGGCGGTACGAGTCTGATTCTTTCTGCATTAGGCGCAGAGGTCACAGCTCTGGAAGAAGTGGTAAAGTACTCAAATACGGTCAATTATCTTGCCTCTGCTTTTGGGATCTCAAATTTGGAATGCAAACCTCATTCCTTGTATGAACTGGATGTTAGTGACGCTTATGACTTTGTCATATATTCGGGAGTAATATATCACGTCTCAGACCCCATATTATCACTGCGTGTCTTGTTCAACTCTCTGAAGGATAACGGACGGATATTTGTTGAGACTTACGGTATGCCAGGCAATAGTGAAAAAGTACCAGTTTTACTGTTTCTCGGACCACAGTTCATAACAAAAGGCTCCAAAAAGGATTTGACTCGGAGTGGATGGAATTACTTTGTTCCATCTCCTGTCGTACTGTACCTGTGGGTGGCCACCGTTGGCTTTGATGATATAACGGTCGGTAATCTCGATTCTTTCAAGCGAATCAAGTGCGCTGCCACTCGACATCAGCATAAGGATATGTTGCGAGCAGGATTGTCTCGACCTAACATCCGATAATTTCACAGCGGACCAACAACCGCTTTATTTTGTCGAGATGGAAAAACTCATCCCTGACATCGACCACACCGCCGACTGCCTCCTAAGACACGGCTGCGAACTGTGAATTCAAAATGACAGGCCGGATTGACGGCGACGTTGAAGGCTTCAAAGATTACGAAAAAGAACGCGACCAACCGGAGGAATTTACCCGGGGGCATAACCATAACTTTGGCGCCTTTGCCCTCGAAGGGGAAACGGGAGCGCACGAGAAATCACCGATGAAGCTTTCTTTTCTTCCATTTCCGACGGGCGGTCTCAATGGAGCGCAGGAAAGCCTCTTTGAAACCGGTCATTGAGAAACGCTCTATAGCGGTCTTTCGGGCCTCTTTGCCCATCATTGTCGCCAAAATCCTGTCTTCGAGCAACATACCGGCATATTTGCGCAATTCAGCAGGGTCGTCGCTGAGGAAACCACTTATGCCGTGTTTGATAGGCGAAGTGGGATGCCGGTTGCCTAAAACGGGCATCCCCGCAGCCATCGCCTCTACTGTGGCCATATTGTATCCGTCTTCAAGCTCCGGATTAGCAGTATGGATGTAAAATCGATGAGACTGCAATGTCCTTTTCAGATGGTCCCAACTATTAGCAGCTCTAACACCTCGCATATCCGGATTGTGCCCGACTATCCGTACCGGTATCCCATCAAATGCCTTTTCGTGAAGGTCCCATAATAAATACTGTTTGCGTATCTGAATAAAATTGGAAATGCGAAGACCGCTGGCTATCTCCCCGGAATACGGCAGATAATCGTCCGGGTCACTCCCAACGGGCACGATGTCCTCGGTAAAACCCCACAATTTGCCCTTCAACATAGAGACAGCCACTACATGGCCGCCGACTAATTTCAGGTATTTATGCAGCGTCTCTTTCAGAGTTTGCGGTGCATCATCAGAACCTTCTTCCATCGCGCATCCCTCGAGCGTGGAGTGAACGACCATAAGCCGGGGCTCGGGTCTGTGTTTAATATCAAGCAAGTCAGTTGTGCTGTGGGTTATGATACAATAGTAGCTCGTTTGTGACTGCTGCGCTTCCTGTAAAGTGATTAACCGTGAATTGGGCGGCACCGGCCTCATCTGCTCATCCCAGGTTGGTTTGTATCGGCCTTTAAGCCCTACGATTATATCGAGGTCATATCCCAAAACCCTGAGCTGATATACCCATGCCTCATAACAATTAAATACAAGCAGCGTCCGCCGAGAGGCGTCCTCCCGAGAGGGACACCCCTTGGTGCTTTCGGGACTTTTTTGAGTTTGTGTTTCCTGTTTCCGCATATATTGCCTGGACTATACCTGCTTGGAGCGGTCTGAGCAAGAATTATCCTTAATTGTTGTCAAAAGCGGTGTATAAATAAGGAAGTATTTACGTCCGGTAAAACTATAAAATTGGGAATTTGCGAAGTCGGCTTATTTTCGTGATTTTTTGGTTTTTTTGCCATTTTTAGCAGCTTCCCTGCAAATCATCCCGATTTCATCAGGATTATAGGTCTTATGATTTTGTAGCCCTTTTCTATTAACAAATTCCTAAAGTCGTCTCTTTCCTGACCGATAATGGGTATTGACAGTAAAGCTTTATGGCGTGTTCGTTGCACGTTAGATGTAAGTAAATTGGGGATTTGACAAAGCCAATAGAGTGTTAGCTATTTTTTTAAGGAGTCAGAAATATGTTAGCAATTAAGAACAACCTTATGGCGGCAAATGCTGCAAGGCACCTGGGTAGAAGCTATGATGCCCTTGCCAAATCGGTCGAAAGGCTGTCGTCAGGCTTGCGCATAAACAGTGCCAAGGACGATGCAGCCGGCCTGGCTGTGCGAGAGCTGCTTCGCGCCGACATCGCTGTGCTCAACCAGGCGGGGCGAAACGCCGCCGACGGCATCAGCATGCTTCAGACGGCCGAAGGTGCAATGTCCGAGGTCGACAGCATTCTTATTCGTATGAAGGAGCTGGCAGAGCAGGCCTCAACAGGGTCATACTCTTCACCCCAGCGGACGATTATGAACGATGAGTATGCTCAGTTGTCCCTGGAGATCACCCGGATTGCCGAGAGTACCGACTTTAATGAGAACCAACTGCTGAACTCAACCACGGGCATTGACATCCACGTCGGTAGCACCGACATGATCACCGTCACGCCGGAGTTGATGACCGCCACTGGACTTACCGTCGGTACCACGGCGGCAATCAAGGAAACCCACACTCACAATCACAGTGTCGCCTCGGCTGATGACCTCTATATATCAATCGCCGAATTCGGTGGAACTGGAACGGATGAGTTCGAGTTCCGGTTCGGCACACTTACCACAGAGACTTCTGCGATAATCAATATTGACCTTGATGCATATGCGGCCACAGGTATTACCCTCAACGAGTTGGTCGAGGAAATCAACGACGCGGTGGAAGCTGATGGCACGCGTTATGCGGCTGCAACCGCGCTGTACAGCTCGACCTATCAGAGCTACACCCTACAGCTGCAGGCAAGAGAAGGAGGTATCAATAGGGACCTTGTTATCAGCGACACCAACACCACCACACTCGCTAACTGGAATGCAAACGCTGATTTCACCGAGGCAACTAATGGTGCTGCCGGTACTGGCAACGACCTGTCAACGGCCGCCGGTGCACAGGCCGCATTGACGATCATAGAGACCGCTATCAACGCCAAGGACACCTACCGTTCGAAGCTCGGGTACTGGATGAACCGTCTGGAGGCCGCCGAATCCGTCCTGGGCATCCAGGCTGAGAACCTGCAGATATCAGAGTCTCGAATTTCCGATGTTGACGTTGCCACGGAAATGGCGGAGATGACCAGAACGCAGGTGTTGGCACAAGCTGGTATCGCGATGTTGGCACAGGCGAATTCAATGCCGCAGATGGCGCTGACACTGCTCAGATAAGCCGGTACTAATTATTAAGTGAGCCTAAGCTCAATTAGTGCCGGACAGATGCATCTGTGGAAGCGGGTGGTTTGAATATTAAGGCAATTGGGAGAGATGGCTGTGGCATAAAGCTACAGTCATCTCTCTATAAATAAGCCAAACTTGTCTGACGACAGTCAAGATTCGCCGACAGAAAGCAACGCCATCCGGTTTTCTTCGCGGCAGCTGCTTGAAAAGAATATAAAGCTTTCAAGCATATAACGGATTAAAGCGATGAAGAAAGTATCCGCATATCAGGAGACGGCAGTTACCACTCAAAGCAAAGGCCGGCTCATTGTCCTGCTTTACGACGGTGCAATCAAGTTTATGAAACTCGCAATTAAGGAACTGGAGGCGGGTAACCACGGAGAAAAGGGCAAATATATAGCCAGGGCAAAGGACATAATCAATGAGCTCAATATGGTCCTGGATACCGATGCCGGCGGCGAAATAGCCATTAATCTTCGCAGACTCTATTTATTTATGAACAGGCGACTGACTGAAGCCAATACAAAAAAGGACCCTCAAGGGATTCGTGAAGTAATAAAACTGATGGAAGAACTAAATAAAAGCTGGAAAGCAATCACCGGCTAATGCTGATAACCATTTAACTAAAAAGGAGTCCGGATGCTCACGGCAAAAGACATAATGACAAAACATATAATCAGCGTTAAGGCAGACACCCCAATATATGATGTTCTCGAGCTTATAGCAAAACACGACATATCAGGTCTGCCTGTGGTCGAAGACGATCTGACCTTGATAGGGATTATTTCAGAAAAAGATGTACTAAGCCTGTTCTACGACAGCGAGGAAGAATGTCAAAAAACAGTTGATGATTTTATGACGCAACCTCCACTTTTCTTCGATGCCGACGAAAGTCTGCTGGATGTCTGTGACTTTTTGAAAAAGAACGTTTTTAGAAGGGTCCCTATCACGTCAAAAGGAAAACTGGTCGGCATTATCAGCATAAGAGACGTTATTGAATATATTCTCCAGCTAAGGGGTGAAAAAATCGCTATCGGCTAAGTCACCAGGATGAAAACCATCGTCGCGGTGTTTGTCCTCGTCACTCGTCACTCGTCTCTCGTTCCCCGCTTTAGCGGCCTCCGAGCAGCTTGAAAGCATTCTCTCCGCCGTTTATCAGGTGAATCAAAGGCTGAGGCCTGTCAACACCTTCGATGAACGCGGGGCGCCCCGCCCAGGGTGTAACGCTCAATACCCCCGTCAAATCCATCCAGTATTGCAGTCGGGCGACCGGCAAATCCCAGGTCATATGGAAGTGATTGGCCGGCGGATACTGCTTATACTCAAACATACTTGCGTATTTCGGGACTACAAACGTATGCGGCCAGGTCGGAGTTGTCAGCTCACACATCGCTTTGGCAAGCTCTTTCGGAACATCAGTTGTGTGGGCCTCGTCCCAAATCATACTGAACAATCCGGTGGCGCTGCTGTAAGCGCATCGGGCCGCGATGCCTTCGATACCAGCCGGTGTCATAAACGTAACCGAATTGCCGCCGCCGGGGAAATAGGAAACATCGGCCAGAGGCATTCCGACGCCATTCATAATGTTCCTGACGGATGCCCCGGGTTCTGCCGCCCAATCGAATGCGGCGCTGCCGGAATTATCGCCATCAACCAGGCCACTGTTTATCCAGTCCGCTTTTTTATTCAGCGATTTGAGACCGATTTTTTTGGCAAGTTCTTTGATTTCCCACGCTTCCCATACCTTCCTGAAGTCCATAAACAGGGGCGGATTTCCACCGGACAGATATGTCATAAACAGCATCGTGAGTAACCCCTGGACGTCGGCTTCGGTGGCGTATGGCAGTGGGGGCTTGCGTCCGTTATGGTCGAACGTGCTATTAAAGAACGATTCCATCACGTCAGCAACGGGGAGCGGAATTCCACGCGGGTCGCTGCCCCATTCCAACTGGCTCATAAAGCCGCCGCCGACCGCATTTAGCTCTGCCATCAGATCGCGAACGATTAAGTACATTGCCAAACTCATATTAAATCGTTCGCTGTCTGCCTCATCGCGCAGCTCCAGTCGCCTGCCGACGTATCTGTTAATCCAGCCTCGAAGTGCCTTTAGCTCCTTTTCGTTATAAGCTTTTTTGTTGAGCATATCGGCCAAAAGCTTCATATCCAAACGGGTGATTTC
>DATLBB010000075.1:0-2307 GCA_035527155.1 Sedimentisphaerales bacterium
CCCTCAACAGCCTGCTCCCATTCTTTCGCGCTGAACTTATACTCAATAATCTGCATATCCAGGTCAAAATCCTGCCGCTGCCGCCCTCTGCGATATGCCGTCCCCCGCTCGTACTTGTCGGGAGGACTTTTTTTATAGGGATTAAAACCCGGCTTGTCATCGCTGACCTGGCCCTTGATATTCACATAACCATGCAGTGTTTTATAGTTTTCAATTGACTCAAACTCGATAGCATAAAGCCTGCCGGGTTCAAGCAGCACTTCTCCCGGGGCAAAAGACACGCCGAAAACACCCCATGAAGCGTCTCCGGTATAATTCCCATTGCCGATAGCTATCTTCTCGACGCCGACTACTTTCCCAGATGGACCACCCTGCCTGACTCGAACCTTGACCCGCTGGCGCATCAGGGAAGGCTGCACACCCGAAGTCGCCGCATACAAAATAACCGACGCCAGACTCCTGCCCTGCGCCACATAGGTCTGTGACCATGATTTATCAAAACCCGCAAACTCAAGAAACTTTTTCTGTACCCGCTTGTTATATGGTATCAGCAAACGATCGGAATCCGAGCTTACTGCCATACACATCTTACACCCCTGCCAGCCAGCCTTTCCTTCCCGACCTATACGGTAACAATCCGACTTATCATCATTATCCGGTCTCCAGAACGCCTGGAAGCTGCCACCTTGTGATTCGGCCTTGAGGTGCACTGCGTATGTTTTACCCGGCTCTGTTGGAACCTGGCCGGAATCCCAGCCGGCCGACCACCAATAATTCTTCGGTCCGCCGCAATCCACATTCAGAACCACCGCTGCAGGCCCAATCTGCTTCCATTTATCCGGCGTGCCCTTGCCCTTTTCGTGGATAGATATGAGGATATTTTGCCCTTTTGGGCCGGCCCCATCCACCCCATCGGTCGCCAGCTTGAAGCCAACCTGCGTAATGCTCGTCCCCCTGGCTATGAACGTTTGATAATAATCCGTGGCCGCCTTCGTGTCCCACGCCCCTTCGTAGAAATCGCCATAGTCAAAAACGGCTGAGACCATACGATCGACCGTGTTCCCGGAACTGGCGAATTGGTTAGTCAGGACAATAGGCCGCATAAAGCCGGCCGGGTTAGAGAAAACAATACTATAGTTACCCGCGCCGCCCGGCAGATAATACCATCCCACGGGATGCGTCTCCCACGTACGGAACCCAATGGCCTGGCTGTCAGAGCCGGCCACACTCGCAAAACAATAGACCGCCGTCATCGGCACTTCTTCACTGCTGCCCGCGTACCGCGCCGCCAGCACCCGCCCCTTCAAAACAGCGTGATCTTGTGCGTTAGCCGATAGTATAAACCTGCAAAACAGAACAATGGTAATAAGGATTGATCTCACACTACAACTCCCCAATAGGCACATTGCCTGTCACATGGAATCTAATTTGTTTGCGAAACCCTATCATCACCATTTCTTTGCAAACCACCCTCAGTGACCTGTTTGCCGGGATCTCTCGGCTTAGGAAACATCTCCGATAGAATCGAGTTTAACTCCTCGAAGTCTTTCGTTCCTGCACGCGAAAGTATAAGCCTCTTTCGCGCCTTTGGTTGAAGAAATCCGCAAATCAAAATTCTTCTCCCCCTTCTTGTTATTGCAACCTCAGTATAGCTTTCAATCTCATCATGCCGGAATTTCCCACCACGTTGATTCGGTAACATAAACGATACATGAATTTCCGATTCCGTCAGAAGCACCTTACACATCGGCAGCATCCCACGAATTGCAAGAAAAAGAAAAGCAATGGGAATAACTATACAATCCGCAAGGCCAAGCCTACTGCCTCGCCACACAATGTACGCTCCAACTAAGGGCACCGCAAGGACAACCGCCCACAATCTCCCCCAATTGTACCCAAATGCCCTGCCTTCCTCTTCGTCCACTAACATTATTTGCCCGCTTGACTATCCCTTTATAACCGGAAAATAATTAATAAAAACTACCCCCAAGGGGAGTCGAACCCCTGTCTCCAGGATGAGAACCTGATATCCTAAGCCACTAGACGATGGGGGCAATATTTGTATTTCGTCGCTCGTATTTCGTATCTCGTTTTGACAAGGGCGAAGCCCGTGGCGACACAATACAAATCACGCTTGCACGAGATACACGCCAATAGCGGCGGTTGGATTCGAACCAACGACCCTGGGCTTATGAATCCCATGCTCTAACCAGCTGAGCTACGCCGCCAAAAATTCTAAGTTGTTGTAATTTAGCAACTTCCTGCGTATGCTGTCAAGGGTATTTTCGCCTCAAAAGAGGTGTGCCC
>DATLBB010000076.1:0-6749 GCA_035527155.1 Sedimentisphaerales bacterium
ATTTATCATAAATTTTTGAAAGGGCGAAAAAATGAAAAAGTGGGTTTTACTGCCAGTTCTGCTTTTTGCCGTGACGGGTGTAGCTCAGGCTATTCCCGATCCTTCTGCAGTGTATTGTACATTGCAAGGATATGAATATGAAATCAGGACCGATGAGCAAGGCAATCAATACGGTGCTTGTGTTTTCCCTGATGGCAGCGACTGTGAAGCGTGGAACTATTATTGCAAATGTGAACCCAACGGAGGAGGATGCTGGCCGGGCGATTTTAGTTGCCATTGGCCTTGCAAAGAGATGCGCTGCAAAGAAGCTGGAGAAGGGGTACTGATTTCCAAATGCTGTGAAGGGTTAGGCGAAATATATCCGCCTCATATTTTCGATGACTACTGTAACAAACTTGAAATAATTGGCTGGTTATTTCTCTGCTCCGATTGTGGTAACGGCATTTGTGAGAGTTGGGAAAGCAGATGCAATTGTCCTGCGGATTGTACTCAGTCCAGCATAATCTACGTTGATGCAGATGCTAACGGCCTAAATGACGGCTCTTCCTGGGCTGATGCCTATAACGACCTTCAGGACGCACTCGCTTTTGCCTACAGCGGCGATGAAATTCGTGTGGCGCAGGGCGTTTATAAGCCAGGCGTATACTACCCACCGCCGCCACCACCACCTCCACCACCACCTCCGCCACCGCCTCCACCACCACCGCATGGATCAGCACCACCGCCACCTCCACCAGGAGAACCGCCACCGGCGAACCCACGGTCAGTAACATTTCAGCTAAAAAATGGCGTGACAATTAAAGGCGGGTACCCCGGCGCAGGCGAACCCGATCCCAACGCCCGCGACATCACACTATACGAAACCATCCTGAGCGGCGACCTTGCGGACAATGACAGAGACATCAACGATCTACAGGATTTACTCAACGATCCCTGCCGGTCTGAGAACAGCTATCATGTGGTGACGGGCAGTGGGATGGATGAAACCGCTGTCCTCGATGGTTTCACTATTACCTGCGGAAGTTCCGAATATAGCTCTCGGTTAGAGAGCTTCAACCAAGATAAAGTAATATTAATCCCTCCACCCATATATGGTCCGGAGAACTGGGGTGGCGGGATGTACAACTCCCGAGGCAGCCCAACAGTGTCAAGTTGTACATTTACTAGGAACACAGCATATAGTGGAGGAGCTATGTACAACCATTATGATAGCAACACCATGCTAACCAACTGCACTTTTAGTGAAAACATAGCCAAATATGGGGGCGGGATGTTCAACGGTAATAACAGCCCGACTCTAATCAACTGCACCTTGACCAGTAATGAGGCGACCGCTAGCGGTGGCGGGATGTTCAACAATGGGACTAGTCCAACGCTGGAGGAATGCACATTCACCGAAAACTCCGCTGGTGGTAGCGGCGGAGCGATGTGCAACACCTACGGAACTGTAAAGTTGACGAAATGCACTTTTAGAGGGAATTACGCAAATTTCATCGGTGGCGGAATATATAGTGACTACACTAATGCGACACTGGTCAATTGCACGCTGGACGGCAACAACTCAGGTGGTGGTGGCGGCGGGATGTACAACAGCAACAGCAGCCCGATCCTGACAAACTGCACGTTCAACGAGAACTCGGCGAAAGGGAGCGGTGGTGGGATGTACAACGACTGGTTGAGTATGGCAACACTGGCCAACTGCACATTCACGAACAACTCGGCTGGTTTCTATGGCGGTGGGATGTACAACAGATTCTCCAGCAGCCCGATGGTTATGAACTGTATGTTCAGTGGCAACTCTGCATCTAACGGCGGCGCGATGCGCAACTTATTTAGCAACGCTGAACTCGTCAACTGTATGTTCACTGGAAACGTAGCGTCAGAGAGCGGTGGCTGCATGTCCAACTACCGCAGCAGCTCAACGCTAACGAACTGCACGGTCAGCGGTAACTCGGCTGGCTCCTATGGCGGTGGGATGTACAATGGAGGAAGTGATGCAACACTTAGCAACTGTATCCTCTGGGGCGACACAGCTACACAGGGCGGAGAAATATATTTGGCCTTTGGCACTGACCATACGAAAATAGAGTATCCTTCGATAATAAACGTGAACTACAGCGACGTGGACGGCGGAGCCGCAGGAGTATACGTGGTTGCTGGCTGTACGCTGGATTGGGAAAGAGGCAATATTGATGCCGAGCCTTTGTTTGTTGAGCCGGGTTATTGGGATGCAAATGGATTGTGGATTGAAGGTGATTACCATCTTCTGCCCGGTTCGCCATGTATCGATACTGGCGATCCGAATTATATAGCCGAGCCTAATGAGACGGATTTAGACGGCAAGCCGCGTGTGATTGGTGGCCGAATCGATATGGGGGCATACGAGTTTTTCAATACGCGGCCTCTTGCAGATGCCGGGCCTGAGAAGGTTGTCGAGTGCGCGTGCAATACCAACGAGGGAACGAAGGTTACATTAGACGGAACCGGCTCCTATGATTTGGACGGGGACCTACTAACGTATACCTGGACGGGGCCTTTTGTCGAGAGTCCCGCTCAAGGAGCTACGCCGACAGTATCATTAGAAGACGGCTGCCCGGGAGAATATGTAATTACATTAGTCGTGAACGATGGAACAAAGGATTCGGAGCCTGACGATGTTGTGATAACGGTTGTCGATACGACGCCGCCTGAATTTGCTTTGTCAGTCAATCCAACAACGCTGTGGCCGCCGAGCCATCAGATGGTCAAGATAACGCCCACCTGGACGGTAAGCGATAAGTGCGATGCGATGCCGGGGGTGTCACTTGTTAGTATCTCAATAAACGAAAGTAACACCAAAGGCAGTGGCCGTACTGATGATGATATTCAAATAGGTGATGACGGCTCAATCTATTTGAGGGCCCAACGCAGTGGGACCGGCAATGACAGGGTTTACACGATAACCTATCAGGCCGTTGATGATTCTGGAAATAGAGCAGAAAGCAGCGCGACTGTTACGGTTCCACACGACCAGCGTTAGCTGTGGACATCGGTGAAATCTTTATACAGAGGGCTGTGGGCGTTAAGCTCACAGCCCTTTGTTTTGTTAGTTGGGGCGAGGGGAATTGAGAATGTAGAATGGTTATCAGGTGATCAGGGAATCAGAAGGTGAATATCCAATATCTGGGCTTGGCCATCCCACTTGGGAGAACAAGGAATAAGGAATTATGAAGTAAAGATTGCCACGTTGGCCTTCGGCCTCCTCGCAATGACAGAGGGTGACTTCAAATTTCAGCCAAGTTAGAAAGTGAACAAGGCTTATACGCCTTACTTCTAACGGGCCAAGGATTTGGGAAGGAGATTGCTTCGGCTTTGGATTTGCCTGGCTCGGAAAAACTTTCACTTGAATTAAAAACAGATAACCGTTATCATGGTGCTGTAATGTTAACAACGCATTTTACGTTGGAATGCGGGGAGCGGCCCCCTTAGAGTTTAAGAGGCTCTAAGCAAGGGGGCAGGCGGCTTATTTTCGAGGATGGAAAATACCTAAGACCAAAAAAGTGTTACCTGCCATCGTTGGCAAAACCGGACATTAAAAACATGGAAGAAGAAAACGAACAATCTTCAAGCGAGCTGAATTCGGGACATAGAAACCGTTTGAAAACGACTTTTCTGACCACTGTAGAAGGGCGTATTCTGCTGGTGGGAGTGGCGCTGGCATTGATATACACTTTCTGGCTTGGGATCAAGTTTTTACTGTCACCGGATGAATCGCAGGTTCTGGTTGGAATGACGGCGACGGAAATCATGTTCGGGCGAGCGGCGGGGATGGCCTTTGGGTACACGCTCGGCCTGGGACACCTTACGGTGATCCCCATCTGTATGATGATTGAGACCGTATTAGTGCTTATTTTCTATCCGTTGTTTGTGCTGAGCTGGCGGCATCTATTGGTAGTCCAGTGGCTCAAGAAGATATTCGAGCGTATCCGTATGGCGGCGGAGACGCATAAGGGTACAATCCAAAGGTATGGTCTCATCGGATTATTTGTTTTTGTGTGGTTTCCTTTCTGGATGACCGGGCCTGTAGTCGGGTGTGTGATTGGTTTTCTGTTGGGTCTGCGGGTGTGGCTTAATCTGACGGTTGTTCTGGCAGGGACTTATGTGGCAATCTTAGGGTGGGCCTTCTTTCTGCGTCAGCTCCATGAACGCGTGGCATCCTACAACTCTTACGCCACGATGGTACTTCTGGCCCTGCTGGTCATTATTATTTTCGTGGGACACTTACTGCATAGAACACTCCGCAAAGACAAATAAGAAGACTTAGACGAGCATTTAATTTGCGGGCCGCAGTCAAGGCGGGCGGACAGGCGATTCTCGACACTAAGCTTACTGCAATAAGTGCTTCGACAATCGAATAACCGCCTTTATCGCCGAAAGACTGGATTCCTGCTCCTTCGACTACTTCGACAAGCTCAGTATGAATTCGTTCAGGACAAGTTTCGCAGGAATGACAAGCATTTATGCCGGTGTTTCGCGGGATTTTTGGGGGTTTTTGGTGCGATTTTTTTAATTTTTTTTATTGCCAGCCGGTGACTATCTCCCGTATAATACTTCTTTTATAGGATATATTCCCTCGTCTCTCAGGAATATTCACAGAAAGAAGAGTGAGAGACAGGTTAATTTACGGCCAGTTGTAAGGCCAAAGGAGTCAAGTAGTGAGTGCAGGTACAGTAAAATGGTTTAGTGGGAAAAAAGGCTTTGGATTTATCACCCCCGACGACGGCGGTGATGATGTGTTCGTGCACCACTCTGAGATCAAGACGACCGGCTATGCCACCCTTTATGAGGGGCAGAAGGTTGAGTATGAGATCGGCGAAGGCCAAAAAGGCCGGCCGTGTGCGACCAATGTAGTCCCAGGCTAAAGCAACCACGGATGACGCCAAAGACAAGGCTCCACAGACAGATGGAGCCTTTTCCTCTTACAGTTTCGGCCCGCCGGATTGACCATGTTTACTCCTTTGACATCTTTTGTTCTTGCTGACCTTGCGCTTGGTTTTATGTCCGGCTGATTTGTTTATTTACTAATCCAGATGCCAGATACGGACGACGTGCCCTTTCCTGAACTCCATACCGCAGCCGTCTGCATCACCGACTATGCGGGTGCCGTAATAGACACAGCCATCAACGACATCAAGCTCGCGACGCGCACTTACGTCTTCACGACCCGGTTTGTCATTGGGCGTGCTATCTTCAGAAGGACCGGTGAGCGGAGGATACCATTTTTTACCGGTTGTCATTGGGTAGGCCTGCATAATCTGCTCAACCTGAGCGAAGGTCATTCCGGGCCCGCGGCGTTTTGTTATGACTATCGGTCCGGGGTCGCTGGGATCCAGGTAGCGGCCGGGTCTGACCCGAGCCAACTGTCGGTAAAAGCGATGGTACCGAGTCAAGGGCACGCTGTACACCACCAACAATGCGCAGAGGAAAAGCATGTATAATATCATCGCGGTTCTTTTGAATGGCGTGTTGATTAAGGTAAACACAGGCATACTCAGTACAAGCGCCACTATCACGTAAACGATGAGCATGAGAGGGCGGGCAACGTATATTTGAAGGGATGCGGCGAAGACCAGGCCCGCAATAATCAGGGCGACAGCAGCGAACAGGACAGGATGCGACCTCCACAAACTCACCATCAATAACACAATCATGGGGACACTTATTACGATGGCAAATATTATGTAAAACAGATAAAGCGGAATGAAAGCAAAGAAGACCAGTCCAGTCAGAGCCGGCGCAAATACGAAGAACCGCACGGCGAAAGCAAGCTGCGCTGGGGCTTTTTCTGATTTAATGATACGGCCGCTATACATTGATATGGGCCAGCATAGTATCATTATAACAGCAAACAGCGAAATAAAGCCCCAATTATAACCGTATCCTGCACCAGCATCACCATTTAGAATTCGTCCATACAAAAGACAAAGAAAGGATAATATTACCGCCGGACTTGCAAAGATAATCAATCCTCTGCAATTTGGTTTAAGCCATAGCATTTTCACTTTCCCGTTCCTTTCAAATACTATTAGCGTTTTTCTCTCAAGGTCACTAATCACCAGTTACAAGCAACGATGTTACTCTTATCTCGTCAGCGGTTCGTAGAATTTTTTCGGCTGAGGGCCGAGGGTGTTTGTCAGCGTGCCGAGGTTTTCGATGGCGCATTCGATGGTATCGCCGGGCTGTAGGAAATCGCCGGTGGCCATAGCTACGCCGGCGGGCGTGCCGGTGGCAATGACGTCGCCCGGCTCTAAAGTCATTATGTGGCTTAAGAACGAGACGATATCGGCAACCGGATAAATCATCTGCGAGGTGTTGGCCTTCTGGCGGACTTTACCGTTTACAGTAAGCTGCATATCGAGATTTTGGACGTCCTGGACCTCGTCTTTAGTCAGCAGGTACGGCCCCATCGGCAGGAAGCCGTCCGACCATTTGCCGTTGAACCAGTCGTAGAATTCGTCCCAGGGGCGCTTGGCCCGGTCTTTAGCGAAAGTTACACTGCGGGCGGACACATCGTTGGCGATGGTATAGCCGGCAACTGCATCGAGGGCGTCTTCGGGCTTGATACATTTGGCCATTTTGCCGATTACCACAGCGAGCTCGATTTCATAATCTACCTGTTCGCTGTAGGGCGGCCAGGGTATCTGAACATCAGGCCCGATTACGACTGTCGGGGGCATAAGGAACGGCCTTGGCACTGTCGTTCGGCGCGG
>DATLBB010000077.1:0-4570 GCA_035527155.1 Sedimentisphaerales bacterium
GATCTCCGCCTTTTGGGACGGGACATTACTTTCAGAGAAATAGTTGTCGTAGACCTTTTTGCAGGTCAGCCAGATAACAGCCATTTTCAGATCATCTTCAAATTCAAGGTTCGTACTCAAGGCGCCGTGGATAGTGCTGTAATAAAGCGTGTAGCTGCGGTCGTTATCGCTGGTCGGCGTGACACATATCGTACCGTTGTGATAGCAATAGCCCTGGATTTTACCCGCCCGCCATTCCGCGAAAGTAATCCGGTCCAGAAGATTTGAATTGAGATACAACTCCTCGATTGCCGAGTCCGATTCGACCATATCCGAAGGAGCTGTAATGCCGGTCCCGTCTCCGGCAAGCGTTCCGGTCGTATTGGTTTTCAGGCATAACAGTCGCTTTGATATCTCCCTGCAAGCCTCCAAAATCATTGCATCGAGATCGGCGTCGGTTAATTCTGTGGTATTGTCCCTGCGCGTGATCTTGCGGACCCTGGTTTCGACTGTGATTACCGCGATACTCATAATTAACCCCGAATATAAAATCTGGCAGGGACTGGAAAAGGATTGCAAAACCAGTCCCCGCCGGTTGCGAAAACAGAAAGCGCTACGTTGGCGCTAAAAAACAAAAGTTTCTGTTTGAAAAATAAGTTGGTATGTGTTAGAATTGCTGAAAATAAATCGAGCCATCTACCAGTTTGTGGCTGGAAAGATGGCCCTAAACACGACAATCTATTTAGGAGACCGCCATGTCTGAGACAATCATAAACAAACAATGCTCTTCCTGCAAGAAATCTAAGGTTCTTACTAATTTTCCTCGAAATCGAAACAGTGAAGATGGTCGGCACAATCAATGTAAGAAATGCCACAATGAGGCCAATAATAGATATATGCAAACTGATAAGGGCAAGGCAAGTTATCTGCGAAAATTGAATAATCCTCAAAGAAAAATCGGGGTCAGACGGTACCTTGATAGCCCCCAAGGAAAACTTGTCAAGGCTGAATGCTTCCGTCGTTATATGTCGTCTGAAAAAGGAAAGAAGTACAGAAAGACATCGGATAAACGGCGAAGATGTAAATGTCCCATGAAGTTTGAAGCTCGACTGGCTGTTTCTCATGCAATAGAGAGAGGCGACATGATGTCCGCCTCTCTCTACAAATGCACGAATTGTGGACAGCAAGCCAAGTTTTGGCATCACCATAAAGGTTACATGCCGCCACATTGGCTTGATGTAATTGCCCTTTGTCCTAATTGTGATAGACTCGCTCATAAAAGCGCGTAAATCCTTATACGTAAAGGGTTAATCAATCGCTGATTACCGCGGTATCGCACACAATGCAGCCAAAATCAACGCTGTTGAATACGGATTTCTTGATACCGCAAATCTTGTCGGTATGGACCGTGTACTTGGTGTTGTGAGGCGGATCGCTGTAGCCCGTCTTCCAGGTAGACAGAGTGCCCCAAGCCAGGCACGCGGCCTGACAGCCGAGGAACAATGCCCTCGCCACTGTGACGCCGTTGTAGCAGACGTCGGAAGACGTATCGAACCACTCGGAAGCGAGAATTCCGCCCGCACCCTTTCTGCGGTGCATCTTATCGACGGTCTTGATTACGACGCCATCCCACATGCCGTCGGCGCCGCTGAAGATCCAGTTATCCTTGACGTTACGCGGAAGTCCGTTCAGGTTCGCGTTAATCCACTTGTTATCGGCCTGGAGCTGTTTCTTCTGCATCTGGTCGATCAGCATGAGGTAATACGAACCGCCCTTAATCAAGATGGGGCGAAGTGGTGTAACAGCGTTACCGCTGCCATCCACAGTCTTAACGGCCATGCGGTGCACGTACTCGATAACATTGGTGCCGAACATATGATTCGTTGAAGCATTAGTAATCAGTGCATCGGTAGCGACCCTGCCGATAGTGTAAGGAGAGGTGAGTATCTGACCCCCGCCGAACCACCGTGTCGCCGTAGCCCCCTTGGTTAGTGCGGTCTGGTTGACCGTGGCGATCTGCACGCTGGAGGCATCGACGGCGTTAGCGCCTGTACGACAGCCGGCGATATGCTTTTTGGTTGTAAGACCGGAAAGTGCTGAAATCAGATCGGCACCATCGACCAAGCCCGACCATTCACGCAGGGAAGCCATGCCATCGGGCCTGAGCTTCTTATACGCCGACTGCTCGGTCATATTGCCGTTCAATGCTACCGAATGGCCTCTCTCATGGAGCTGTACATCCATGTTGTGGTAGACCATCGCCTCGGAATTACCG
Source organism: Sedimentisphaerales bacterium (assembly GCA_035527155.1). Lineage (GTDB taxonomy): Bacteria > Planctomycetota > Phycisphaerae > Sedimentisphaerales > Anaerobacaceae > CS2-K091. Next base: position 2,255 of record DATLBB010000077.1, read on the forward strand.
CTGTACGAACCGTCGTCACCCTGGCCGTCGCCGGTCAACAGTGCTCGGAGCCCGAAGGTGATCTTATCGCCTTGTTCCTTCAGGAAATCGTTCTTTACCTGGATAATCGAGTTTGGTCCCGTCCCTATGAAGGGCAGTAAGGGATTCTGCTCGAATGCCGTTTTGAAGTCATCTTTTGACCATCTCTGCGGTACGAGCGTGGAATGTGTTCCGCCTCTTGCAAATTGTGTTGCTGCCATAATATTAACTCCCGCACCGACAGTTGGCAGGCAGCGATATTAACTATTGACCTGCTTTGAAATTCTCTGCTGCAATTGCAGCAAAAATCTCATCGTCGGTCATATCGTCTTCATCTGTATCCGCCGGGTTTTCAGCCGGTGCTTTACTTGTTGTGGTATTCTTTGCGGGAGTTGTAGTTGTAGTTGCGGTAACGCCGAGAACGCCGCGAAGCGCATCGGCCTTAGCCTTGCAGATTTCGTAGAGCCTTTTCGCCGGATTGTCGTCTTTGAGAGATGCCAATCTCTCTTCGTTGGTCAGCATGTTATTAGCGACAAAAGGCTTAACAAAGGCTTCGTAATCGGGGTTTGCCTTTCGAAATTCCGCTTCGGATTGCTCGGCCTTCTGTGTAATGGCCTTAATCGCAGCTTTAGTGCGATATTGCTTCTCCTGCTTCTCGCGTTCGATAAGCTCTGCCTTTTCCTTTGCCTGCTGGGCCTTCTGTGCTTTGGCTTCCTGGAACTTACTCTCTGCGAGTTGCACCTTTAACGGCATATCGGCAAGCGTAAATTCCTCGTCCGGATTATCATCGACGAATTTTTCAAGCGGTGACTTTTCGGCTTCTTCACCGGGCTTTACCCCGCCCGTCTGGGTAGTTGAAGTCTCAAGTCTCTGCCTTAAATCTTCGGCCTCGCGTTCCGCAGCCTGTGCCCTTGCCCGCAACTTTATGTGATCTTCAACCGGAACATATTTGCCCGGCTCGAAATCAGTTTTTGTTTTTGCTGCTTCGGGTTCAGTTTGCTTCGGTAGGAGTGCTGAGATTACACTTTCCACCTCTTGCTCGGTCTCTTTCGTCGATTCGATAGCCGCCGTCACATCTTCGACGGACGGACCTGCTTTATCGGCAGTTTTTGTTTCAGCCGCCGCCGTTTCCTGGGATCCAGCTTTATCAGCAACCTCTGCAACTTGAGAGATAACATTGGCCGAATCGTCCGGATCCGGCGAATCGGTTACGACCTCTTCCGGATCTATACCGGCTTCCGCAACACCTTCTTCGAAAAACGCTCCTGCATCGAAACCACCATTTTCTTCATTTGTCATAGAACTACCCTTTCTTTTTGCCGCCCCGGATTTACGTTGGGCGTAAACTACCCGCTGGAATCCGCCAGCGTTTCGGATCGCAATTAACCGCCGCGATTTCACGTAAATAAAAAAAGCTCTGCACAAACCTTTGATAGCGTTTGTACAGAGCTTCGTTTTTACGATTGTCTCTGAAATACTTATTCAGTTTTTAAGATTACATAAAGATAGTGCAGGATACTGGTTGGGTGTCGGTCAGGCTATCCAGCTTGCCTATCGTTGACCGCGATTCCTGCGAGTAGTACCAAGCCCGCGGCTGTGCCGATCACACCATCTTTATGTATTTTTGCTATTTTGTTACATCAAATCCAAATCATTTGACCATCCAGTGCCGAGAAGTTGCACTCTTAATGGATTTGTCAATATTTCCCAAACATGATATTTACCATACAAATAAAGTTTACCTTTCCAGTGCTTCCAACGAACGAACGTATCATCTTTAGAAATGCTCATGCAATTCCAAAAACCTTTGTTATTTTTATTCCGAAATTGGATTAAACTTGAATCAGAGAAAAACCAAGTACCCTCCCATAAAGCATAATTAGGCCCACTGCAAATAGCTGAGTTTGCCTCTTTTGGCTTAGTCTTAACGAAATCAGCCTTTGCCAATACCGCAGGGGCAAACAAAGCCGCCCCAACTGCTTTCAGAAAGTTTCTACGCTTAATCTTCATGCCTTCTTCACGGCCTCCTTGGTATCGATTACGGCCTTTTGCGTTTCAGCTAATCGCTTCTGCAATTCCTCACTGACCGCCTTTCGAAACTTTGCATCATTCTTCATCTGTTTTTTGACCTGCACATGCTCAATTATGTTCCCGGCCGCAGATTGAACCTTCCACTTCCAGTCCTCGGCGCCTATTGTTTCTGCTTTTGTCATATCAACCATCCTTTACTTGCCGCCCAACGTCATATTCCAGTTTACGAACTTTCCGTTCTGAATATTAAAACTAACTTTCCCATAC
>DATLBB010000078.1:0-6251 GCA_035527155.1 Sedimentisphaerales bacterium
GCGTTGTGGTAGAGATAGGGAAGCTCAAGAATAAGGCCGGCAAGGCGGTTTATGCACCGGACCGCGAAAAAGAGGTGTTGGCCAAGATTGCCGAGGCCAATAAGGGCCCGCTGCCGGACAAGTGCCTGGTGGCGATTTGGCGTGAGCTGATGAGCGGCTCTTTTGTGTTAGAGAGGCCGTTGCGAATCGGCTATCTTGGTCCCGGCGGCAGCTTCAGCCATACTGCTGCTATGCTCAAATTCGGCCAGAGCGTCGAATACGAACCGCTGACGGACATCATGAGTATCTTTGATGAAGTCAGCAAGGGGCATTGCGATTTGGGTCTTGCACCGGTAGAGAATACTACGGGCGGCGGCGTCATAGAGACACTCGATGCGCTGATAGATTCGGATGTGAAAGTCTGTGCCGAGGTTCTAATGGCAGTTCATCATAATCTTTTAGGCAATTGTGCGCTGGAAGAGATTGAGAAGATTTACTCGAAGCCGGAAGTATTCGCCCAGTGCCGAAACTGGTTAAGCGCCACTTTTAAGGAGGCACAAACTGTCCCGGTTGCTTCCACTGCCAAGGCGGCGCAACTGGCATCAGAAGAACCGGGCACGGCAGCGATTGGCTCCAAGGTCGCAGCGGAGTTATACGGGCTGAGCATTATCTGCGAAAATATCGAGGATATTGCTAATAACGTGACGAGATTTCTGGTGCTCAGCCGAGAAGATTCAAGACCGACCGGTGAAGACAAAACCGCTATATTGTTTAGCACCGCCCATAAGGCCGGCGCCTTAGCCGATGTGCTCGAAGTTTTCAAGCGACACGATATTAATCTAACTAATATAGAATCCAGACCGAGCAAGAAAAGACAGTGGGAATACTATTTCTTCGTGGATTTTCTTGGACACAGGACGGAGAAACAAGTTCAAAAGGGACTGGAAGAAACCCGTAAGTATTGCCTGCAGCTTTCAATATTAGGCAGTTTCCCGAGGGCAACCGAATTGCTTTAATCGTGTTCGTAGTTCATTGTTAATAGTCCATCGATGACCTATGAACTATGAGCTGTTTTTAGGAGAGTTTTTATGAGAAAGCCATTTGTGGCCGGCAACTGGAAAATGAACACCGACAGTCACACCAGCGTAAATCTGGCTGAGAAGATTGCTTCCGTGTCTTCTGAGATAGCTGGTCAGAGTGTTAGCATGGCGGTTTTTCCGCCTTTTGTTTATTTGCAAATGGTGTTCAAGGCCCTTAGTATATCGAACGTTGCGGTGGGCGCGCAGGATTTTTACTTTGAGCAAAACGGCGCTTTTACCGGGGAGATAAGTGCGTCGATGCTGAAGGATATCGGCTGTACCTATGTCTTGTGCGGTCATTCGGAACGCCGGCACGTTATTAGTGAGACTGACGAGTTAGTAAATAAAAAAGTTACCGCTGCAATTTCCGGCGGTCTCCTGCCGATATTATGTGTGGGCGAGCTGCTTGAAGAGCGCAAGGTTGATAAGACAAACGAAGTAATAACTCGACAGATAACAAAAGGTCTGGCCGGCCTAAGTGCTGAGAAGGTGTCCGCGGTGACCATGGCGTATGAACCTGTCTGGGCCATTGGGACGGGCCTGACAGCAACGCCGCAGCAGGCACAAGAGACACATGATTTTATACGAAATCTTCTTGGTGAAATGTACGATGCCCAATTAGCTGAGGAAATCCGCATTCTTTACGGCGGCTCGGTGAAGCCCGACAATGCAGCAGAGTTGATGGGGCAGCAGGATGTTGACGGCGTGCTGGTCGGCGGAGCAAGTTTGAAGGCGGATGATTTTTCGGCGATAATTCGGGCGGCAGTGTAATTGACAATTGGCTATTCACTATTGAAAAAGATAAGGACAAATGTTCGATTTCCGTTACAATGGTAAGAAAACGGTGAATAGTCGATTGAAAGGGGAACGAATATGACTGTTTTTCCATTGTTGGCAGTATCTTTTATTATGAAGGTCGTTGCTGTGCTTTTTATGATTTGCGCGGTGGCACTTGTTCTAATCATTTTGATTCAGAAAGGCAGAGGCGGCGGTTTGAGTGCGGCGCTTGGCGGCGGCATAGCCGGCGGGATTCTGGGTTCCAAAACCGGAGATTTTTTGACCTGGGTCACAATAGTGCTTGTGGGTATATTTCTTACTCTTGCGGTTGTGATGGCCAAATTCTACAAACCAACTATCAGCGATTTTGGCGAGGGTGCACCACCGGTAACTACCGCTCCTCCAGAGCCTACACGTAGTCCGGGGCCGCCATCGACGTTTGACGAGGTCGGGACTACAGCAGGCAGCGAAAGTGCTGATGCAAATTCGTCCGACATAAGGTGAAAATTTACATAAGTGCGCCATAAAAAAGGGAAGCGCATTTAGCCGAGTTAGTGTGAAAGTGTAGTGGCTATGATAAGTAGTATGACCGGATATGGAGACGCAGAGAGCCAGCTCAATGGCGTAACCTACACGGTGGAAATCAAGACGGTCAACAACCGTTATTTCAAGGTCAATATAAAATTGCCGGAGGTGGCAGCGTTTCTGGAAGAAGATATTGAGAAGCTCCTGCGAAGAAATTTGTCGCGCGGGACAGTAAATTATGTGCTTCGGCTCAAGAATGCCTCAGCGAAAGTGCTCTTTGATATAGACGAGACGGCTTTGCGGGCCCTTATGGAAAGATTGAGTCGGATTGCCTCCTCGGCTGATATAAAATGCCCAATTGACGTTGGCGGCTTGCTTAACCTGCCGGGGATATTGGAGCCGGCATCGCCGGATGAAAAAACCGTCGGACAAATGAAGAAGGCCGTCCTGGAAATCAGCGGGGAGGCAATAGAGAAGCTCAAACAAATGCGCGCCGCCGAAGGAGCTGCTCTTGAAGCTGATTTAACAAAACACTGTAGTGCAATAAAGCAGAAGCTTGGACAAATACGTCCTCGCAGTGCGGTTGTCCTACAAAGATACGCAGAGAAACTAAAGAAGAGAGTTAACGAACTGCTCACGGGTGCAAAACTGAAATTGGATGAAGAAACGCTTGCCAGAGAAGTGGCGGTCTTTGCCGAAAGGTCAGATATATCTGAGGAGATTGCTCGGCTGGATTGGCACCTGCAGCAACTGGAGCAGAGCTGCCAGACAGACGACCCGGTCGGGCGCAAGTTAGACTTTATCGCCCAGGAGATGCTCAGAGAAGCCAATACCATTGCCAGCAAGTCATCTGATACGGAGATTACCAGCTGCGTGGTGGATATAAAGTGCAAGATAGACCGGATTAAAGAACAGGTTCAGAATGTAGAGTGACATCTCGTATTGCGTATATTCTTCGGATAATACACGCACGTGACACACAACAAAAGTATGAACGAGACAAAGGACAGATATGGCAAAGTGGTGATAGTGAGCGGCCCATCCGGTGTTGGCAAGAGCACTATCTGTAAAGAGGTTGCTAAGCGGCTCAATAATGTTTATCTTAGTGTCTCGGTTACTACCCGGCCGAGGAGCCAGGCCGAAGTTGACGGGCGGGATTATTGGTTTATCTCGGAGAATGAGTTTCAGCGGCGGATCGATAAGGGTGAGCTTTTGGAATATGCTGAGGTGTTCGGCCATCTATACGGGACACCAAAGGACAAGGTAGAAGAGGCGTTGCAAGACGCCCGCACAGTTATTTTGGAAATCGACGTTCAAGGTGCGAAAAAGGTCAAGCGCATATACCGGGATGCGGTGATGATTTTTGTTTTCCCGCCGAGTCAAAGGGAATTGGCGGAGCGTATGAAGCTCAGGGGCAGAGAAAATGGTCAAAGCGCCGAAGAAAGATTGGAAGGGGCAAGTGGAGAAATGGCTGCCGCCTGGCAATATTATAAACACATGGTGATAAACGAAGATTTGCAGCAGGCTGTAAATGAGATGGTAGAAATTATCCAGGGACCCCAGTGATAAAAGGCGTTTGGGAACCGGCCGGCAGAATTGAGAAAAAGTAGCTGCGAATCAGTACGGATTTGTGTAAATTTGTGTTTAGGCTTTGAAGTAAACCGGAGAAAAAATAATGATAGAGGAGCTTAAGAGCACCGAGCTAATCAATAAAGTTGGGGGTAGATTCAAATTAACGGCACTGATTCAAAAACGTCTGGACGAGCTGGTGCAGGGTGCTCGGCCCCTGATTGAGGATGCCGACGGCCTTACAATGCTGGAAATCGCTATTCAGGAAATTCTGCAGGACAAGATCACCGTCGAGACCAAAGACAGCGAGATTAAAAATAAAGATGAAGAAAAAGCTTAACCGTGGATTGAAAAAATCGCCAAGAATGCCAAAGGCCAATTGTGAAACGTGAAGCGAAACGTAGGATACGTTTCACGAGATACGAAATTACGCGGTCAATGAAATCGAGTTGGCAATGCCCGCAAAAAAGACAAATCCAAGAGTCAAAAATTTAAGTATTTTGCTGGGTGTCAGTGGCGGAATCGCTGCATACAAGGCGGTCGATTTGGCCAGTAAGCTGACCGCCGCCGGCGTAAGGGTAAAGACGGTAATGACGAATGCCGCCTGCGAACTCGTTGGGCCCAAAAGTTTCGAAGCCGTTACCCGCTCAGCCGTTTTTACGAGTTTGTGGGATATACCGGGCGAATATGAAATCGACCATATAGCTTTGGTTGACTGGGCCGATATTGTTGTCGTGGCCCCTGCAACGGCTAATATCATTGGCAAGATTGCAAACGGCATTTGTGATGATTTGCTTAGTACGCTGCTTTGCGCGGCTTCGGCCAAGCCGATACTTTTAGCTCCTGCAATGAACAGTAACATGTGGGCGAACACAGCCGTTCAGCGAAATATCAAGACAATAAAAAAGATGGGTTTTCGGCTAACAGGGCCGCAAACCGGACGACTAGCCTGCGGTACCGAAGGAGTCGGCAGAATGTCGGAGCCAAAGGATATTTTAAAGGCGATTGAAAAAATTTCGTCTAAAATTAAACGCAAGAAAAAATAAGACCTTCAGCAAAATGCATCTTTTAATCACAGCAGGCGGCACACGAGAATATATAGACCCTGTTCGTTTTATCACCAATGCGAGCAGCGGCATGATGGGTTATGCGCTCACTCGCGCAGCTCAAAAGGCCGGCCATAAGGTGACGCTTATCAGCGCTTCAGATTTACAGCCGCCGGTCGGTGTCGAATTTGTCGGCGTCGATAGTGCCGCTGAGATGTTCGGGGCCGTTAAAAAACATTTTCCTCGCTGCGATTGCCTCATTATGGCAGCCGCGGTTGCTGATTATACTCCTTTCCGGTCGGCTAAAAACAAAATCAAAAAACAAGATAAACTCCTTACAATCAAATTGAAACCCACAGTGGATATTCTAAAATGGGCGGGAATGCATAAAAAGAAAAATCAAATCGTTGTAGGTTTTGCTCTCGAAGATAAAAATCTGCGGGCAAATGCTGAGAGGAAACTGAAAGAAAAGAACCTCGATATGATAATCGCCAACACTCCCGCTGCGATCGGAGCCGACAAATCAACTGTTCAGATAAAAACATCAGATTCTCCCTGGACAAAAATCGAAAACGCCACAAAAATCTCTACAGCTAAAAGAATCATTCGTCTGATACAAAACCTATAGTCCCATAAGAATTATATGATGTGACTTTTCCCATAAATTCATCATTTCCGTCGAATCGACGACTCTGCCAGTGCTGCTTCCGCCTTCTTGCGCTCGGTGATGTCACGGTTGCTGGCGCGGTAGCCCAGAAATTCACCCTGGTCATCGGAGTCTGACAAGCATGCTCAATCCAGACCAATACCATATTCCCAGTCCCAATGATGGTATCATAAGTGCAAGTCCGATTAAGAGTAAAATCAGCGCCCATTTTCGGCTGAACCAGCCGGTAAAAGGTTTGAACAGCATTTGAAGAAAACGCCGCCATTTCAAAAGCAGGCCACCCAAAATAATCCACCACAAACCCAATCCAGCAATGATGAATGACGTAGCCATTCTCCAGTAGGGAAGGTCATAGCCGAGATCGCGGGAACGGACATTGGATTCTCTTATGGTATGCTCTAATTCTTCCGCCAAAGGGAAAAGAAGTCCCAAAGGCCACAAGAGTAATCCCAGGAGCACAGATACGTAAACGATAATCAAGGACGGATATATAAGCCATTTCTGGGCCTTCACTTCAATCCGATAGTTGTTTGCCGATAGCGCGGCCCTTGAGACAACGAAGCTTGCCAGGATCAAAATCGGCAGTGACAGCGGCAGCATAAAGCCGAC
>DATLBB010000079.1:0-9402 GCA_035527155.1 Sedimentisphaerales bacterium
GTATCAGCAGATACACAAAAACCCATTTACTGTCGAATAGCCAAGATTTTGAACATTTATATTTTGGTAATTAGGATTTGTTTAGGATTTAGATATTAGGATTTAGGATTTATGTTTCAGAGAGTACCATCTGTCGTCTGTCATCCGTCGTCTGCCATCTGGCAACAGGCAACTTATACCTTATGCCCTTATGCCTTATGCACTTATGCCCTTGTGCCCTGGCCACTGACAAGTACGAAAGATTACGTACGAAATTATAAACTTTTTATGCAAAACAAAGCCAATTTCCAAAAAGTCAAGTTTTGTGTAAATAAAGGAATGGCAAGGGATTATGAAAATTGGGACACTTGGTCACATGGGAAAAACAAAGCCAAACAAAGCCAATTCAAAGCCAAAACGAACCCAATCAAAGCCAATTTCACCCAAAACAAAGCCAATTCAAACCCAAACAAACCCAATTTGCTGGATGACGCATTGGTTTACATCCGCTTATATCGTGGTCCGCCGCCGCCTTCAGGGACCGTCCATCTGATATTATCGAACGGACACTTCCTCTGGCACGTTTTACAGTGCAGACAGTTGGAAGCATTGGCCGGCTCAACCTCATCGTGTATCGTCTCATATACACCAGCCGGACAGAACGTAATGCACGGACTGTTGAAAAGCGGTGTGCATCTGCTCCTGCAAACCTCCGGGTCCAGAATTGTCAAATGTGATGGCTGCTCTTCACGATGCTCGGTCGCCGCCATCGCGGTAAACGTATCTTTATCGAACTGCTGGTTCGGTTTGGGCCGGTATCCGGCTATTCTCATCGCCTCGAAGTCTCTTTCAATATTGAATTTCGGCAATAGTCCCCCAAGAATAGAAATCGGCATCCCCTGCAAAGGCCCGAACTTCGCAACTGTCTGCCGGAAGTTCTTCGCCGACCGCATCTCCTCCATAACATTCGATTGCTCAATCTTTTCGGTATACATGGCCGCCGCCGCTTCGGGCCTGTCGAAAGTCTCCGCAATCGCCTGCCCGGCTTTAATGCCCGAATCAATAGCGTTATGCAGCCCCTTGATTTTGAGCATATTTACAAAGCCGGCACTGTCACCGAGTATCAGCACATTCCCTTTGCCGATAGTGCCGCTCTCAGCGTCCCTCGGAACAGCGTTGTATCCCCCTTCGGGAATCATCTTTGCCCCTGCCTCTACAACCTCACCTCCATCTATAAAGTTCTTTATAAAGCGGTGGTTCTTGAAATTTGTCAGCGCATCCTGCGGGTTAAAGTCGCAATATTTCCAGTCCGCACCGACAATCATCCCCACAGCAATATGGTCGTCTCCAACCGGATAACAGATGCCGCCGCCGAACATCCCCGGCCCGACAAAGGGCGTCCAGATTGGATACCCCATCGCGTGAACAACACGGTCGTCGCCGAATTTCTCGTACTGCTCACTGCTTACCTTTATAATCTCTTTAATCCCAACCGAGTAAAGCTGGGGCGATTGTCTCTGAAGCCCAGCCTTGTCTATAAATTGTTCCGTCAGAAGCCCGTCGCATCCTTCAGCCAGCACCACGAACTTGGAATTTATAATTTCGCCTGCCACGAAGTTCGGCAGCTTTCCGCCTTCTCTATCCAGCCCCTGGTCGACGAGCTTGACACCTGCCGCCTTCCCATTCGAGCCGTCCAGAATAATATCTGCGCCCGCAAAGCCGGGCAGAACTTCGACGCCAAGCTCTTTTGCAATCTGACCGAGCCATTTGGTCAGCTTGCTTATCGACACGATGTAATCGCCTTTGTGAATCATTTGGCCGAAGTTCAGTCCAAGCCTCTTTGCAAGGTTAATCATAAAGAAAATGTTAAACGACAGCTTCTTTCCCAGGAAGAACATCACATTGTCCTTGTCGACCTTTTTGCCCAACACATCTTTGGCAGCTTCGGTATCCTGCCATCCGGCGGCAGCCGAATCAAGCAGCCTGTGCAGCGCCTCCGCTTCTAAGACTGCGCCGGAGAGGTTATGATTACCCGGCTCGGCTGATTTGTCTATCACGCAGACGTCAATCTCCGGCTTTTCGCTTTTGAGCTGTATCGCACACGCCAGACCGGCCGGCCCAGCTCCAACTACCAATACCGACACCTTGTTGTACTCGTTATTTTTTGCCACTTCTTATTCCACCTCTGACTCGTATAAATCCGAATATCGTATCCTTCGACCCTGCTCAGGACAGGTTTCGTGCTTCGTATTTCACTTCAGGCTAACTCTCCTGTAATGCCTGCACCAACTGCGGGATGGTATCTTCGACACTTCCGACAATATAGTAATCGCACTGCTTAAATATCGGTGCGTTTGGGTCGCTGTTAATCGCGACGATAGTCTCGGTATTCGCAACCCCTATCATATGCTGAATCGCACCGGATATTCCCAGAGCGATGTAAATTCTGGGCCCGATGGAAGTGCCTGTTTGTCCGACCTGGTGCACACGTTCGACAAAGCCCTGTTCCACCGCCGCACGCGAAGCGCCTCTTTCGACTTCCGTATCCAATCTTTTGCTTAAGCCGCTGCAAAGTAAGTTTACGAGCCGTTCGTAGTTGTCCCTGCTTTGCATTCCCTTGCCGCCGCTCACAATAACATCAGCTTCAAAGTTCACCTCGCCGGTGCCAAGCTCTGTTTTCAGGATTTCCAGACTAACATCGTCTTTGGAAAGCTCGACTTTATGCCTGATGACTTTCCCTTTTCTTGACTCATCGGCCGGCAGTCTCTTCATAACGCCGGGCCTTGCCGTCGCCATCTGTGACTTTGAACTTTTCGTCCGGATAGTTGCCATAACGTTGCCACCGAGCGCAGGTCTGGTTTGCAGCAGGATGCCTATCTGGCCATTTCGTGAACTGTCCTTGATGTTCAGCCCGGTGCAGTCCGCGGTCAAGCCACACTCAACCCTGTATGAAACCATCGGTGCTAACATTCTGCCCTGTGGAGTCGCTGCATAGAGAACTATCTGCGGCCAGTAGCTGCTTATTGCATCAGCGATAGCTTTGTGATGCGCAGTCGGGTCGAATACGCTGAGCAGCTTATCTTCGATAATATAGATATTGTCCGCGCCGGCTGCGATTAATCCCTTTGCCATCGGCTCAATTTCATAGCCGGCTATAGCAACACCTACTTTGGTCTCCAGCGAATCCGCCAGCTCGCGGGCCTTGCCGATAAGCTCGAATGTCGCCGGGTGTGCCTCACCGTCGCTGTGTTCGGCCACGACCCAGACTTCGCCGGTATAGCTCGGCTCGGACAGTTCAAGACCGTTTATCATATCTTCCAACGCCTTCTTGCGGAAATAATCCTTCGAAACAGCAAGAATCTTTTCCCTGCAAGCCTCGTCAATCTGACTTGTCTCCGTAATGCCCAGTTCCTTGAGCTTGCCGGTTAAGATTTTATAACTTTCATTTTCTTTCTTTGTGCCCTCAAAGCTCCTGTCGAACCTGTCCGCTCGTTTGCCTGGCAAAGTGTAGCGCCTTGTTTGGTCTTCGGTGCCCTGTGAAGCTTCGTCATCGCCGCTCTTGAAGCTGTCGACAAGCAGCTTGGCCAATGATTTTGCGTTACTGACATGCTCGCATTTTCTCCTGCTTTTGCCGGGCGGAAAAACTCGTATCACGCTCGTCTTGGAGCCTGTAACACCAATGTGGTTTGCTTTGATATCATCGCTGCCCCAGCGAATAATCTCTGTCCTGTTGGCCTGCCGCGATGCCGCAAATGTTGCAAAGAGAGGATACTCATATTTGGCAACCGTTATTACGACCGGCTTTTTCTTCGCAGCGACTACCTGGCTGCCGCCGCTGATAATCCGCGTGAATTCAAAACGCTTATTCTTGAACTCCGCACCGGTAACATAAGCGATACATGGCAGCCCCAGCTCCTCAGCGATTTGCGGCGGTACCTGAGCGGTATCTCCGTCCACCGATTGCATCCCGCTGACGACGTAATAATCGCTGCTTCCTTTGAGTATGTCTTTTACTATCTTTCTGACTGCAAATGCCAGCGGATTGGCCGTCGCCACGGTATCTGCCCCGGCCAGAGACCTGTCCGTCAACAGCACCACGATATCGGCACATCGGCTCAGGCTGTACCGCAGAACTTCTTCAGCCATCGGCGGGCCCATTGTTAAGGCAATGACTTTGCCGTCTTTACCGTTGCTGCTTCGCCTCATTTCGTTTGCAAAAGCCAGTGCCTGCGAGTCCAGCTCGTTGATTACGCTCGCCAGCCGGCTCCGAACAAGTGTGCCCGTCTCAACGTCGAACGCATTGTCCGTGATTTGCGTTACGTCAGGAACCTGTTTGACCAATACTATATAGTCACTCATATTTCGTATCTCGTTTGTCTTACTGCATTTAGTGTTTTTTCAATTTTTAACTAACTCAAAACCACAACAAAAACCTAAAGTTTCCACTTATCTGTTGCCAGGCCCTATTTATATAGGGCAAACAATCAGGCAACGAGAAAGTCCGGCATTATATCACTTTCTGAATTCTTTTCAAATAGTATAAATTCGCTTTTTTATACTATTAGCGTGTTATTTCATAAAAAAAAAACGCTCTTGCAGCGGGAAAGTTTAATTTAGGGCTTGTCTTTGATTGCCCAATAGTGTCTAATTTTGAATTCAATGTGAAAAACGTGTCAGTTTTTTTGAGGTAAACGGAAATGGCAGATTTGAAGGCATTGGCTGAGGCAATTATTAAAGGCGACCAAAATGCTGCGGTAGATATTACCAAGGCAGCTCTTGATGAAGGTACTTCAGCCGAAAGTGTACTCAATGGCGGGCTAATTGCAGGTATGGACGTGGTTGGCGCCCGTTTCAAAAAGAATGAGTTTTACATACCCGAAGTGCTTATCGCCGCCCGCGCAATGAGAATGGCGATGGAAATACTTGAGCCGGAGCTTGTTAAGGCCGGCGTTAAGCCGGTTGGAAAGTTCCTAATAGGGACCGTCCAGGGTGATTTGCACGACATCGGCAAAAATTTAGTGGCAATGATGCTGAAAGGAGCCGGCTTTGAAGTCGTTGACCTCGGTGTCGATGTCGGGCCCGAAAAGTTTGTTGAGCAGGCCAAAGCCGCCAATGCCCAGTTGATTGGTATGAGCGCTCTCTTGACCACAACGATGCCGAGTATGGAGAAGACCCTAAAGGCCCTGAAAGATGCCGGCATCTCTGCCAAGATTGTGATAGGTGGTGCACCGGTGACCCAGGGTTACGCCGACAAGATTGGTGCCGACGGCTATTCTCCCGATGCCGCCTCAGCCGTCGATATAGCCAAAAGCCTCGTCGCCTGAGAGTTACTGTAGAAAACGCCGAGCTAATTAAAATCGGCCATCCCTTGGATTCAAATGGCCAAACTGATTGTAGACGACATCCTCGAACATCCGCATACGGGAGGCGATGAATTCTTCGTGTAGTTTGTCGAGCTGCTCTTGCGGATAAGCAATACCTTCTGGATGCGCGGCCGTATAGTGCCGAAGATCTTTATCAACGTAATGTATCGTGCCTTCTGTGTCAGTGAAATCACCGAAATACCACCAGCTCAGTCCCACCCACGGACCGGCTTTGAGGTTGTCATAATAAGCATCCATAGTTTCTATCGGCGTTGTGTAGGTTACGCCTTTGATTTGGGCTGAAACGCCGATGAAGAACATCATAGCGTTCTGTGCGTTTGCCAGGTCGATGGCTCCCAGCATTGCGTGTGTTTCGTTTTGGCTTTCGGGCGAGGGTTTCTTGCTGGCTTCCATCTTCAGGCCGTCCACGTAGTATTTGGTGAAGTAGCGGTGCCAGTGATTGACGACACGCTGGACCTGCCCCCGTGTAATGCCGGGGCCGTACGGGTCGAACGGGGCCCACTTCAGACCCCACCACTGATACACGTCGGTGCCGATGAATTCAGCGTTGGAGGGAATTTTGCGGTGCTTATGAATGCCAAGGTCTTTTTGTGTGGCCGCGTAACATCCGTTCCAGTAGCCAATCATATTGTACCAGGCCTTGATATGAGCAAACGGTTTTTTGCCGTCCATAACGCGATACTTGACGGTGTCGTAAAATTTTTTGTGAATCAGCTCCAGGCCCTCGGTTCCGAAAGCGCCCAAACCTTCATCGCCGAGCTTTATCATAAGAATGTTATTGATGAGCTGCCGGCCGGTGGCGCGGTCGCCTTCAGGACTGGTAAGCACCTTGTTTCTTTTGGCCCATAGTGTTTCAAGTAAATCCACCGCCTGCGAATACGGGTCAGGCTCACCGGGTGACCAGTAAACCCGCAAAATTATTAGTTGGCGGTTTTTGAAACAGCGAATCATCAAATTTATGATTTCGTCGCGATATGAACGACGACGCGGATAGAGCATAACAGCGGTTGACCAGCGACTTACCATATCAATACGGCGAATATTCTCCTGGTGATAGGTCCGCAGCGGCGTACCGTCCCGGTGTTTCTGGAGCCCGTACTCGCAAAGATAGGGTAAAATGCCGCACGCTTGGCGCCTCGTCCATCGTTTATTGGGCACATAAGAATAGCTGACCACATCACCTTGCACGTAACCCGGCCGAAGGGCAGAACGGTCTTGAGCTGAATCCGGGCGACCGGGACCACTTTCGTCAGCTGTGACCGAAGTGGCCTGCCAGAGAATTCCAACAAGAACCAATATTGTTACTATGGCCTGTAATGGTTGAGCGATAGTTGAAAAAAAACGGCGTCTTTCATCCATCAGAATGTCCCACTTATGAAAGCAAAAAATCGAACAAATGGCCTTGAAAACACCCATTTTAGCACATTTTCTGTCCGTTGCGATGTGTTTTTTGATGAAAATCCTGGTAAAGTTCCAGCTTAACGGCCTCGATACTTCTCGGCGGTAAACAGAACAGCGGAAAAAAACGCTGTTTTTTTTGTGTTCAATTTGGTAAAATAGACACTTGGTCATATTGGGAAAATGGGATGCTTGATGCTCCCTACCAGAATCGAGAATCGAGTTTCGATTATGCGATGGATAAAAAATGAAAACTTGGCGCAGTTGCTGGCCCAGCTTCGATTTGCCTCACAACAGCAGTGCCTAAACCAGCTCGAAGGTGCCGAAAAGCTACTTGCACTTATCGACACCGACACGGAGTATCCCTTCGACTTTGTCTGTTTTCGCATCACCGGTTTTCACCCGAAAGACCCCCCAGAGGGGCAGCCGATAAAGGGTGACGAGCTCGCCGACGATTTGCATATTTTCATTTCCAGGCTGAGCGGCCGGCTTGCCCGCCCGGTCACTGAGCAAAACGAAAAAGTTTATAGCATTGAAGAGCTCGCAGCCGCCTTCGCCGTCTCTACAAAAACAATTCATCGCTGGCGACAAAGAGGCCTGCCTGCAAGAAAGTTCATTTTTGAGGGCCGGAAAAAGAGTCTCGGCTTTCTGCAATCTGCCGTCGATAGATTCATACAGGCAAATCCGGACCTTATTGCCAGAGCAAAAACCTTTAACAGGCTGACAAAAAGCCAGAAGCAGCTTGTTATAAAACAAGCCGCGGCGCTTGCAGCAAACACCAGAATGTCTCGTCACAAGGTCATATATCAGATAGCGGCTAAAATCGGCAGAGCACACGAAACCATCAGATACACAATCGCCAACTACGAAAAGGCCCATCCCGACAAACCCATTTTCAAAAGGCCGGCCGGCGTAGTCAACTCGACACAGGCCGGCGAGCTCTATAAGCTCTTCAAACAGGGAGCGAGTGTCAGGGAATTGATGAGACGCTTCAATCGCAGTAGAAGCTCGATATACCGGATTATAAATCAGCGAAGAGCAAAGGCGCTTCTCGCCAAAAAAATCGAATTCATCCCCAGTGACGAATTCCTCGAGGAAGACGCTAAGCGCAAGATTCTCGCAAGGCCGCTTGATGTTGAAAAGCCCGCTTCCGCCGGAAGCTTTGAGCCGTTCGAATTGCTCGGCGAGCACCTCCTGCCGGAGTATTTGCAGACGCTAAAAGATACTCCTGTGCTTAATAGAGAACGCGAACGCGAGCTTTTCCGCAGATACAATTACTTAAAATATTTAGCTTGCACAAGCAGGGCTGGTATGAAACCTGCCCGGGTATCGAGCAAACGCCTGAAAGAGATTGAAGACTATTTTGCTGAGGCGGAAGCAATAAGAAAAATGATTGTGGAAGCAAACCTCCGCCTTGTCGTCAGCATCGCAGGCAGGCACCTCGCGGGTGGAGCGAGTTTCCTCGACCTGGTAAGCAAGGGCAATTTTGCATTGATTAAGGCGGTCGAGGAATTCGATTACACAACCGGCTTTCGGTTCAGCAAGCGTGCCTCATTGAACATCGCAAAAGAGTATGCAAAGGTGTCCGGCAAGAGTACACAACTCAGCCGGACAAGAGCAGCGCGACTTTCCAATATCCAGCGGGATTTAAGAGATGCCGCCGCCGCAGACCTCGCTGCTGTCGAACGAGCACATCGAAGTCTGGCCCAGGTCATCAAGAATGAGCTTAACGAACGCGAACAGTATATAATTCTAAATCATTTTGGCCTGACAGGCCCGCCCATAAAAAAGAAGACAAAGACCTTGAAGCAAATCGGTGAAGAGCTCAGCCTGACTAAGGAAAGGGTCCGGCAAATCGAGCTGCTCGCCCTGCAAAAGCTCAGACAATCACTCAGCAGCGAAGAATTCGAACTGCTCACCCGCTGACATTCAACGTCCGGCATAAAGCATCATCAAAATCACCTCAATCGCCTCGTAAACGGCTGCGACAGCCAGAACGATTATCAGAAGTAAATTGCTGCTGACATTCAACGTCCGACATAAAACATCATCAAAATCAATTCTATCGCCTCGTAAACGGCTGCGACAGCCAGAACAATTATCAGAAGTAAATTGCTGCTGACATTCAACGTCCGGCCCAAAGCATCATCAAAATCACCTCAATCGCCTCGTAAACCGCAGCGACAGCCAGAACGATTATAACCAGCAAATTGCCCCTGACATTCATCAGCAGCGCTCTGCCATATCGAGTCCCTGCACTCGGCCCTTCAGCCTTGCGGAAAAGATAAACCAGAACCAGCACGCCAAAAAACGCCGCGATAACATAAGCGTGCCCTTCGAGCAGCAGCGTCAAACTGTGTGGAACCATCATCGCTGACAATGTACTAAAACTCGGTGCTAATATAAGTCCCCATAGCGAAGCCCTGAGACCGGCAATCAAAGCGCCCGAACCCGGAATGATTATCGACGGAAGCGTTATGCACAACAGAGACCCAAACGGAAAATTAATCGCAAATGTCGTCACCGCCGCACGCAACATATTCTTGCTCGCATACGCCTCGCCCGCTATGCCCAGAATGCCCGAACCTTCCGTCAACTGGGATGACACACCTACTAAAAAGCAGCTCTGAAGCTCCGGCAC
>DATLBB010000080.1:0-2619 GCA_035527155.1 Sedimentisphaerales bacterium
AAATCTTTCGGGAATATACTCTGGACGAAGCCAGGACAATTCTTGAAAAAACAAGAAGTAATGGTTTTGCCTTTGTTCAGGCGATGCTCATGGGCGTTGGTGACGGCACACAACCCAACGTGTACGGCCAAAAGCCCTGGATTAATAACGACCCCCTCACGCCAAACGAGGCATACTTCAAGAATGTGGATTCCGTTATCCAGACAGCCCGAGATAATAACCTGGTCTTCTCGGTGACTCTTTATCACCAACGGTACCGCAAGTATATAACACTAAAGAATGGGCGGGCATGGGCAAAATGGTTAGCTCAGCGGTACAGGAACGTACCCAATATTGTCTGGTCCATGACGCCTGAGGCCAAACAGGAGTTTGTTCCAATTCTTCGGGAGCTGGCTGCCGGTCTTCGCGAAGGAGACGGAGGGATTCATATTATTACCTTTAAGCCGGACCCCGCACCATACTCGTCCAGCTTCATTCACGACGAGAATTGGCTGGCCTTCAACTCAATGCAAACCTGGAATGGTGTTAAGCTGATTTATCCTATGGTGACCAAGGACTATAACCTCAAGCCTGTAAAGCCGGTTTTAATGGCTGAAGGCGCCTATGAAGCAGGCTCCGAATACGGATTTGAAGTAACCCCTCTTTGGATTCGCAGGCAGGCCTATTATTCATACTTAGCCGGCGGTCATCACACATACGGCCACAACGATAGTTGGCGTGTACTGCCTACATGGAAGAAGGCCCTGGATGCACCCGGTGCCTTCCAAATGGGCATCCTTAAGAAGATATTTCTGGCGCGAAAAGAATGGTGGTACCTCGTTCCGGACCAATCGATTTTTGCAAGCGGCGGCAAAACCAGCGGACGTGTTTTGAACCTGGCTGCCCGTCATAAAGATGGCAAATGGATCATGGTTTATTTAGGCAGCAAGACCTTTTTTTCCGTCAATATGAATAAAATTACCGCAGGAAAGAAAGTGAACGCATTTTGGATTGACCCGAAAACCGGCAATTCAGTTTCGATTGGCAGATTTCCAAACGCGGGTGTTCAATCCTTTTCGACGCCCGACGGTTGGGAAGATGCTATATTGATTCTGGAACCTGCTGGTGGCTAAATCCCCAGCCCAACACCCTGAACCGACAACAAGCCAGAAGCAAAAGATTGCCACTGAACTTAATCTGTGTTTTTTATACCGAGGTCGTTTTTTGTGAGGATGGATTCGAATTTGTAGCCGGCCTGTGTGATGTTTTCGCCAGCCCCCTGTTTGCGGTCGATTACGCAGACAATCTCTTTGACAATTGCGCCGGCTTCGGTAATGACTTTGGCGGCTTCGAGGACCTGACCGCCAGTGGTGGCAATGTCCTCTACTAATAAGACCACATCGCCGCTTTTTAAGACGCCCTCGACCATTTTGCCGGTGCCGTAACCTTTTTTGCTGTTGCGAATGATTACCCAGTTTTTGCCGGTCTCCATAGCAGTAGCGGCAGCCAAGGCCACGCCACCAAGCTCAGCACCGGCTATCAGGGTAACATCATCGGTTAGATATTTTGCGAACTCGGCACCGAGGGCTTTGAGTATATCAGGGCAGGTCTCGAAGAGGTATTTATCAAGGTAATACTTACTTCGTTTGCCGCTGCGAAGGACAAAATCGCCTTCAAGATAAGCGGTTTCTTTAATGCGTCCTATTAGTTCTTTTCTATCCACGATACGAAAATCCTTTTACACATGCAGTTCCACTTTTCTACTAAGTTCCTTACGATATCTTCTACGGATCGGCTCCACGATGCTTCTCAAGAATTCGTCGACCTGTTGCGGTGCGCGGCCGACGTAATTTTTCGGGTTTAACACTTTTTCGAAATTGACTTTTCTAAAGCCGATATCTGCTTTTAGGCGGTTAATCAAGTCGTTAGGTCTTCCGAATTTTTTTACCTGAGCGGCGGCGGCCCGCGAGTGCAGTCTTATTTTTTCGTGCAGTTCCTGACGGTTTCCGCCTGCCTTGACCCCGGCCATCAGGATATTTTCGGTGGCCATAAAGGGCAGCTCCGCTTCAAGGTGCGCCGCTATCACGTTTGGATAGACGACAAGTCCATCAAGGACATTGACGAGGATTTCGAGAATTCCATCAACGGCTAAAAACGCTTCCGGAATAACCACTCTTCTATTTGCTGAATCATCGAGCGTTCTTTCAAACCACTGCTCGGATGCGGTCATCTGCGGGCTGGAAGCCAGGCTCAGAACCAGCCTGCTAAGGGCGGTTACTCTTTCTGAGCGCATCGGATTTCTTTTATAAGCCATTGCCGAAGAGCCGACCTGGGATTTTTCAAAGGGCTCTTCAATCTCTTTTAGATTCGCGAGCAGACGCATGTCGTTGCATAACTTGTGGGCAGATTGCGCAATCGAAGCCAGGCAGTTTATCACGAGAGTATCGATTTTTCGCTGATATGTCTGGCCAGTGACGGCACAGGTTTTTTTGAAACCAAATGCAGCCGCAACCGCTTTGTCGAGCTGTTTGACCTTGCTATGCTTTCCCTCGAAAAGTGCCAGGAAAGAGGCCTGTGTCCCGGTAGTGCCTTTGACACCCCGAAATAGCAGTGTTTCAAGTCGATGTTCGATTTCCTGCA
>DATLBB010000081.1:0-19278 GCA_035527155.1 Sedimentisphaerales bacterium
GTAAGAGATAGATTATTTTGATAGTTTTGCTGTAGATCTCTTAGTCTGTTGGCTTGACTATTTATAAGCTGCTTTACCTACAGTATCTTTGAGTCCAGTAAAACCCGGTCCACCTGCGGCTACATAGCCATAGCTGGCTCCGGACTTGTCTGGGCTGATCCAGAAGGAATATAGTCTGCCATTCTTCAAACGAAACTTAAACCTCACCGGCTTACCTGCTACAGATGAAAGGTCTTTTCCGCCATTCCAGGTTACCTGCCGGATTGTGCTGTCTCCGGAAACAGGATTGCAATTTTCAATAGACAGACCCTCAATCAGCCTCCTATCCTTAGTTAGTACTTCCACACGAAGCTGCCCATTGGGATTGTCCACGTTGATGAAGAGGTACTTACCTTTGAATCTCACCGGACGGGTAGTCAACGTGCCAGGTTCCTCCCCCGCATCCATAGAAGCAAACCCATCGCGGCGCATGATGGCCAGGCCGGTGTGGCAATTACCGTCCCAAAAGCCATCACCAAGCATTCGGCCACTTACATAGAAGTACAGCTTGTCCCTTACCACCAGACAACAGCCGCCCGCACTCTGCACGTTGCCCCAATTCCAGGCGCCTTTAGTGGGATTGACTGTAAGAAACCGGGTCCGGTCAGGACGATGCCAATGGAAACCATCACGGCTAAAACCAACCAACACTTCATTTCGCTTCTGGATCTTCAGCCGGCCACACTCACTGTTAGGTGGCCCCTGCCAAATAGAAAACAATCCCAGCATAAGACTCTCGTATGCTACGGCATCGTGATTATAGAGTTGAGGTTCAATACTGCTGTATTTGGGGTCAGGATGATGTGGGTCTAAATCATCGGCGCATAGCCAAAGCACGGCACCATTGGCAGTCTGCCTGGTGCCGGCAATTGCATCAGAATGTTCAAAGTAGGCGCGCGACCGGCCTACACCCGACTGGCCGATCCGCAGTCCGAATACCCATTTTTTGCGAAAGGGATTATAGTGCACGGTTGTGCGGTCACCGACAGTCGTGGCACTGGTGGCTACAGGTTCGGACCAGTGAATACCATCTGCCGAGCACCGCAAAGCCAAGCTCCACCTCTGAGGAACAGGTGTCGTGACGAACATTTTATAACGGCGCTGCGGGTCCGGGTCTTCATGATCGAGCCACACGGTACTCGAATCGCGGTAGCGTCCACCACTGGCCGGATCGACACCACGGTGGCTCAAAACTTCATTCGTGCCCTCTCGGACATCAAACGACGGCTTCTCCCAATGAATGCCGTCCCGGCTGACTGCCAGACAAGTGCTGGAGATATAACCGCCCATGTACCATATCTTGAACAGCTTTTCTTTCGGGTCATAGAAAACACCATCGCTGAAAGGTGCGGCCGCTCTCGCACTGTCCCCGCGCTCCCAGGGTTTGTCAGGCTTCAGGATGGGATTGTCCGGATGATATTGGGGTCTATGGTATGTACGTTTGAGGGTTGTATGCTCAATTAGGAAATCATCAACGAACAGTTGCCGCCCGACATCAATAGGGATGACCTCCGGCGGATATTCCAAATAAGGAACCGGCATCGGCTGCCGGGTAAGCTCTTCAATCTTGGGGGGCCACTTGCTCTCAAGGGTAATGCCGTTGTAAAGTGTCTCTGCACCTAAAGGTGCCTGAATTCCGCCAATGACAAAAGCCCAGACGATAATCCAGACAACAAATCTCTTTCTCATCACTGCTCTGTCCCGTTTAAAATATAAATCCATCCAATGTCTCCTTCTGTAAAATCTCAATAGTAGCTAACTATGACCGGCTCACTTGCTCTTTTCAGTAAGCCATTGGAGTGAAAATCCGGCAAACACAATGCGCTTGTACCCGTCATCTTCGAAGAGACAGCCTATACGATTATCCGGCAGCACTGCAAGGTCTGAATACGCACCGGAACCTTTTTCCAGTACTTTCGCAATCGGCCAGGTCTGCCCCTGGTCATAAGAAAGCCTGATAGTCAAATTCTCTCGGCCGGGACCACCCGGACCGGAGTGGAGAATAATATCAGGCTGCCACGAGTATCGTTGGATACTAGCCTGACACGTGGGGCAGTACACCTGTCCGTTATGATGCGGCGAAGACCAGCTACGTCCTCCGTCTTTGCTCAGGGCAAAGGCCCGTTGTTTGGGGCCCCGATAGTTTCGCATGCTCAGAAGCAGCGAACCATCGGCCAGTTCCACGATCTCGCATTCGTTCATGCCCTTTTCAGTAATACCGCCGTGTGTCCAGCTCTTACCGTGATCATCGCTGAAGATGACCAAAGAGCGGCCTTTCTTGTCCCAGTTACCCCACCCTTTGCTGTCACCGCAATCGCAGGGTATGACCAGCCGGCCCTTATACTTTCCCCGCTGCAGCTGGATTCCATGGCCTGGCCCAGTGGCATACCAGCCCCATTCGGATTCCTTCACGTCTTCAGTAATTTCCTTAGGTTTAGCCCAACTCTCTCCCTCGTCGGCACTGTGCGTAATGAATATGCGGTCGTTGTCGCGACAAAAGGTCAGCCACACAATTCCGGTCTCTTTATCCACAACTGTGCATGGATTGCCTATCGTGATTTTCTTGATGCCTCCTTCCTCGTAGACTATCCTTTGTTGGTCCCACGTTCGACCCCCGTCGCTGGAACGCCGTAAGATAAGGTCTATGTCTCCGTGGTCGCTCCTGCTAGTTTTGCGTCCCTCACAAAAGGCCAGAAGCGTGCCCTTAGTTGTAACAACCAATGCAGGAATACGATAGGTATGATAATCCTGCTTGCCACTTTCATAAATAACAGTGCTTAATGGCCCTTTTTTATTGCCTTTATCTGAACTTCTAACTGGGACGGTCGATAAACCCAGCACTATCATATAAACCATGAATATTCTGAATGCCATATCAACCTCCTTCTTACAACTCACCATCGGATATCCTCCTCCCAAGTACCTTAACTTAACCGAACTTTCAGCCTCCCATGACTAACACTCGAACAATACAACAAAGGAATCCTCATGAAATATCTAAAAGGACCATGTACCATATTATCAAAGACTTGTCAACCGTGGAAACTACGAAATTTGGGTACAACGTCGAGGTATGTTGACAATCTTTGAAGACGTTTAGAAATAGGTATCGGCGGTCTATTACCACCGGACACCTACGAAGAACTCAAAGTAAAATTATAAAATCTCTGTTACCACAAATTTTTTTTTACATCCTTATTATGACATATCCGCCACAACCACTCACCAATCGGCAACGTACATTGAATCCTACATTTGTTAAAAAATTTCAATAAATATTCATTATTAAGCTAAAAAATGATATTAATTCGGTCTCGATTTAGGCAAAATCAGCATCTGTAGTGACAAAATGGTGACACGAATTTGTCGAAGAATTCTAATCTTTTGTGACTCAGGCGAACAGAAAAACTCTGTAAAAGTTATGTAAAAAAGCCAGGATCTCTTAGTTTACATCGAACTTTTTCTTGTCCTCTATGTTACAATTAACATAGCGGTTAAACAAGACCTGTCATAGAATAAAGAAAGCATAGATCAAGTAAGGACCAGAGGAAATGAAAATGAACAGATGTGCTGGTCGAAGGTGTCTGTATGTGTTTGGCATCGTAGCGATCGTGGCTTTTCTGCAGGTTCAAGCCAAGCCGGCGGATAAGACTGTTCTTATCGAGGGTATCCCGCATTTGCGGCAAAAGCCTGACTTTTGTGGTGAGGCATGTATCGCGATGTATCTCCAAAAACTCGGCTACAAGGTTACGCAGGACGATGTGTTTAACTTGTCTGGTGTGGAGCCGGCGTTGGCCAGAGGATGTGTAACTAAAGATATGGAGAGAGTGCTCAAGAGTGTAGGTTTCAAGCCCGGCATTGTCTGGTACAAGATAGATCCCCGCAAATCCAAAGATCAATTGGAGGCTCAATGGAATATTCTGCTTGCCAATTTGCGCGATGGTATCCCCTCGATAGTATGTATGCATTACGACGATCGTCCCAAATCGCCAGAGCACTTTCGTTTGGTTCTTGGATATGACGTAAAGACCAATGAGGTGATATACCATGAACCAGCGGAAAAGAACGGTGCATATCATCGTATGAAACACAGCAAGTTTCTTGGTCTTTGGCCCCTCAAGTACAACAAAGACCGCTGGCTTGCAATTCATATGAGCCTCAGAGCGGGAAAGATCTCTCTTCCGAAATCCCCCGTCGGTTTTACCGATGCTGATTACTCCCAACACATTATGAAATTGAAACCAAATGTGCCGAAGGATTTTACCATTGTTTTACAACAACCTTTCGTGGTGGTGGGCGATGAAAAGCCCGGTATCGTGCGCTATCGCGCCGAGCGCACGGTCAAGTGGTTTGTTAATCGCATTCGTGGATTGTACTTCAAGAAAGACCCACCAAGGATATACGATATTTGGTTGTTCAAGGATGATTCCAGCTATCGCAAACATACCAAAGAACTATTCAACAATGAGCCGGACACACCGTTCGGCTATTGTTCGGATGCACATGGGGCCCTGATTATGAACATAGGCACCGGCGGCGGAACACTTTGCCATGAGATTGTACATTCGTTTATAGCCTCGAATTTCCCGGATTGCCCAGCTTGGTTTAATGAAGGGCTTGCCTCTCTGTATGAGCAGTGTAGCTATCGGGGTGATAGTGTTGTCGGGCTTACCAACTGGCGGCTCGCAGGGCTCAAAAAGGGAATTCAAGCTGGCACTCTTCCCTCTTTTAAGACACTGCTTTCGACTAAATCATACCAGTTCTACCACATGGGAAAGGGAAACAATTATGCGCAGGCACGGTATCTGTGCTACTATCTTCAGGAAAAGGATCTGCTTGTGAAATTCTACAATGCCTTCAGCAGAGATGTGAACAAAGATCCATCTGGGTATGAGACGTTGAAAAAAATTCTCAATGAGAGCAATATGAAAGACTTCAAAAAGCGATGGGAGAAATGGGTGTTGAAGTTACGTTTTCCTTGAGTGGGGAGGAATTGGATGGGTGACGAAGAGTACTTCTTTACATATCAGTGTAAAGGTAACTTGATACTCTTGTTGAGTATTGGACATTGAATCCTGTGTACAGTTTCTGCCTTTTTCGTAAGCCCATACAAGAAAAGGGCTTATGAAATAGGAATTTTTGGCGAATTGGTAGATAAGAGGTTGTACAGTTGTATGTTGGTTGTAGGCGCGCCAAGCCAAAAAAGCTGAGAAATAGGGGATACAAAGTATGCCTAAATGAGAGAGCTATAGTACGTCTACTCGACGCGATGATTAGTTGTAATATTGATAAATCAATCATAAACTCTTTCATTAAACCACCTTTCGAGTCTACAAATGACTTCCCAACGGGCACTGCAGTGGCAAGCCTAATTGGTCATATGACTATGACGTTTTAAGATTTGAACAAGGCATAGAAATCCAGTATGCTGGAGGTTATAATTAAGGTTCGCAGTTGGTTGCCCCTTCGCATTCCTTTCAGCGGATAGAGGCCCTTAAACATGTCCGTGCCGTTGAAGCCGTTGGTGTGAATATACTGGCCGAATTGGCAGATCGACTGGCATGAGAAAGGAGACAGACCGATGAATCGCTCTCTTATGTGCGTGGTATTCTTGTCACTATGGGTTCCCTGTGCCGCCCAGGACAGTGATATTCAGCTTTGGCCGGAGATTGAACCCTATCACAGTGACTATCTAAAGGTCTCAGACATCCACAGAATCTACTACGAACAGTGTGGCAACCGTGCAGGCAAGCCCGTGTTTGTGCTTCACGGGGGACCTGGTGGGAGTTGTTCGCCATACATGCGCCGGTTCTTCAATCCAGATAAGTTCCTGATCGTACTGCATGATCAGCGTGGGGCAGGCAAATCAACACCGTCTGCGGAGATCGAAGAGAACAACACACAACACCTCGTTCAAGATATCGAGCGACTGCGCAAGCATCTGAAACTCGACAAGATCATCCTCTTTGGAGGTTCTTGGGGCTCTACCTTGGCCCTGGCATATGGCCAGACCTATCCCAAGCATGTCAGTGCCATGATTCTCAGAGGCGTGTTCACCGCCACGCAGGAGGAGATCGATCATTTCTATCACGGAGGTGTCAGGACGTTTTTCCCAGAGGTGTATGACAAGTTTGTCTATGGCCTTCCGGATCCCAACAGACGTCCCATCCCGGAATACCTGTTCTCTCTGATCGAGAATCCCAACCCAGATCAGAGAGCCAAGTACAGTCGACTCTGGGCAGCATACGAGCTTAAGATCTGCGGCCTGGATATCCCTAATCAGAGAGTCGACGACATTCTTACACGGATGAATCCCTATGTATTTGCCAGACTCGAAAACTACTACATGGCCAATGGTTGCTTTCTGAAAGAAGGACAACTGCTCAAGAACGCACACAAGCTCAAATACACTCCCATCGTCATGGTCAATGGGCGATATGACGTGATCTGTCCGCCCATCAATGCCTTCAAACTGAAGCAGAAACTCCCCCATGCTAAAGTGGTGTTGGCCGAAGGCGCAGGCCACTGGATGGGCGAGAAGCCGGTCGAACGAGAACTGCTCAAGGCAATGCGCGAATTCGAATGAGTGAGTGCCATGTCCCACTCTCCCGTGGGTATGTCTGCTGCCCCTGACGCAGAGAGCAAAATGACAAATAGTGATACACGGTTCGAGTACGGCTTCTGACGCTGACAGGATGGGCAACAGATAAAACAGCATATCGAAAGACATAGAAAAATCGCCCGGGGCTCCAGAGGCCTGAATTTCCCCACCACAGCCCAAACCAGCCTCTGCCCAAACGATTTTTCTCTTGTCTATTCTGTGGTACTATAGTTATTCCTTTACCAGAAAACTATATACAGAACGACATACACGAAAAGCAGAACCAGCCACCAAAGGAAAAGTCTTTTATACCAGGGATAGTGCCCGGCCGTTATCGCCTCGGGCAGGCGTAACATTGATCGCCTCCATATCCACTTGTCAACTATTTGGCGGCTGGGAGCGGGTCTAAGATAAGCCATGACGATATGAAAAACAATCACCGGAATTATCAGCAATCCTGCTATGTTAAAGGCGTTCATCTGTACGTTGAAACGATGCAAAAAGTAAGGCAGCAAGGTCGAAGGCAAACACAAAAGCAATGTCGCCGTGGCGGTGAAGTTGTTCGCTCTTTTCCACAGTACGGCTGATAGAAAAACAATTACGACAGGCACAGCCATAAAAAACCAACATTCCTGGAAGTAGCCAAAAATCGATTCCCAACGGCCCACCACCGGTGCCCACAACACTCCGATGAGCAATATCAAGGTTGACGATATTCTTCCAAATCGGATCATTGCCCTGTCGTCTGCGGATTTTTTCCAGAACCTTTTGTAGAAATCTATCGTCAGCACGGTGGAACAGGAATTCACCAGTGAATCGACCGTTGACATGATGATTCCTATCAGAGCGGCGAAAACCAGGCCTCGGAGTCCGTAGCCGAGCGGGCCAACCAGCTCGGTGACCACCCGCGGATATGCTTCGTCCGGGTTTGCAAGATTTGGAAAGAGTCTGTAAGCGATCAGACCGGGAAAACAGCCGGAAAATGTAAGAAACACTCCGAGCAAGGTCGCGAACAACATACCTGCATGGGCATGCCATTCGTCCTTCGCTCCCAATACACGCTGGTTGATATATTGGTTGGTCGCGTAGTACCAGGTATTGGTGGACAAAAAGAGAACCGCCATACCCGTCCAGGGCAGTTCCGGATGATCTGCGGGCAGGATCAGGTGTGCACGCGCGCTCTCCAACGGACCGCGAATAGCGTCCCAGCCACCAAGTCTGTGGAGACCCAAAAAGAACACAAGCATACCGCTGGCCAAAAGCAGAATGGATTGCAGGACATCGGTCCAGGCTACCGAGGCCAGTCCGCCTGCAATTGTATATGCCCCTGCGAAAACCGCCAGGAGCAATACCGCCAGCCACAGATTGACTCCAAAGATTACATGAAGTGCCAGACCGCCAGAGTATAAAACACCTGCCAGATTGATGAAGGCATAAGAGAGCACTGTGATGATTGCAAAGACCACACGCGCCGAGGCCCCAAAGCGGTGCTCCAGGTATTCCGGCATGGTACTGATTTTACGGCGAAGATAAAACGGGATGAAAAACACCAGCATGATAGTCACGGAAGGAAACACCCCCCAGTCCCAATTGGACACCGCTAATCCGTAACGATAAGCAAAACCCACCTGGCCGACAAACTGCTCGGTCGAGATACTGGATGCTATCAGCGAAAAACCTACGGCAAACCATGGCAGGCTGTTACCCGCCAGAAAATAGGCCCGGGCCGTAGCCTTTTCCCGCCTGGCAACCCAGAAACCGATGCCAACAACAGCAGTCATATAACTAAAAAATACCAGGTAGTCTGCAAAATCAAGGTTCATAGGCTTCTTTGTTCCCCGTAACTAAAACATTTTCAAAAAGAAGATATAATTTCACCCAGCTTCGCTGCCATGTCAGGAGGCAATCGGGGCGGCTCGAATTCAGCATACCCGTTTATTTTTTCCCGGGCCAACTGATATGTGTCTTTGGCTCCGTTCTGTTCCCACAAGGCGCATGCACCACGGACCGAAAGCCGAGGCTTAATATACTCGTCGGAGTAAAGCCATTTCATCGTATGATCCGTGATAAGAAATGTCCCACCCTGTGGGCCGATCTGTTTTATCAGATCGACGGCAATCGTATCTTTGTTGACCGACACCCCGGCCGCGATTCGCCTGCACATCGCAGATATCTCCTCGTCCATAAGCAACTGTTCGTTGCTGCATGTCATTCCCGTCGCGAACATTCCACAGTTGACGATCAGGTCGTGGCCGGCACCGACCGCTGTGAACATGCTAAACGTCTTTTCCCATGCGTTCTGTTCGTCGTGAGCGTGATTGTCCGAATTCGGCGCGGTGGTATGGGAGGGGACATTGTAAAAATGGGCCAACTGCGCCGCAGCGATGCGACAAATAGTGGTCTCCGTTGAGCCGACCAGTGCCGCCCCGCTCCTCATATCGGTAGTCGTCCAGGAATTGGCGTATAGGACCTTATGCCCAGGATTGAGCATTTGGATTATCGCCAGACCGGAAAGACACTCTGCGTTGTTCATCGTCAGCAAACCAGCAAGTGTATATGGTGCAGACATTCCAGCGTTTGGTTCGGGTAATACAGCTATCGGAACACCCGCGTTCACCGTATCCACTAAAGCTTCAAGGACACCTTCTTCCCAGAAAAGCGGACTTGTGGGTGATAGCTGATTAATACCATAAATTTGTTCTCGGAAGTTTCCCTCAAAGGCCGCCCGAAGCATTTCGATGCACGCTCTATTAATTTTCAGGTTGTCTGTAGAAAAATAAATCGGTTTTGTGCTGTTTTCGATACAGGCCCTCACACCATACAATAAAGTTGCCTTCGGGTCAGGAACATCCTGCGGCATGACCGGGATGCCGACCATATCGATACATTCGAGTTGTTGGCAGATACGGGCAAAAAGCTCTACGTCAGCAACGGTTGAGTTTCGCCTTTCGCCGGTTTTGGAATCAACCCAGAAAACCGCATTGTGTCCGGCGGCGACTTTCGGTTCTCGATCTCCGAGCACAAAAGCAAATTTACCCTCACGGTCCAAGACCTCAAACTGCGATGGAATTGTGCTCAGAGCATCCTCGATGCAGCGGCGCGAAAAACGAACATTTTGGTTTTGCTCATCGACTTCAAGACCTTTTTCTTTCAAAAAGTCAAACATACGCCGACTCAGGATTTTCATGCCACAATGAGTAAGTATGTCAAGGCTCGCTTCGTGAATGTCCTTGACCTCCTGTTCGGAAAGAACTTTCAACGTTGCCATTTTCATAGCTGATCTCCATCATTTTCTATCATTTTTATTCCCTTGTCCAATCCATTCGTTTGGCATACTCTTCCGCTATTTGTCGCATCCTTCGATAAAGCTCAGCCGGGGCATCTTCCGTTGTTACGGTGAGCACAGGTATTACCATAACATCAGGCGTCATAAGTTCCATAATTTCCCCGAATGCAGCAAGGGCCTGTTGCGGCTGAGCAGGAAACTCTATCAAATAGATAATCGCTTTTTTTCTGCAAACTTTTTTGATAATAGGCAAATCATTCCTGCTGTTTTCATAAGTCAAATCAATCGCTCTCGGTGCCGGCGTGTGTTTTAGATAATATTCCAGACAGGGGTTCGGCCCGCAGTTGTGCAGTCCACCGCCACCATATTTTTCAAAAACCATATTGTGATAAGGCAAACTGAATCGCTCATACATCTGCGGTGAAATATTGGCGCTGATATCGTCGGAGACATGCCCTTTTCGCCCCTCAGGAAACCAGGTATCCGGGAAATCGGTAGCGGTGATAGCATCTTCGCCGCCGGCCGCCTCGATTTGAAGAGCGATGGCCGCCAGGAAAAGCTCCTGTATCTTGCCAAGCAAACACTCGAGCGCCTCGGGATTCTCATACATGGCCAAATAGAGCCCCTCGCCGCCTAAAAGGTCACTGGCCACATTCAAACCACCGGCCATATCGAGCAAAGATACACTAATCAACCCCTGGCCCGCTTCGGCAAAACGCCTGATGCGCTCCGTCCCTTCAGCCAATTGGCCGTCATCGGCCGCAGGGGTCACCAGATCAAAAGCCTCAGCCACATCTTTGAGCACAGGTTCTTTGACACCACAGGTCTGTTCAGGATTATCACCCCAGAAAAGCTCAGCCCCAAAAGCTGTAGCCAATCCAGAGCACCCAACATCCGGCCGCATCGCCGGAATATAGTCGCCGTCCCTGATGCTCTGCCAGGAATGAGCAACCGTCGACTTCGCAACTTCCAATTGCTTGTCACCGTCTTGAAACTGCTCCCGAATCGAGTATTTCGGCTGCGGATCGGTGACGGTAATCATAACGGGAATATGATCAACGGGCTTGCCGGCCCAGAGGTCGCGGACAAGCTGCTTGCGGTGCTCAATTTCATCAGTGTCAAAATCAATATCTTTTACTGATAACACAAATCTACCTAAAGAATATTTCTAATCTGCATACTAAATGCCATAACTTTTATGATATTTTCTCCTTCGTACTTGTACTTTTATACGCTATTGTAGATATTCGCGTATTTTCTTTAGCGACTCGCTGTGGTCCGTCATCTTCGGAAAATATTCTAAGCCGAAATTTCCCTTATAACCGAGAGCCTCAAGTTTTTTGAGAATAGCCGGGTAATTGACCTCTGTATCGAAAAGCTCAGCTCTGCCGGGCACCCCAGCCGAATGAAAATGACCGATGATATCAATGTTCTTCTCAATCGTATCGATTATTTTGCCCTCCATAATCTGCATATGATAGATATCATAGAGAAGCTTAAGATTACTGCTTTTGATTGCACGAACTATTTCAGCCGCTTCTCTGGTCGAATCCAGATAATAACCAGGATGGTCCACCAGCGTATTAAGCGGTTCGACCAGAAGTGTGAAATCTTCTTTTTCGGCAATTTCGGTTGCCTTGGCGAAAGCCCTGTCTAAATTTTCCCGCATTTGTTTTCTTGATAACGCGGAGTCAACCACACCTGAAAGCGTAATCCCTTTATTACACCCAATCGCTTTGGCAAAAGCGATCATCATGTGAATCTGCTCCAAATACGTCTCGTGGTCCTCAGCCTTGACAGGACAGCCCCCTATAGATCCATCCCAGGCGTGCATGGCAAAATCGCTTATCGTAACGCTGTTTTCCTGGCAGGCCTTTTTCATCGAGGCGGCATCTTTGGCTTCGAACTGAATGTCTTTGCCATCCCACGTCCCTTCTGGATGCCAGAACTCCACCACATCAAACCCGGCTTCGGCAATCTTAGCGATCCTTTCTTCAACGGGCAAATCAGTAAAAACCGTCTCGAGACAAACACTTACAGGTATCATCTTTTAACTCCTTTATAACACAAGCTACCTTAACATCGCCCGCAGGACCTTATTAATCCCGTTGGCAATCGCAGTACAGTCCTTATCCGAATAATTGTAGTCGATGTCCACCAGAATCGCGCGTGACAAAAGGTCAAGCGCACGGGGACACATATCCTGTGAATATTTCGGCTGCTCACTTTCCGGCACAGCGCTCCAGGGCAGCTTGTCCGGCGCCACCGACTTCTTATCCAAGATATGCTCCCAGTAATAGTACACATGCCAGTCCCGCACCTTCGAATCATATATTCCACCGGCCGGTACACCTTCTGCCTGCATGGCTTCAAGCGCTCGCCGTGTAGTATCAGCGTCCGGCAAAAACATAACAAGACAGATTCCAGTGTCACCCGCCTCATCGGTCAGTCGCCGAAAACTCATGCCATCGAACTTTTCGATGGCCTCCTTAATCATTTTCTTTGCAAGCCGGTAGCCGGCAATCATCCTGTCAGCCTTGCGTATCTGCGCTAAGGCAACAGCACCTTCCAATTCACTCATACGATAGTTTTCACCACAGAAAAGCTCTCCTTCCTTTCGCTCCCTGGCAAACCGGTCAGGGCGCCAGCAGGCAGCACAGTCATGCCAGCTTTGTGCACGCGTATAAAGCCATTCGTCATCGGTAGTGACAAACCCACCTTCCCCGCTGACGATAACTTTATAGTAATCAAAACTAAAGCACCCGATAGTGCCGATACTTCCCAATCGCCTGCCGCCAAATGATCCACCACCCGCTTGAGCAACATCTTCAATCACGGGTAACCCCTTCTTCTCGGCAATATCCATAATCGCATCCATCTGAGCCGGAGCACCCCGCATATGAACAGGCACAATCGCTTTTGTCCGATTGGTTATCGCCTTTTCAATTGCTTCGGGATTCATACACAGAGTTTTATCAACGTCAACAATTACCGGAATAGCATTAGCTGAGGCCACCGTAGCCGACGTCGCGAAAAAAGTATAACCAGGCACTATCACCTCGTCACCTGCCCCAATACCCAGGGCTCTGTAACTGGCAACCAGAGCTGACGTGCACGAGTTAACCGCCAGGCAGTATTTCGTGCTCACCAAATCAGCCATCGCTTTTTCCGCCGTAGCTACTTTACTCGGCTTCGGATTATAGTACCTGAACAAATGCGGCCCTTTTAGATTGCTCTCGCTTTCGATAATCTGCTTTATCTTAGCCGCATTCTCCGGGCGAAATTCCCACATATCCAGAATTTCCAAAAGCTCATCAGCACCTATCTTTGTTGGGAACGGCCCAAGTTCGCAAACCGCCCTGGCTCCTCCTTCAATTGCCAACTTTTCTTCATTCATCTTATATCTTCTTTCAAAATCAGTACCTTGGCGGATCCATAACAGTAATTTGTTTAATAGCCCGCTTCCCTAAATTGACAAGCCTATGCTTAAAACCTGCTTTAATGTAAAACGAATCTCCTCGCCTGATCGTCCACCGGCCCAATCCTTCTATTTCTAATTGTCCCGGCCCGCCGGAAAGTATAACTCCGCCAAGGTCACAGTCATGAACTTCCCACTGAGGCTTTTTTTCTCCGGGCCCGATTGTCTCGCGCACCATTTCAAACCGCATATTCTGCCCTTTAGGCAGTAAAAAAACATATTCTCTGTGTTCATCACAAACACTGGACATTTTCGTAGAAGCAAAAACCACGTTGTGCTTTTCTGTTGAACCAGTGAAAAATTCGGCAAAATCAGTACCTAGCGCCTTAAGGACCTTATGCAAAGTCGCCAAAACAGGACTGCTCTGCCCTTTTTCAATAGCTGTAAGAGAAGCAGGCGAAATATCAGCCATTCGACTCAATTGTCGCAGCCCGATACCGGATTCAATCCTCAGATTACGAATGCCCCTGCCTAAATCTTTTGGTTCCATAACACAAAACATCCTCCTGTGTTTATTCTTCCATACATACCGTTATCGTAAACAATAACACCGCCCGCCCGGATTATCAATATTATCTCGCTACGTACAACAAAATATGACCAGAAATTCTTGATTGCTTATAAAAGAGAAAATGCGTGACCCCGAAGATGTGTGATTGCGCTATGTATGTGCATTATCATTCCAATCGGAAGAGAGAGGCTAAGAGGAAGAAGACACCTATGAAGAGTTCAAAGTCAAATAATAAAATCTCTGTCGCTACAAGTATGTTTTGAGGCATCCTGTTACGACATATCAGCCAACGTTAACATATGACCCGGCAAAGGCGAATAGGTCATTGAAAACGTTACCAATTTTTGTGTTTTTAATAACTCACTGATATGAAAGCACTTATAAAATGACCTTTTTATAAAAATTGCAGATAACGGCCTCTCTGGTTGTAGCACAGTTGTAGGCTCCGATTGATTGTAATATTCATAAATCAACCAACAAACCCTCCTATATAGTGCATCAAGGACGAAGATTACATAAGTTATGGGGAGATTCAAAAGTTAGTGTTAAATGGGACATGCCAACCAGATTATACTTGCAATAATAAGCATTTGTTGTATGATTACAGAGTAATATTAAGGCTTGGCAAGCCAAGGAAAACCATCCTATACAACATATCAGGTAAGCAGAGGCAAAAAAGGAGATGCTGATGAAAATCCCAAGAGATCACATTGGACATATTGGCAACAAAACAGTAATGCTAATATTGATAATGAGCAGTTTTTTCTCAATAAATGGCTTAGCCAAACAAGGAGCCTTCTTCTCTAAGAAAAAGTATTTGCCCAAGCCACTTCCTATTTTCAGTATTACAAAAGATAAGCTCCCCTCTCCAATTTTTGATGAAGATCAAGATTATATCAAATGCTATTGGAAGGCCTGGGAATTAGCATTCCAAAACTTTCATGAGCCTAAGCCTACGAGTGGCTTTGTTTCACAGTTCATTGATGCGGCATTCAACGAAAACATCTTTCTTTGGGACACATGCTTTTTAACGATGTTCTGCAATTATTCCTATCCTTATGTTCCTGGAATTTCATCACTGGATAACTTCTACGCCAAGCAACATGAAGACGGAGAAATTTGCCGTGAAATTAACCGCACTACAGGAAAAGACTTTGATCCCTGGGTGAACAAGGAAAACAAGCCACTTTTCAGTCGATGGGGATATAACTGGTCGAAAGGTACAAAACAAATCGATGTGGTGTATAAGGCAAGGCCTATTCCCACACCTAATCCAAAACTTACCCTGGACAGTTTGAATCATCCAATTTTTGCCTGGGCGGAATTAGAAAGTTATCGAATTACGGCAGATAAAGATCGGCTAAAGCAAATATGGTTACCTTTAGAGCATTATTACTCAGCCCTTAAGAAATATCTTAGGCAGGGCAATGGTTTATACATGACCGACTCGGCAAGCATGGATAATGCCACCCGCAATCCATATCTCGAATCAGGGGGAACAGGAATTGACATCTCATCTGAGATGGCATTATTTGCAAGAAATCTGGCAGAAATAGGTCATATTCTCGGCAAAGATAAAAAGGCAGAAAAATATGAGAGTGATGCAGAGGAGCTTTCTTTTTTGATAAACAAACATATGTGGGATTGCAAGAAAAATTTCTACTTTGACCTGACCCTTGATAATAAGCGTGCGCCTGTAAAAAGTATTGCTGCCTTTTGGGCATTGCTTGCAAAAGTAGCGTCGAAATCTCAAGCAGAAGCTTTAGTGGCACAACTAAATAACTCCAGGACTTTCAAGACAGTCCATCGCGTGCCTACCCTCGCAGCGGATGAACACGGTTTTAATCCTGAGGGTGGATACTGGAATGGAGCAATCTGGGCGCCAACCGAAAAGATGATTGTTCAAGGCTTAGAAAACTATGGGTATACAGATTTGGCTCATGAAATCGCTTTGAACCATCTACATAATGTGGTTGAAGTTTACAAACAAACAGGAACTTTGTGGGAAAATTATGCACCACAAAGTGTTGCTCGCGGGAAACCTTCCAAAGGTGATTTTGTGGGATGGACTGGAATTGGCCCTATTGCTTTCCTTATTGAGTATATAATCGGTATTAGAGCTAACGCTCCAGACAATGTCATTATTTGGCATATCAACACAACAAAACGTGTTGGTATAGAGAACTTTTGGTTCGGGGAAAAGACGATCTCTTTAGTGTGTGAGGAAGCGAACTCTACAGGGAACCGGCTTGTCAAAGTCAAAAGCACTGGCGCATTCCACCTCAGAATTAGCCTTAATGGAAAAGTAAAGGCCATTGAGATCCCCGCTGGAAAGTCAATGCAAGTAATTCTTTAAGAGGTTTTTGAGGGGAGGGGGAGTAGGTTTGAATTATCCGGACAGATTTGATATTCTAACGAAACAAAACTACTGCAATACGGCTGAGTTAATGGACCCAAAAAAGTCCCAGTTCAACTGGTAACCAGGTAAGGAAGTTGAAATGAATAAATTGTCTGATGTCTCTCTGAGTTTAGTTCTCTATTTGTTGTCCGCCTGCAGTAGTCAATCAATAGCCGGTCTGCACGCTCCTTATCCGCCAAGCAAAATCATCACGAAATTGACGTGGGCCCCGGAAGTGGTCAAAATGAAAGGTTGTATCAGTGGGGACAACTGGCCCATTGCCTGGGTCAGTGACAACCTCCAGGTTACAGCCTTCTGCGATGGGCAAGGCTTTGCCAGGGATGCCGCGGATCTGTCATTAGGATTTGCTATGGTTTTTGGGGATCCTCCCGACTTTCGTGCAGAAAACTTCAAGAGCGATGCCGACACCCCAATGGGCGGAGGGCCGTCAGGCATCAAGGCCAGTGATATGATCATGGTAGATGGTATCCTCTATATGTTTGTTAGGAACTACAAGCCTCCCGGATCCGAGGACTTCACCAATTCTCGATTGGCCCGTTCGGCCGACCTTGGTGTCTCCTGGACGTGGGCTGACTGGCACTTCTGTGACACTTTTGGCTGTCCTGCATTTGTGCAGTTTGGCAAGAATTATAAAGGAGCCCGAGACGATTACATCTATGTTGCCTCACAGGCTAATGATAGTGCATACAGCTATTCACCAGACATCGTGATGGGCCGGGTCAAAAAGGATAGCGTTATGGAAAGGAGTTGCTACGTCTTTTTTGCCGGCCTCGACGAAGACGGCAATCCCCATTGGTCACACGATATCTCAAAACGAAAACCTATCTTCACTGATCCCAAGGGAACACAACGTATAGCGATAACTTATAATGCCCCCCTTGGCCGATACATCCTGACTACTTCTCACCTTGCCGGCAAGAAGGCTACACATACGGCAGCTCTGGGTGTTTTCGAAGCTCCGGAACCGTGGGGACCCTGGTCAACGGTCTATTATGATGACCACTGGTCCGTAAAGGATGGGAAAGATTGCCGCACGTACCATCATAGATTCCCTCCAAAGTGGATCAGTGCCGACGGCAAATCACTGTGGCTGCTCTATTCGGGACTAGACTGCGGTTTGTACTCTTTTTGTGTTAAGCAAGTTAGACTTCAACTACCCCCATTGAAATAGGCGGATTTCCCTCCATCATTACCCTGATATGCCCTCTCTTCATATCTTCGGAACGACCATTGGCGAGTGAGTTGGGCGTTGCAAGTTTTGTGGGCAAAGCGGACGGAGGAGAGACGGTAAAGTAGACTTCTCTTGGAGGTCCTTTGAAACCCACAAAGAAAGACTCAGGACAGTTGTAGTTTTAGGATAGATATCGGAATTGGTGGGAAAAGTGAGAGTTTCACAAGCTTGTCGATATAGTTAAAAAGCCCCTGTGGTGCGGAGGGAGAGGAGAAAGCGAGATAAACCACAGAGGCTTAAATGCAAGTTTGGATACATTCATAATACAATTTTTCTTATGATCATGTCAAATATTCTTTTAGGTTTAATTGAATCTCGATCCATATAAAATCTGTACATCTCGTTCATAATGATAAGATCTGAAAACGGACATTGAATCCGAAATTTACTTAAAAATTTTTGAAAATATGTGTTTTTCAACAAGAATTTGATGTTGGATGCTTCCAACACCCATCAAATTTAACTTCTGTGGAGACATTTTAGTGACATGATTTTTCGAAGAATTCTGTCGTTTTGTTGCTCGTGCGAAGAGTGCCTTTCGTGTGCGGTTGATGGATTGGGGGGGCAGTCCAAAAAGCACTGAATACAAAGCTATTGTATGCCAGCATATGGCAGAATATAGGACATTTTTCCGTCTTTATGGGCTTTGAACCGCGCCTTACAAGCCGAAATTGGAAAGGCTTGTTGATCAAGCCTTTCATGGATATACTAATGGAAAGATCAGGTTGGATCGGCTGTATCCGAGTCGGGGTACTGGCCTGTATACCATTTGACATTCAGGGGAGTATTACCTTGAAAGGGAAACTGAGTCGGCGTTGTTTTCTCTCGAAAATCGCCACAGGCGCGGCTGGATTGCTGATTCTGAGAGATAGCCAATCCGTCCGGGGTGTGCCATCCAACGAGAAGATCAATGTCGCAATTATTGGCATCGGCGGACGCGGTAGGTGGTTTTTGGATACGATCCCGCGTATGGAGAACGTGGTTGCTTTATGTGATGTGGACAACCGGAAGCTGACAGAAAGCGTTGAAGCGGCCGAGAGTAATGAGTACCTGACCAAAACCAAGCCGAAAAAGTATCAGGATTTCCGCCGGATGCTGGATGAAATGGGAAACCAGATCGATGCGGTGATCGTGGCCACACCGGACCATGCCCACGCTGTGATCGCCGCAACGGCAATGAAAAAGGGTAAACACGTCTATGTCGAGAAGCCGATTGCCCACGATGTCGCTGAAGCCCGTGCCCTTCCCCACATCGCCAAGCAGAGGAAAGTAGCTACCCAGATGGGCAATCAGGGGATGGCCACCGATTCGTTTCGCCGCACCTTGGAGCTGATTGAGGAGGGGGCAGTAGGCGAAATCCGCGAAGCGCACGTATGGTACGTATTTGGCGGCCCTGGTCAGCGTGAGCGGCCCAAGGAAAAGCCTCCGGTGCCAGAGTACCTCGATTGGAACCTTTGGCTTGGCCCGGCCTCCTTCCGCCCGTATCACCCTCGTTACGTGAGCGGTTGGGGCGCTTGGCGGGATTTCGGCACAGGGCTACTGGGAGGTGGTGGCTCGCATTCGATCAACCTGGCATTCAAGGCCCTCAAGCTGGGTGCTTTATGGGAGGGTGTCGATGGAGCCAAGGGTCAGATACGCGTCGAGTCGGAAACACCGAAGCGATGTATCGAGACATTTCCCAGCCAACAGATCCTGCGGTTTGACTTTCCTGCC
>DATLBB010000082.1:0-11360 GCA_035527155.1 Sedimentisphaerales bacterium
CGTCACCAAAAAAGGTTTAGCGAGTGAACAGCCATGTCAGGTGAAGCAAATCAGGTCGCATGGAGAGGCGTCCAGCCGGTTGCCGGGATTCGCGGGGTCTGGCCGGCGATTGATTCTGTACGTGTAAATAAGGATGGCTACGCAGCGGCAGGAGCAACGACGGTAATTTATACTGTTCCTGCCGGTAAAATATTCTTTCTCGCAAGTGCATTGCTAACGTCAAAATTCT
The DNA here is from genome assembly GCA_035527155.1 of Sedimentisphaerales bacterium. Lineage (GTDB taxonomy): Bacteria > Planctomycetota > Phycisphaerae > Sedimentisphaerales > Anaerobacaceae > CS2-K091. The sequence continues at coordinate 230 of DATLBB010000082.1, forward strand.
CAGGAGCAATTTCAACATATGCCTGGCTGTTGGCAAGAACACCCGGCGATGCGGAGTTCTTAAACATAGTTACGCAATATTACTATGTTGACGGACAGGCCACGAATGTTATTCAACATAGTCCTGCTTTAGAGTTTGCGGCAGGTTACGACTTCGTAGTCAGGACAGGAGTTGGCGGTCCGATAGGTAGAGCCGGGATTTATGGTTGGCTTGAGGATGCTTAAATAAATGATTTACACTGCGAACATTACGACTCCGGCTAACACTGCAAAGGCAGATCCGAAGGTCACGACTTTGAGCGTGACTAAAGGATTAGTTTATCGGGTGGAGGTTTTTTTTCCGAACGGTTCGCAGGGGCTGATGGGCGTTGCTGTAAAGGATGGGCTTTTCCAGTTATGGCCGTCAACGGTTAGCGAATACTTCGTTTGTGACGATGCAACGATAGCTTTCGAGGACTTGCTGGAGAAAGAGGCCGCTCCGTTCGAGTTTCAGGTTGTGACATATAACGAGGATGAACTGTTCGAGCATTTTGTCGCTGTCCGTGTGGGTCTTGTAAGCAGGGAAGTCTTTCTGGCACGGTTCTTGCCTACGAAGAGCCACGAGTATTTAGCCGATTTAATGTTAAGGCTGGCAACTGAGCGGAAAGAGCTTGAGATGCTGCAAAGAGATTTGATATCGGATGCGCCTCTCGAATGGCAGTTGAGCATTGTACCGGCTCAGGATGTGGAGATTTTAAGCAATGAGTAGCGGAACGCCGGATTATTTTAGAACGGTGAGAGAAAATTACGGGTCTGCTGATGCACACAGGGACTATAAGGTTGTTACTGCGAACGATTACACGACTTTGGTGAACATCATCGGCAAAGGGATCATATATGGTGGGTATTTATATTTACAGGCTGCTGGAACACAAAAGAACTGCGATGTTGCGTTGTATGTCGATGATGAATATGTTTTCGGGGACACGTTCGAGCGTTTGAATAAATATGGAATAATAGAAGCTATGGAGTGTTCGGTTGTGCTTGGCACATACGATGAGGTCAATTATATTTATTCGCTGATTTTCGGTAAAGGAATTACATTTGAGAGGCAGTTCATAGTTAAGTACGGAGAAGCACACGGAGAAACGCCGAACGTATTTACGAGTTTGATGTACGCTTTGATCTGAAATTACAACTGGAGAGAAAAAAGATGGCGACAATTCAGATTATCGGGCATATAGTGATCACGGTGATTGCGGTCTTTGGTTTAGGTATACGGCTGGAGCATCGGCTGACAAAGATCGAGACTGATACGAAGTGGATGAAAGAGACAATCGACAAGAAATTCAACGGAGGCATATAAAATGGCAGGGATAGCAAAGTGGATTTCGCATAATCAGGGGACTTTTGTTTCGCTTATATTGTGCCTGGGTATTGCGATTTATACGTTCGGCTGTGAGTCTAAGGTGACGAGTTTGGTCCATGAGAACAGGATGGTAACGGCTGGGGAACTGGGACTTGAAGTTGAAGCTGAGGCGGCAAGGCTGGAGATTGAGCTAAGCCAGCTTTTGAAACGTGCTGAATTGAAGAATAAGGAAATCGAGCGGAGAGACGCCATCAAACAGAAACTGATGGACGCGGCTTTGATTACTAGTCAGGCCGGGAAGATCAATCCGGCTGGTATTGTCGGACTTTTGTTTTCTGTGTTTGGAATCGGGGCGACGATAGATAACCGAATCAAAGACAAAGTAATAAAGAACCGGCCGTTACCGAAGATAGAGGCGTAAAAGATGCCACAGAATCATATAGCCGATAAGGTGTGTTCTTGTGAATGTTGCCAGAAGATAGATGTTATTTTTGGAGACCCGTTGTTAAATGAATGGGAAAAAGTTTTTATTGATAGTGTAGCAAAACAAGGTTGGCAAAAAGAATATTCGACAAGACAAAAAACTGTTATAGACAGAATCTACAAAAATCAAAGAAACAAATATTGCCGATAAGGCGTAAAGCATGATACAAAAAAAGAGAGAACTCGGACTCGGCCAGCTGCCGATGGTAATGCCGAACTATCCTCATATGATGGCAGAGGACAGGGACATCTGGACAAAATTCCTGCAGTCGAACGAATATGAGATAGATCGGGTATGGTATGATGTTCACTGCGGACTCGGATTGCCGGTACGGACCGGGGCAACTCCGATGGAGTATAAGATTGCCCAGGGCGTAACGAGAAAAAGGATCGACGTGGTTTGCTCGGTAAAAAATGAGATTTGGATTGTCGAGATTAAACCTCACGCAAATATGAAAGCACTCGGCCAGATAATTGTTTACGAGAGGTTGTTCAGGACAGAGTATTTGGCGGCAGGCAAAATTGTCCCGGTGATTTTGTGCTGGACTGCGGACCCGGATATCATGGTCGATTTGGCAAAATTAGGGGTTAAAATCCTACTGCCATAGAAAGCACTCGGCAGGACGGAAACAAACTTTTTTTTCGGCGGTTAAAAATTGAAAACCGAACAATCTTCACTTCACCTTTCGCATAGCTCCGTTCAGATTGTTCCAATTTTCCACTTCGAAAAGCTCTAAGGCTGGCGCTTGCTCATGATGCCCTTTGACCGGGTATCCTTGTGAGAGAGGGAAGCAGAATTGCAGACCATAAAAGGCCTGCTCAACGTCCCCGGTCGGTCGGTCGGCGTCACAGCGTGGCCGGGCTTCACACCATATAAGGGACGCATAGCTCCTATCTACAAGACCCGGCTTTGAGTACACCCATGTGGGACAACGGCGGTCAGTCCGTGTCTCTTACAACGCCACGTTGCCCTAATACGAAGCCAGGGCTTTGCTGGAACCTGCGCGCACGCTATGGCCGGTTACCAAGCCAGAATCAATTTTATGTGAGGAAAATGCGATAAGCATATATATACAAATACGGAAATCACGCCCGCAATACAATAGGCGAAAACAGCGAAAAACGGTAAAGAAGCGGATATTTGGCATAATTAGCAAGATAGTGCTAAAAAATAGCAAGATAGTGATAGCCATAAAGCTGGCAGGGGTAGCTACCGGCCTGTATTATATGCAGAGCAATATAAACAAGTAACAGGAAGGCGGTAAAAATTATGCTGATTAAAAGACTTTACCGGCAGCACACGGCCGTAGTGCTGAGCGTCCCGAAGCCGGTTTTGGAAGCGCTCGAGATAAAGGCAGGTGACTACATAGTCATAGACATTAACGAAGCAGACAGAGAAGCGACAATCGCGAAGTTAGCGAGAAAGAGGTATCGAGATGGAGAATCACAGGAAAATAAACATAGCCAAAATCTGGGTGGGTAAGCATGAGCAGAGAGTTGGTGACGATGAGGAACAGTTTAATGAGCTATGCAGTAGTATCGGTCAGGTGGGCCTTATTTGTCCCCTTGTCGTATCTGGTGGTGATGATGGGTATAATCTTGTTGCTGGTCATAGACGGCTCGCAGCGTGTAAGAGACTGGGTTTTATCGAGGTTGACTGTATTGTACGCCAACCATCCGATTCTGTGGACGCTGAGATCACGTTCGCAGAGAATTTCTGCAGAAGAAATCTCACACCTATCGAACAGGCGGCGGCGATATTAGACTGCTACGAAAAGGAAGTCATGAGCGTGGAACAGCTGGCGAAGGCGTTTCACAGATCGGAGAACTGGGTTGCCGCTCAGATGGACATGGTGGGCTGGCCGGATGATGTTCTGAACGCAATTCATCGAGAGCAGATATCGGTTAGCTCAGCGCACAATTTGGCGGTCATTGACGATGATGTTTACCGAAGATTCCTTTTAGATACCGCAATAGATTCAGGGGCAACGGCAAGGACAACATCGGCCTGGCTTCAGGCGTGGCGGTCATCAAGACCGCAGGAGGAGGCGGTAACTATACCGCCGAGCGAAGCTGGACCATCACCGGCTCCCCTTTGTCCGCAAGCTCCGTGTTTGTGCTGCGGAGAGATTCGACGAATGGACCAACTTTCACACGTGCCGATGTGCCAAAGCTGTATTCATACCATCAGGAACGTGGCTGGAAGCTAACAGCGTCAATCGCTTGTCTCATGCCGTCGGCGTCCGGGTGCGTGTAAACTTGTGTCGAGCTTAAATTACTGTGACCTAACAGCATTTGCACAGTTCGCATATCCGTAACCTTCATGAGCCTTGTGGCGAACGTATGACGGAGCATGTGAGGGTTGACAGGCCGGCCAATGGACTTTAACCCTGCCTTAGAGAAAATTCGCTCAACCTGCCGGGAAGTTAACGGCTCTGTACCATTGCCACCACTGAAAGCGTATTCATAGCCAGTCTGATCAGGCACTCCCCAATAAGATTCAGCGATATCTAAGATTGCAAATGTCAAGCGTTCACTGACCGGGATGGACCGTAGGACATGATTTTTAGCGATTGACTCAGAGACTACGAGAGTGATCACCGGCTTGCCTGAAAACCATAAATGTTCGATGCGGAGTTTTACGACCTCACCAACCCGCAGACCGGCTTCGACCATAAGGCAAGCCATGCAGTAGTTGCGTATGCAGATTTGACGCTGACGTGTCGTGTTATGGCAGGATTTAAGGTAGTTGAGAAAAGCCAAGAGGTCCTGCGATGATAGAGTATGCGGTGACATAGACATAGCTAATTGGCCTCCGACAAGCGGACGGCGATTCTACCGAGACTCAGCCATTGAGAGCTCGTTAAACCATAATTGCATTGGTTGCGGGAAATATGACGAATAAAAAAAGCCATCTCGGCGGAAGTGCATTTTTCTCGGCACAAAAAATCGCCATCGACAAAGAAAAGGTCGAAGCCGCCTTTGGTGATTTTGGCGAAATCAGAAATTGCAGTCCCGGCCATTATGATTAAGTCTTCACGGTTTTTCATGGGTTATGCCTTTCTTATCTTATTCTCAGATCTAAAAATAGGGGATGGGCGCCGGCAAGTGGTTTTCAACCGGCGCCCGGGGAAACTCGGTTATCGGGTTCATTCTTCATTTTCTTGATTGCTTACAAGCTTCAAGACAACCATTGAATCGACTGGTTCAGCAGGGGTCTCAGGATCAGGCGGCACAATAACAAAAGACTCTGGCGGAGCCTCGATTGTCATGCCTGGGAATTTGTGGATCACAAAATTTCCAAGCTCAGACAAAGCTAAAGCAGAATTGCCAACAAAACCAGAATTGTATTGAGCTTTTGCGTTTGCGAGCATCGCATCGGCTTTAACGATAACATCTGCGATATACATTTTTTTTCTCCTTTGATAAAAGTTGGTGGTTGTGATCGCTTTAGAGGATCGTTGGTTAAGTACCGGCCTAAAAAGTCCAGTATCATAATTGCATTTTCTTCATGATTGTCGAGAAATTGGGCGGTTGCCATGTCCACAGTTTCTTCACAAAATAAAAGCAGGTCTGCGGTTTTCATCATGTCTCCAATTCAGTAGATACGATTAAGCATGCTAGCAAACTTTTGTAAGGGCCTCGAACTACATAGTCAGGATGGATTTTGTCGATGTCCTCTGGCAGAATTTCGTGTGCAACCCAGCGAGATTCAGATTTTTTCTTTAAGATATACCATTGTTTTTTAGGGGCGGTTTTCTTTGGTATCCTTTTGGTATTGACCTGCATTTGTATCACCTTTCAAAAGCGACATTGTCGATATCATAATATCGGCAAAGGCGACCTCTTGTCAACACAAAAAGCGACAAATATTTAGCGACATGAAAATATTTTATCCGGGGCGTTCCCGAACGTACAGGTCGCACTTTGTATAAACTACGACCTAAATTCAAAAATATGCAAAATTGTCGCCAAAACTAAACTACCGGGGCCGGATACGAAGGCGACGTGAACGGTTCTAAGGCCCTATCTGCCTCTGGCCGGTACATTATGGCTAAAAGGACGGCGTTCGAGGCTCATAGAGAGCGTGGGGCTGGACAAAATATAATTGGCTAAGGCCGGGCAGGAATTCCGGGGCTGTAATATTGTTGCGGATAATTTCGGGCGATGGTATAAAATAACGTGCATTGCGTTTTTTCTCTCGTAAGAAGGCCGGAGTTGGCGGACTCCGGCCTTTTTCATACAGAGTACCGGCGGAGCCGGTAGCGTCAAAACAGAAGAACAGCCCTGATGCGGAATTGGCGGAGCCGATGCAGCATCAGGGCTGTTTTCAGGACGTGCCAGAGGCCGTCCTGCCTATCAAAGTTCGGAGGCCTTGCCTCTACACTTGATTTTGAAGCCTCCAGCCTCAGCCTAAGAAATTGGAAAAAGCGATCCGGGAAACATTAAAAAGCACGGCCTTTGGCCGGTTCCCTGCTTAAGCACTTCCGGTATCGGATTTCCGGCGGTGTAAACATTCTCGGTCAATAAATATCACCGCCGGAAATCTTCTTTTTCCAATTCCTGAGCGCAGCGAAGGCAGCCGAGTATACGGCTGTTAGGCTGAGGCTGGAGGCTTCAAAATCACCGAGTGACAACGAGGAAAGCACGAAGTGCGCATCCAGTAGAAAAATAATCCTTGCTGTTAAAGAATGTAGAGGCTAAGCGCTACACAGGAGACAAGCAAGTACGTCGCATAAAGAGCCACGGCCAACGTGCAGAGGGGAAGACTGCGAACGCGCCGAGCGGAGCGAGCAAGAGAGCAGCGCAGAGGATAGTTAATGTGCAGAGGGGCGGCGACAGCGGACGCGCAGCGGACGCAACGAGCCGCCTTTTAGAACAGTCCGCCGCTGGGTCGCTGGATTTGTAGGCTAGCAGAGGGTTGTTGGGGCCGGCGACCAAGCGGCGGTTAAGCAGGGTCCGGGGCGGCGTTAGCCCCGAAGCCTCGCCCAAAAGACAACGAAGGCGGTTCCTCGTTTTTTGATGTGGCGGTTGGCGTTAGCCTTTTTGGGGGTTAAAGAAAACGTCAACGTGCAGAGGTTTGTTTGCCTGGGTTGGATTGTGGTTTTCGTTTTAATGGATTAAGGTTGCGATGGGTTACGCTGCAAGTGAAACTGGCTTTCTACGTTTTGGGGCAAACGCTGCTCGGAGTTCGGGAACAAAACATTCGGTCAGGTCCGTTTAGTTTGGTTTGGATATGGTTTGGATTAACTGATTAGATGTCACTGGGTTATTTAAGGACAGTTGTATTTGCTCGGTTTGGGTTTGCCAAGTATATAGGTAAAAAGCCATATTTTGTGATCTAAGATACAATCGGGGTTTTCAGGGTCTTAAAGGCGGTTTTGTCAGCTGATCCCTGGAAGGCCAGGCAAAGGATCACAAATTCGATTCTGATGGACCTGGATATCTGATGAATTGGATGGAATGTCAAGATGATTTTGATTGTATTTGCCGGTTGTTTTGGTTGTCAAACGGTTTGTATTTAAATGCGAATCGATTTGTATATATATGCGAATCGAATCGGGTATAGTGGTTCGGTTGATGTGATATGTTATAATCCCGAAACGAAATATATGTTATTCCGACTTTAAATACCTGTTAATCCGAGTCTGAAATGCTGTTAAACCGAATCCGAATTGCTCAGGTTCACATTTCAGAAACATATATTTGCCGTTATTTCCGAATCCGGGTTTTGCAGTAGTTTAGCCACTTGGAAGCGTTTTAAAGTGTTTTTTTGTGTAAATCGACATTTAAGGAGCTTAGAAAATGGGCGGAACTTTACGAATTTACAAGATGCCTGATGGAATGCTTTTGGGCTTTTATCAGGAGCATGGCGGTTATGTGATGTTCGCGAAAATGCCGGGAACAGGAAAGACGGTTTATGCTTACATGAATCCTGAGGATGATTTCAGGTTCGAGCTTATTACAGCGACAAGGTCACCGAAGAGCATATCAGGCAGGGAAGATTCGGTTGTGATAAAAGACACGAGGACAGGGGCGGTTCGGGTGACTTTAGCCGAATTTATCGGCGTTGCTTTAGAGGTCGGTCAAAACAGGTACATGATTGCGAGACCTGCTTTGCCTGCAAAACTATAATGTATTTGTCGGTAAAATTAAAAAGATTTTCCTATTGACAAGGCAAATTATGGTACAATGGAACACGATTGTAAAAAGCAGGTAAACGAAATTGTCAAACAATAAGAAATTCAGGAGGTCAAAAACATGGCGGAAATAAGATCAATCGACGCGATAGCAAAGAAATGGGCTGAAGTGACTCCGATGAGGGCCGGGGACTACGCGGCCGGTATCGACAATCCGAAAAGAAGCTGGTCACAGGCGACGAAAGAAGCCGAGAAGGCTTACGAGGATGGCGTTGCAAAGTCTATCGCGAGAAAAGCGTTCGGCAAAGGTGTCCAAAAGGCCGGGGACGAAAAATGGCATCGCAAGGCAGCCGTGAACGGTGTCCGTAACTGGGGACCCGGAGTATCCGAGGCAAAGGGCGATTACGCGGTAGGTTTCGCACCGTATCGAGAGGCAATCGCTGCTGTCAAGCTCTCTCCGAGATACGCAAAGAGGGATCCGAGGAATCTTGCAAGGGTGAAGGACATCGTCGATGCACTCGTTGCCAAAAAGGAATCGCTTGCGGTAAAATGAGCAGGTGACGGCAGGACCTGAAAAGTTTAGTTGAAAACGGAAACAGTTATAGAAAAAACGAATTAAAGAAAGAGGTGCGTTTATGAATTATAGACAAGCTACGTTGTTGGCTACAAAGCAGATAACAACGGCGGCAACGGAAACGATCTCCCTTGCCGGTCTCGATGCGATTAGTCGAGTTTACGCTGTGATCGAGTTGACAAATAACGGCAACAATCCAACGAATCATCCATTGGCGGCGATGTCGAAGATTGACATTGTGGATGGGTCTGATGTGATAGCGTCAATGTCCGGATATGGAGCTCAGGCGATGTCATATTACGATTTGGGCAAGATGCCTCATAACGAATTGAATTATGAGGATAACGGAGTTGCTAGGGTCTGCGTGCCGATTAACTTCGGTCGTTTCCTGTGGGACCCGTTGTTAGCTTTAGTACCCGCGAGGTTCCGGAATCTTCAGTTGAGAATCGCACATAACTACGCTCTTGGCGGTTGTTCTCCGGATAACGCTTATCTTCGCGTTTTCGCTGATATGTTCGATGAAAAGCAAGTGTCGCCAATCGGGTATATGCAAAATCAAGAGATATTTTCGTACACTCCGGCGACATCTGGAATTGAGTATATCGAATTGCCGGTTGATAACGATATCCGGAAAATCGTTGTGATGAACGTCAACGACAATGAGGAACCTGATGTCGAGTTCGAGAGCATCATGATCGATGAGGCAAAAGGAAAGCACGTTATTGTCGATTGCATGACAATGGACCTCATCAGGCGGAGTGCCGAGGTTTATGAAAGGTTCAGTGAATGTTGTTCGGGACATTTACTCGCAACGACAGCCGATGAATTCTGGCTGTCGGCAAGTAAGGACATCCAGGTCGGCGGGCTTTGTGATACGAACGATGCAATCCTGACGTTTACCTGGACAGGTGGGCGGTCCAGAAGTTTCTACGGATCCGCAGCAACATTTTTCGGGGCAAACGTTTCCGGAAGATGTCCGCATGGGGCCGTTCCGATCCTGTTTGGTGACCAAAGCAATCCTGATGATTGGTGGAAGGTGTCCGAAGCCGGAGAGGCCAGAATCAGATTAACGGCCCGGTCCTCTGCCGCAATCGACACTGAGAAAACAACGGATTTGATGGTGCAGGGAATCCAACGGTACTAAGCCGATTTAATCGGATGAAGATTTGATAGGTGGAGGAGGGCTTCGGGAAACGGAGAAAGTCTAATGGAAGATGATATTCAAGGTATTCCGGAAAGCCGGATGGAGTACACGAATACGAGCCGATGTTTGTTTGTCGGTCCTTTGGTTTTCAAATCATGCAATTTGGCTGGTGACGGAGCGAACGCCGATTGCCAGTTATACGATGGATTAAACGCAAACGGCGAACTCAAGGGACATTTAGAATCTTTGTCCGGGACAACGTTTCATTTGGACGTTAATGGCGGCGTATTGTTTCGGACCGGGTTGTATATTTCGGTGAACGCTGCAACGTCAAAAGTGACGGTGGTGTATGAACCGGCGTCACCAAAAAAGGTTTAGCGAGTGAACAGCCATGTCAGGTGAAGCAAATCAGGTCGTATGGAGAGGCGTCCAGCCGGTTGCCGGGATTCGCGGAATTTGGCCGGCGATTGATTCTGTACGTGTAAATAAGGATGGCTACGCAGCGGCAGGAGCAACGACGGTAATTTATACTGTTCCTGTCGGTAAAATATTCTTTCTCGCAAGTGCATTGCTAACGTCAAAATTCTCAGGAGCAATTTCAACATATGCCTGGCTGATGGCAAGAACACCCGGCGATGCGGATTTCTTAAACATAGTTACGCAATATTACTATGTTGACGGACAGGCCACGAATGTTATTCAACATAGTCCTGCTTTAGAGTTTGCGGCAGGTTACGACTTTGTAGTCAGGACAGGAGTTGGCGGTCCGATAGGTAGAGCCGGGATTTATGGTTGGATTGAGGATGCTTAGTTAAATGATTTACACTGCGAACATTACGACTCCGGCTAACACTGCAAAGGCAGATCCGAAGGTCACGACTTTGAGCGTGACTAAAGGATTAGTTTATCGGGTGGAGGTTTTTTTTCCGAACGGTTCTCAGGGGCTGATGGGCGTTGCTGTCAAGGATGGGCTTTTCCAGTTATGGCCGTCAACAATAGGCGACTATTTTATCTGTGACGATGCTACGATAGCTTTCGAGGACTTGCTGGAGAAAGAGGCTGCTCCGTTCGAGTTTCAGGTTGTGACATATAACGAGGATGAACTGTTCGAGCATTTTGTCGCTGTCCGTGTGGGGCTGGTTAGCAGGGAAGTCTTTTTGGCACGGTTCTTGCCTACGAAGAGCCACGAGTATTTAGCCGATTTATTGTTAAGGCTGGCAACTGAGCGGAAAGAACTTGAAATGCTGCAAAGGGAATTGATCATGGATGCACCTCTCGAATGGCAGTTGAGCATTGTCCCGGCTAAGGATGTGGAGATTTTAAGCAATGAGTAGCGGAACGCCGGATTATTTTAGAACGGTGAGAGAAAATTACGGGTCTGCTGATGCACACAGGGACTATAAGGTTGTTACTGCGAACGATTACACGACTTTGGTGAACATC
>DATLBB010000083.1:0-4970 GCA_035527155.1 Sedimentisphaerales bacterium
ATGTCGACATACAGTGTTTCAAAAAGTTTTCGCTGGCAGGGAAAGCTCACCGATAAGGTTGTGCAGGTATGCAGGATGTTCGGCCTGACGGCGGACAGACTCACTGAAAGATGTTTCAATCACAACTGCCGCCTGGAAATCAATGATGGTGACATCGTATATATCACGGGTCCATCCGGAGCCGGCAAAAGCGTTCTGTTAAAAGAGCTGGAAAAAGCTGTACCTGCTTCGGACAGGGTCAACCTTGCTCGAATAAAACTGCAAAGCGACAAAGCCCTAATCGACTGTATTGACGGGGATTTGCTCAGAAGCCTTAGAATACTCAGCGCCGCCGGGCTAAACGATTGTTTCTGTGTTCTCAATCAGCCGGCAAATCTTAGCGAAGGCCAAAAATACCGGTTCCGTCTGGCAATGGCACTGGCGGCGGGAAAGAAATTCGTCTTCGCCGATGAATTCTGCTCTGATTTAGACCGCATTACCGCTGCGGTCATTTCGTATCATCTACAAAAGTTTGCAAAGAGAACCGGCGTAACTTTTGTTCTGGCGTCCAGTCACGAAGACATACTGCTCGATCTGGCGCCGGACGTTCTGGTAGTAAAAGAATTATCCGGGGTAACAAAAGTTATCTATAAGAACAGGAAAATCTAAAGATGAGGAGTTGTTCTATCTGTAAAAAATTGCACATTGTTCGCGCCTGTCTCGATGACTACAAGAAGCTGGCACACTATCACTACCGTGACAGTAAGCTGACGGCTTATGCAGCGATTTTTGCTCTGCGTTTTGGAGATGAGACTGTAGGTGTTATCGTTTATGCGATGCCGAGCGCGGGACTGGAGCTTCGGAATGTCGCTACGGATAATCTATTTACCGGCTTCGATAAGAGGACGCAGTTAGCACTTATCAACAACAACATCCGGCGTATCAGCAGGGTCATTATCGAGCCGAGATTTCGCTCTCTTGGCTTAGCGAGCCGGTTGGTGCGCGAGACGATGCCGCAAATGAACGTACCCATAGTCGAGGCGGTGGCGGTGATGGGATTAGTCAATCCGTTCTTTGAAAAAGCGGGGATGAAGGCCTACAAAGCGAAGATGCCGAGCCGATGCGTGCAACTTGGTGAAGCACTTAGTATGGTGGGGATAGAAAAAGATTTATTGATCGACCCGCAAAAAGCACAGCGGCGACTCAGCCAACTGCAGGGAGCCGAGGCCGAATTTATCAAGCTCCAAATAAGAAAGTTTCTGCAAAGTTACGGTAAAAGACGTCAAATTCAGCCCGGCCTGGAACGAACCATATATACATTGAGCAAGCTCACATTACGTCCGGTCTATTACATCTGGTTCAATCCAAAGTTAGAGTTACTGACAAATTAGAAGGCGAGGTGAATATCGAATGACGAATATGACAAATTCAATTCAATCAATCGCATTGGATAAACTCGAATTTCATCCGGACAATCCCAACCAACAAAGCAGGGTCAATTTTGCAAAGCTGGTTCACAACATTAAGCGGACCGGACGGTATGAGCCGTTGGTAGTTCGGCCCTGCTCTGGCAAAGCCGATTATTTTCAGATAATCAATGGCCATCAACGCTGTCATGCGCTGGCTAAGCTCGGCTACGAAACCGCCGATTGCATAGTATGGGACATCGACGATGAGCAGACCGACATATTGCTTGCTACGCTTAACCGGCTTGGCGGCTCGGATGAATTAGGCAAAAAGCTAAAGCTGCTGAAACGGCTCAACAAAAAAATGGCGACCGGCGAACTTGCAAAACTCTTGCCGCAAACAGCCAAGCAGATTGAACGCCTCACCAACCTGAAAAGGCCGAGCGCACCGGCAAAGATGAGCGCAAAGTGCTTTGCGAATCCGCTGGTATTCTTTGTCAACGATAGGCAGCAGGAACAAATAGAGAAAGCGCTGTCATTGGTCGAAGAGCCTAAAGCCGAGATGACAAAGGCCGCAACACGAGCAGCGGCACTAACGCACATGGCCGGATATTTTCTTAACCATTCTAAAATTAATTCGGAGATTTAAAAAAAATGGCCGGAAAGAAGCAATTGAGCAAAAAGCAGCTTGCCGTGATGGAGGATTTATTCAGCGGTGAGCTTGACGAGCAAGCTGTGCTGGACAAGCACGAGGTAAGAAGAAGCGTCTATAACAGATGGCTGGCCGACGGAGACTTTGTCGAGGAGTTCGACCGGCGTATAGCCAGCGCTCATCGTCAAAGCGCTGCTTTAATTGCAAGGTACGCTCCACTGGCGGCGGCAAAGCTGGTGCAGCTTACCGAATCGGAAAACCAGGAGACGGCACGCAAGGCGTGTCTGGATATTATCTCTTTGCCAAAGATTGCAGCCACAAAAACTGAGCAGTCCGATAAAGCGAAAAAAGACGGCGATAACCCAGCAGAGCAGCTTTCAGAGGCGACTGTCAGTAGATTGTTAGCGGCTTTGGCAGAGGAGAAAATTGAAGGATAAATGCGGTATTTTAGCATCGGCAAGACGACCGGACGGCCTTATTATACTTTTCGCCCCCAAAGTATAATAAGAACTGGAAAATTAAAGAAAACTATAATAAGATATAACCTCTTGTAAATAAATAAGATGTGAATAGTATGCTGGATTCTCATCGAGTACTAAGTATCAAGAATAAGGTGTTTTGATGTTAGATGGCAGAAGATGTTCTGTGAAAACCAACGCATCCGGTATTAGCAAGGGGAGAACAAGTATGGGACTTGGCAATACGCGACGTGATTTTCTAAAGGCCGCGGCCGTAGGGGCGGCGTCGCTGGCGATGCCGGGGTGCACGCTGGCCGGCGAGAAGGCACAGGTCCGCAAGCCGAATATCGTTGTGATTCTGGTCGACGACCTGGGCTATGGCGACCTGTCCAGCTACGGGGCAAAAGACCTGAAAACGCCGCACATCGATAATCTTGTTGCGGCAGGTATGCGGTTTGATAACTTCTATGCCAACTGTCCGGTTTGCTCGCCGACGCGCGCATCGCTGCTGACCGGCAGATACCCGGACCTGGTCGGCGTGCCGGGGGTCGTCCGCACGCATATCACCAACAACTGGGGTTATCTGGCACCACAAGCGGTACTGTTACCAAAATTGCTCAAGCGGGCCGGCTATCACACTGCAATCGTCGGCAAGTGGCACCTTGGACTGGAGTCACCCAATACCCCGAACGAGCGAGGCTTCGACCACTTCCATGGCTTCCTCGGTGATATGATGGACGACTACTACAACCATCGTCGCCACGGCATCAACTACATGCGGCTAAACCAGGAGGAAATCGACCCGAAAGGCCACGCCACTAAGCTATTTTCGCGATGGGCGGTAGATTATATCAAAGAGCATTACAGGTCGAAGCAGCCGTTCTTTCTGTATCTGGCTTATAACGCACCGCACACACCTATCCAGCCGCCGAGGGACTGGCTCGACCGCGTCAAAAAGCGACAGAAGGGCATCAGCGACAAGCGAGCAAAACTCGTTGCCCTTATCGAAGATATGGATGACGGTATTGGCAAGGTGATTGCGGCACTGAAAGAAAATGGTTTGTACAACAATACCTTTATCATTTTTACTTCCGACAATGGCGGCCAGACAGGAGTTGGTGCTAACAATGGCCCGCTGCGAGCTGGAAAGGGCACGATGTATGAGGGCGGCATCCGTGTGCCGATGTGCGCCGTTTGGCCGGGGAAGATAAAAGACGGCTCACGCGGCGACCGCGTTGCGTTGACTATGGACTTGTTCCCAACTGTTTGTGAAACGGCCGGAGCGAACTTCGATTATGAGATCGATGGCCACAGCATCTTGCCGACGCTGCTCGGTAAAAGCCGGCCCGCCGGGGAGCGTTTTTTGTTCTGGGTGCGTCGCGAAGGTGGAAATTATGGCGGCAGGGCTTGGTATGCAGCACGCTTTGGTGATTTCAAACTTGTGCAGAATAGTCCCTTCGAGCTGCTACAGCTTTACAACATCAAGGACGACCCGCAGGAACAAAATCCGCTGGACAGAAAACATCCAATGTATAATAAACTGTTCACCGCTTTGCGCAACCACATCATCGAAGCCGGCGCAGTGCCCTGGGAGAAATATCCTGTAAAACTTAATAGCTAATCCTGAATTTATGAGGAGATGCCAAAGATGAAAAAAAGAAGACACATAGAGAGCAGTTTATTAATTTTGGTTTTGCTGAGCTCGATTGTTTCGACGGCTGCGGCGAGTACCGTCCTTGTCGAAGCCGAGAGTTTTACGAACCTTGGCGGCTGGGTGGTTGACCAGCAGTTTATGGACCAGATGGGCTCGCCCTATCTATTGGCCCACGGCTTAGGTCAGCCGGTCAAGGAAGCCACGACAACTGTGGAGTTGGCGAAAACGGGAAAGTACCGGGTGTGGGTCCGCACTCGCGATTGGGTGGCACTGTGGAAAGTTGCGGGCGCACCGGGCAGATTCCAGTTGCTCATCGACGGCAAACCGCTCAAAACTGTCTTTGGCACTAAGGGAGCCAACTGGCATTGGCAGGACGGCGGGACGGTCGAGATAAAAAATAAGCAGGCTAAAATCGCGCTGCACGATTTGACCGGCTTTGAAGGAAGATGTGACGCCATCGTATTCACAACCGATACGAACTTCAGACCACCAAATGAAGGTAAAGCTCTTAACAGATTTCGACGGAAATTACTTGGCCTTCCGGATACTCCCGAAGATGCCGGGAAATTCGACTTGGTCGTAGTCGGCGGCGGCATAGCAGGCACCTGTACAGCCGTATCAGCAGCTCGGCTGGGTCTGCAAGTTGCACTTATTCAGAACCGTCCCGTCCTCGGCGGCAACAACAGTTCGGAAGTTCGTGTCCATCTGAACGGCAGGATTAACCTTCCACCTTATCCTGCGCTGGGGAATGTCGTCAAGGAACTCGATTCCGGCAAGCGCGGCAATGCGCAACCTGCTTCGAACTACGACGACCAGAAGAA
>DATLBB010000084.1:0-6842 GCA_035527155.1 Sedimentisphaerales bacterium
CGATGTGTCGGCACAATAATACACGGAATCCATCCAGGGATATATGTCGCCGGAAGTTCGCCATAACTGAGCCATACTCTCTCCGCCCCATGCCCATGCTCCATTGCCAAAATCGGATATGCTCAGGACCATTGGCCTGCCCGTCTCTGTAATGTAATTCCTGTAGATTGTATAATCCTCAGTGCTTAACCTGCCGTTGTTCTCGGCAAAACAACTATCCAGTTTTATGTAAACAACACCCCAGGAAGCAAACGTATTCATGTCCGCTTGTTCGTGTTTGAAGCTGCCTGGAAGTTGCTGACAGGTCAAATGACCACGATCTTCATAAATCCCAAACTTCAGTCCTTTGCTGTGAATATAGTCTCCGATGGCTTTCATACTGCTGGGAAACTTGTTCGGATCCCCAACCAGATTCCCGTTACTGTCACGACTATCGGCCATCCAACCATCGTCTATAACGAGGTACGTATAACCTGCATCCTTCATCCCTGAGTCGACCATTGCATCTGCTATTTGTCTGATTTTCTGTTCGTCGATCTTGGCTTCAAAAGCGTTCCAACTGTTCCATCCCATCGGCGGAGTGAGGGCGAGTTCGGTACGCAGGGAGCTGCCGGCTGCAGTCCCTTGGCCGGCTGAATAGCTGATGGCGCTTCTTCGAGCCTGATTATTCGCTCCTTCAGATGAATTTGAAGTCACGCAAATAGTAAGCACAATAACCATCGCGGCTGTAAAGAGGGTGTTCTGTGGATTGTGCATGAGGATCTCCTGAGATATTGAAGAATTCATATTGCTTCAGCTTTTTTACGACACTGGCCACGTCATTGTCTATTTGCGACGATGAATAGTGAATGAACGGGGCTCAGAGTCAACTTTACCCTGGTCACAGGCTGACCGTCTTCGACCGTGTTCGTATATTCAGGAACTGAACATTGGCCGCTATGCGGGTCCCACGCTTCCATCATCAATTTTCCACGCAATCGGGCATAGGTATCTACGGCCGCATTGCCAATATTGGCGAAGAAGTAGATATCAGTCCTGTCTTTTACTTTATGGATATATCGCAGTTTCGCGTTGTTCTCGAACTCCACATCATACACCTTAACGGCATTGTCCAGTGCCTGTTGCAGGTTGGACGCGTTGGGAGAATTCAGATAAATTGCGCGTGAGCCTTTTCCGCCATTTTGTACGACCAAGGACTCGCTATGGTTCAGGTTGGGGCCGTCGTTCAGATGTGTTTCAAACTCGCAGATCGAGGGTGTGGCAGAAGAGACGCTGCCAATCGAAAGGCGAACACGTGAAGACGTGACGCGCTTGAACTTGTCCACCTTATTGGTTCCGATCGAACTGCCGGAAGCGCAGGTGATCCAGACGCTGCCGTTCCAGTATTCGATATTGTAGGAAGTCACCCGGTTGAAGGCCTCGTCGATAAGGGTCGAATTAAATGTTTGATTGGTCCCAAAATTCACTTCGAGCCACCATTCCTTCGATTGTTCGTCCGAAGGCGCCCAGCGAGTGTCCTTTGAGCCGTCGATCGCCTTCGCCGCCTCGTAGGCGCCGGACTCCCGCCACTCGGTGGAAGCGGTGGCGAGTATCTGCTGATTGACCCTGGGGAACATCGCCTTGATGGTCGCTGAAACATCGGCATCGTGGCCAAACTCTGCCGATTTGTACGGCAGTTGCCCGGTGGCAATCACCTTTCCGCCGTTGTCATAAAACTGCTTTATTTTCTGTAAATTGCTCCAATGGATGGTTCTGTGCCCTGGCATAATGAGCACTTTATACTCTTCGTGGTTTATCTTATTGTTAAGTCTGATGATGTTACCATTGACCGAACACCGGTCATCCAGGACTTCGGGGTGGAGAAAAGTGAAGTCGCGGCACACCTTTGTGGCCAGGAGTTCACCCAGGTAAACGTAATCCGCTTCCGGGACATTCACCCCGCCGGAATAGGGGCTCAGCGGACCGTCGAAATAGTATCCTGCTTGCAGGGTAGCGATCGGATAGAGCACCGCAATATCGGCCACATGCCGGCCGATGTCTTGCAATAGCACGTTGAGCCGTCCGATATAGGTGTTATAGGCGGGCAGCCCATCCCCATAGCGTGGATTGCGATAGGAAAGCTCAGGCCGGTATGTGATATCATCGAGATTATACCAGACCCCGTGTGGAACAAAATTATTGATACCCTTGGCATATTGCTCCATCACAATCGCATAGAGCCGATCCCAGCCTAAATTGCCCATGGCGCCATAAGTCTCGGTCATCACCTGGGCCTTGTCCCAGTTGTAGGCCACTGAGCTGACGATCTTGTAATATGCTTCGGGGTCATTGTCCCAGCCGATTTTGTCAATGCCCGGGACGTCCTGATACTTATAGCATTTCATGAGATCCCCTGAGACGCCCACCGGGTTCTTTATATTCTCCTGGTCCTGATGGCCGAGTAGTGATATTCCACCATGTGCAGTGCACCAGTCTTGTATCGTTTTCATAAAACCAGTGGCATAAAGCTCCGTCCTGAACCCGAAAAGGTAATTTCTGGCTGCCTGGGTCTCGGTCCCTATGTCGTACCACAGCGCCGGGTAATAAGGCGTCGGGCTGAAACCGTACTTGGCAGTGAATTTGTCGTTGAACTTGTCCGTCCATAAACGGCCTCGTCCGCGGTACATCGTGGGCTCATCGTAAAAAGCACCGCCTATTGTTGGTCTGAAGTCACTCCCAAAGTTATCGTAATAAGGCTGATAGACCATGCCGATGAACTTGGCGACTTGATCAGGTTCGAGATAATCGACGTTCGAATCCCCATCCAGGACACACACAAAGGTCATGATCTTCCATGAGCCCTTGGGAACGCTCCAGGAAATTGAACCTTGGCTGACCTTCCCCGTGAGGTCCACTCGCTCTTTGGTGCCGGTATTCATGGCCACGATGCTCATCAGGGTGCCCGAGGGAAGCGGCTTGGAATAGGCTCCGGGGCCCGTGACATCATCTTCGTGTTTGTCAAGTCGTCGTAACGTAGCATCTGGATATTTGTTCTTAAACCGCGGAATCCCATCGCCCATATTGGCGCCGCCACTTCCGCTGGGAAAACCGTATTCGTCATAAATGGTCAGGAACATCCCTAATTCCCTGGCTTTTTTCACGGCTGCGCCGTAAAGAGCGAAATACTCCTCACTGAGATACTTGGGAGTAAAATTCTTTCCAAAGGGCAGCGGGGCCAGACCGCCATACCCACTGTCTAAGTTGCCTTGCATCTGGTTGGCGATTTCGGTTGCGGTCACTGCGGTATTGTTCCAAAACCAGAGCGGCCTGGATCTGAACTTGATAGGCGGGTTGACAAAATCGCTTTTCATGTCCGCGCTGCAGGGTGTCATTGACAATATGACGCTTGCTAAGCACGACAGGGCAAAGATTGGCTTCATAGGATCCTTTCTGAATTTCCTTTTCTCATAATTTCAACTCGAACACCGGTTACTTCCCACTAACTAAGGTAATACCTGCCCCTTTCAATTACTAATAGATTTTTGTGCTGAGCATTCATAATTTTCTTTCCCGGTAAACATCCAACTCATAAATGGACCAATGATAGGTGGCATTCGTTCCGGTCTGTGTTATCCGTATGTAGCGTGCGGTCTGCGCCGGAAAGGTGATAGTAGTGATGCCCAATTGTCCGGAACCTGTGGCGACTGGGTTTCCCCAGTTCGTGCCGTCATTTGATACCGATACGGAATACTTGTCCGGCGAATCCCACATCGCCCAGGTCGTATCGAGCACGATTTTGTCGAAGGTCTGTTCCTGCTTCATGTCCATCTGGAACCACTGTCCCCCGTACTGGGTTTTCGTCATATCGCGCCAGCCGGTCCAATGATCCCCATCAATGGCATTTGCGGCTGCGACATCAATCGGAATTTTGGCTCCGCTGAAAAGAAACGAGCCGTCTGCCACGGAGGCCGAAGCGGTCCACGATTTCTTGTCGAGCGCCGTGTCATTCGGAGGGGGCAGCGGCAGTGGCTTTGGAGAAGTGAGCGGCAGGGTTCCGAGGCCGAGAAATTTCCATGTGCCGGGAGCCGCCTTGAACTTCACATAGTCGGCGTCCTCGCCATGCCATGCGACACCAGGGACCCCGCCGCTATAGGTGCCGTTCCAAATGGTGGTGTCATTTACCTTGATCGCGTTGAGCCTGGAAAAAGAGCCTTTGGGTATCCCCACAATGGCGGTCGTGTCTGCGGGCGAAGTCAGGCCCAGCGCATATTCAGACGCGTTCTTTTTGAGTTCAACTTTAACGGGGCCTTTGATGGATTGCACGACCACGTTAATAGAAGTCAGAAATGCCTCTTTGGGCAAGACCTGGTACTCGCTCCAGCCCGGCGCCACAGGAGAAACCCCCGCAATCGTCTGCGAAAGGATCAGTGCCGGAGGATTCCACCCGTGATTAAGCGATGAGGCATCGTCATAAGCATCTATCCATGACGCCCACCACCGGTCGTAATGCTCCCACAATGTGGTAAAGCTGCACGGGATCATGGTCTTGTACCGTTCATACATCCGAAGCAGGGCATGCTCCTGCTTCCCCATAGTACAGAGGGCTTCAAAAACCCATCGATCGAAAAAGCAGCTGGCATAGGTCTTTTTGGTTAAAACATTATCATAGATGGCATCCCACTTGGAGCGGTCCGCAAGTCCCGCATTGACCGCCATGGCATTCGCCCGGTCATCCGGGGTGGTCACTTGGGAAGACATGTAGTAGCCACCCTTCCAGTATTGTCTGTCGAAGGCGCTCTTGATTCTTTCGAGCTTCTGGGCAATGAGCGAGACATCGGCGTCGTGCCCGGTCACCAGCGCCATTTTTTTCAATGTCTCCAGGCAGTTGTAATAGAAACATGTTTCGATGACGGCGATGTCTTTGATATCTTTTCCCCAGTCGAACCAGGTCCGGCGGTTGCCGAATTGATAGGTCTCGAAGAGGAAAGTTTTGGTCGGCGCATAGACAGCACGGATCGATTCCAAATCGCCGGTCTGCAAATAGTAGAACCACAGACCATACTCACCGAGGAACTCCAGGTGTTGGCCCGGATAAAACTTGGGTTCCAGTTTCCGCAGCACCAGCTTTTTGCACAGTCGATGAGCGGCGGCGTCGAAGACATAAAAGCACTGGTTCAACTCCGGTGTTCCATCGCCCCAAAACCCGACTCGTTCACGGTCAGGGCAGTCATAGAAATGCTCCCTCATGCAGATGTAAGCGGTCCTGGCCGCTTTTTTCCAGAGAATGTTATAGTCGTTATCGCTGCACTCAAACGAACCGGCGAAGGTCGTGTCGTATCCCGTTTCTCGATACCGGACGGCTTTCACGGTTACGCCCGCAGGAATGGTATAAATGGCGCCTTCCCCGCTAACCCAATTCTTCGCTTCGTAGGTTTGCTCACCTGGTCTTGTCTTAATGGTTTCGGTGGGTGTTAGATAAAGCACAAGCGGATTACTGGAGTTGAATCGGATCACTTTACCTTCAGGACTCTCGACTTGAATCCAGGGCTGAAAATGACAATTATACGGCATCGTGCACACCAGTTTCCATTGCTTATTCTCGGAGTGGGGCAGATCTTTGGATACACGGATATAGTCTTTTAACCCATAATCTTTGATCATCGAATGGGCTTCCGGACTGTTTTGCTTTTGTAACTCTACTGGTGATGTATCTGCAGAATAAGCCGACAAAGCGACAGTGCTTATCAACATTATTGACCACATTGAGGTCTTCATAGCATGTTCTCCCGTTTGTTTGTACCAGCCAAATCCAGCCCGAACTCTCAGCTCCTATCGTGGCTTATTTTTCAAAATCGGAACATTACAGAACGTCAGGGCGGCGATACCATTGGCGCCAATCATCAGCTTCTCCTGACTCCAATTCATCTCTTTGAGATACGTGATCTTCTTCACGGCTGAGGCCTCCTTCAACTGGAGGGTAACCACGTTCCCGGAAACTGCGCCTGAAGCAACTCTATCGGCGATCCCATCCAGATAGAACTGACTTGCCAGCGCATCCGCCCAGACCACCGGCTGATCGAGCTCCAAGGCAATCGCATCTTTCGCGGTGCTCGTGTAATAGGCTTTCTTGAGGTTTGGCGGCGTGATGGAGGTGGTGGGCACTTTGCCATAGAAGTCCCTCTCTATCAGGGGCTGCATCAAACGCGCAAACTCAGCCCAGCCGGTTAGCGGATAGTGGCAGCCGCCGGGCGGCTTGATTCCTAGCGTCGGCATGATGTCCATGTGCGAGTAAAGACGCGGCAAAGTCCGCTGTACCTCGCGTAACATGTCGCCATGCCCATTGCCCATGCTGCAGGAGTTCGGCCAGATCTGGAAAATATAGTAGTGCCGGAGGTTGGGGAAATCCTGCTTCCACGCCGCTGACATTTCGACGAAGTACTGCTGGTAGGTCTCCCACCCATAGCCGCCATCGGGACCGTCCGAACCCTGATCGCTCTCACCCTGGTGCCAGAGCACGCCACGGATGCCGTGCGTCAGCCGGGCCTGCTCCACCCGCCAGAGCATCCGCCCGTAGATTGTGGTCAAATCGGTGTGATTGGTCTCACACCGCTGGTGCTGGTCGATCCGAGTGCCACCGACCGCGCCATTGATGATGAAGATCGGAATCTTCTGGCTCTCCACCAGTCGCTTGGCGAGTTCCATGCCCCACCAGCCAAGCTCAGCCTGCTCGCCTTTTTGCGCCTTCCAGACCGGGTTGCACCACAGGTTCAACCGCTCGCCTTGCTGCTCGCCCCTCGGACTGCCATAGCTGCGAATCCAATCACTGGTGTCCGGCGGAGACTTCTCGCCGGTGTCCGTCGCCA
>DATLBB010000085.1:0-21803 GCA_035527155.1 Sedimentisphaerales bacterium
TTTTCCTTGAAATATAGTGACAATCTGTTATGCTTATTTTATGAGTTTTTCGGCTGTCCGGGAGGATGATGTTTAAAATGCGTATCTTTTATCACTCCCCCTGAATTACCATAAGGGCAAAAGGCCCTATATTGTACAAAAGAGGAAACAAACACTTTTTTAGGGAGTAAAAAATGCGGACAGCCAATCTAAACATTCCGGCGATGGTATGGGTGCTTGTGCTTGTACTGGCAGGGCCGGCTGGGGCAGTTACGCGCTACGTTTCGCCTGGCCAGAGTATCCAGGCGGGGATCGATGACGCCAACGATTATGATGAAATCGAGGTGGCTCCGGGGACCTACTATGAGGCCATTGATTTCAAGGGCAAGGCGGTCCGGCTGTACAGCAACGGCGGGCCGGA
The DNA here is from genome assembly GCA_035527155.1 of Sedimentisphaerales bacterium. Classification (GTDB taxonomy): domain Bacteria; phylum Planctomycetota; class Phycisphaerae; order Sedimentisphaerales; family Anaerobacaceae; genus CS2-K091. Next base: position 401 of record DATLBB010000085.1, read on the forward strand.
CGTTACCACCATCGACGCCAATGGGGCTTGAACAATTTTTCCAGTCGGCAGGTCCTTTTTGAACCATTCGGGTACGTTCTATCGATCATTCCTCAACGACGAGCAGTCGTGGTGTGTCAACGGTCGAGAGGTCAATGGTCAGGGATTTCGTCGAACGATCTCTAATCCGTATTTTTACTGAACTGTCCGTCAGAGGATCGTAGCAGGAGACCTTGCAACTGTTGCCATCGACAGGATGAATCTTTACGCGATACACAACATCCTTCAGGTCTTCGGCCGAGTAGGTGGGTGAAACAACGTAGTAGGCGAAGACGAACTTTCGCTCGTTGACTTGAAAAGGAAGGAGTGCGAAAAGGTCGCGGAAGTAGAGCGTGCGTTTACCCGAAGGCATTTCAAAGACCTTTCGTTCGAGACCCAGCTTATCGACCTCGACGTCAAAGGCTCTCGGCTGAGATATGGGCACGGCTCCGTCAAATACCCGGACAGTCCTCCGCAGCGATTGCAGGGCCGGGGACAGCCACTGGTCCAGCTCGGTATCCGGCGGAAGCTGCCGGAGTTGACGCGCCTTGGAAAGGCTGATGGCCATACCGTGATCGTGCTCTTCGGGACCGGCCTGGAAGATTGTTATCCGCGTCAGACCCTTGTTGAGCCAGAACAAAATGGCACGGACGAGGAACTTCTGCTTCAGACGGAGCGACGCGTCGTCACCGGTAACACCTGCTTCGGCAGGTACAATGCCGTGTTCTGTAATGTAATGGTGGAATGTTTCGGTGCCCTCCGGCTTTACAGTCAGTCGCTTGTCGGGGCGCAGATGATGCATCAGCGACTCGCACTGAATGAAGGTATGGGCCCAGCCCTCAGCCATCACCATCTGATAGTCCGGACAGTGCTGCTCGAGACAGCGATGCGGCTCATTTTTGCCCTGCTCCCTTTCGGGCAATTTCCTCCAGCCGGTGCCGTATGGATGATACGACTGGCCGTCAATGCCAGGCGGCAGCTTCGAAATGGGGCAGTGGAAGAAGGTAGTGTTCGAGAAACCCCAGATAACGCGAACATCAGGAAACTCCTTCTTGACCATGCGCACAGTGCGATTGGCCACTTCCCAGGCGTGGCCGCCGGGATTCAGGAAGTCCTTTTCATATTTGGCGCGGCCCGGCCAGTAGCTGTTGATGCCGTTGCCACCGAAGAAGTATGAGCCGAAGGAAAGCTCGTTCCATATCTCAATCTCGATCTTGACACCCTCCTGCATTGCGACGCGGCAAACGCTGCGGGCATAATCGACCCAGCCATCTGATGTGTGCTCGAATTCAGGCGTGCCGACGGGGTGCAGGGGCAAATAGTACAGATCAACGCAATTGAGCCGCTCGCCTTTTTTGAGAGCCTTGGGCAACGGTTTGGAAAGCCTGACCGCTTTTCGCACGTTGTCAACTTCCGTAAAAAGCACTTCACCGGCCCAGTATTGTGTCAGCCCGTTGGTGCCGCTGTGCACCGGCCGCAGCCCCTCGACAGAATTAAGAAGAAGCTCGGTTGAGCTTTTCGGGGCATCAGCCATTACCGTGCGGTCGAACGATTTGAGCTTGCATGGCACGCCGTGGTGCGCGTTGAGCAAGATGACGGGTGTTATGCCGAGTTTTTTGCAGGCCTGCAGCACTTCGCGGTAGCGATCTTCGGAGTGCTTAGCCAAGGCGCCGATATCCGGGTCGTATGTACCAAAGGGCTGCTCCCAGCGGATGCACCGAATCCCAGCTTTGGCCAACAATGCCAATTGGACCTCGAGATTGCCGCCATGATGATGGTAGCATATCCCGATTCCTTCGAGCAGGTCGACCGCAGGCTTAGTCTCCAGGAAGCCCCGCCAAGGCTGCTTGACGTGGCTGTGCTTCGGCCATGGGACATCCATTTGGCTGGGGTCAACATAAGGACGAACGGGTAGAACCTTATCACTACCGTCATCAGTTGTGCCGGCTTCGCAAGGGATAATATACGAGAGAATAATCGCTACAGTCGTATATATCACAACTCTGGTAAATAAGTTCTTCATGGCCGTAATATTCTGTCCAAGTACCCAATCGCTCCTCTAAGCTATCGATTCTCTCAGATTATACGTTCAAGCGATTCCCGATGCCAGTGAAAATTGAGGAAGGTGTATTGTCCCTGTCGAAGCAGCAAGAACGGGATGCTCCTCAAACGCGACCGTGGCCATGGGAATATCATATAACCAGTCAGGCCGCGCCTATTCTACACGTCCTGCGCGTATTTCCACGGCGGCGGGACGTCCGCCGGCAACCATTACACGGTGAATTCGCACATCGGTCACACCGGCCGACGTCTTGGTCGGAAGCCAAACGCGGGCTTTCCGTAACGGGGCGAGATGCTTGAGAATGGTCGCATCATCCACACCTCCGCGGTCACCCAGCGGGCCGGAGCCGGATTTAGATTTTGCAGGGTCCGGACTGTCGCCGACATTGGCCAGGAATTCGAAGCCCTTGGGAGCCGCCTCCTTGTTGCTGGTATTGATGTTACAGCCTACCAATCCGCCGCGTGCGGGAGGCTTGGCCAGGTTAAGCCATACGGTATCGGCACTGGTGCCGGGTTGGTGCACCCAGAATTGATTATTGAGCGCCAGTACACTCGCATTGCTGCCGTCCCCGCGCAATTCGAAGCGGCATGTCTCTTTCGTCTCGACGGGCATCAGCATGCACGTGGCAAGCGTGAACAAGCCGCGGAAGTTGTCAGCTCCGATTGTTGCCGCACGTGCAGAGGTAGCATACGAGAAACGCGTCGCATCGATGCACAGCGTACCACTGTCAGTCAGGTGCAGGCCGTTGAGAGAACCGCTGCTGCGCTCGTGATAAACACCGCGTACAACAAGCCGGCCGCCGCGGCTCACGTCGTATTGTCCGGCAGCGGATCCCGTGGCCCCTGTGAAGACCGAGACCTGGTTTTTGGCACTTGCGGCGTTCGGACCGCCGATGACTTCCACCCACACGCCGCCGTTGCCGCTGCCCTGTAATGCACGCAACAGGACATCGGTTTGGGCCAGGGCGTTGATGCGTAATGCGGCAGTACGCGGCTGGTATTTCTGACGTGATCCGTTGACGTTGAGTTGGTCGGCGAAGATGCGCCCGCCCGGCTGGTCGGCGTCTTCAATTACCAGGCCGCGTGCATTCGGCGCATGAAGGTAAATGTCACGCAACACTGCGCGGCTGGGACCATCAAGCCGGAGCAATACTCCGCCCTCGGTCCCTGCCCAGTTCAACCTGGTTGCGGTCTCGCCCGCGCCGTCGCCAACGAGTTGGATATCACAGTTAGCCGGGATGACGAGGGTCTGGTCCAACTTATAATTACCCATCGGCAAATGCACTACGGGTCGTTGTCCGGCAAGCTTGGAAGCTTCATTTATCATCTGTTGGATTTGGCTGGAATTTGAGCCGGCGGCAACCTCGAAGACCCTGCGTTTACGCTGCGGTGGTGTCGGCGGGAGCTTCGGCAATGCGTCGCCGATTAGTCCAGCATCCACGGTCTTCTCTGCGATGCGGCGGAACCTGCCGCGTTCGGCCACTGCATCGATGCTGGTGTAGGTGTTGCCCAGAAAGGTCTGATCAGCCCACGTCATTTGTGCAGCACGAGTTTTGCCCCGGCATTGAAAGATATTATCGACAACGAGATACGGCCCGGCATTCGAGAGCCTCATGGCAAAGTCGCCTATCGGGTCCAGCACACGGTTGCCGGTGATGCTGGTGGGCGAACCCCAAGTGTGGCCTGTTTCGAAGTCCAGAAACCGATGGGATTTGACGCTGGTGTTATTCACGACGGAAAACGCCATTAGATTTATTATGCCGACATCGGCGATGCGCGAGCGGAGGAAGAGGTTTTCCCATGCATGCCAGTTCCCCATAACGTTGAAAATACCCCGTCCGCAGTCTTCGAATCGCGAATACCATATCCAGATGTCCATCGAGTTCCAGTTCACCGTTTGCACGCCGGTTTCACAATTCACGAACCGGCAGCGGAGCACTTCGTTCTCGGCCTGGCCGTTGGTCTTTTCCCCGCCAAAGACGAGTCCATTCTTAACATTACGGAACACAAGATCGCTCGTTTCGTTGTACGTGGAAAAACTCGGCCCATATAGCAATCCTGTCCCTGCCTGCCCTCTACCCTCGAACGCAAGGCGTGAGATTTTCGAATACCACGCATCCCACTGGAACATAGTGCCGCCTGCCGGCCCATCCCACCATAAGATGGTACGTTTAGGGTCCTCGCCGATGACGGCCACGCCCTGGCAATCGGTGTGCTCCTTTCGCTTCGTCTGCACGGTGGCCGTAAGCCGATAGGTGCCCGTGGGAATGTAGAGCACACACGCGTTTTTATGCTTGATCAACTCATCAAGCGCCCGCTGTAACACCATCGTGTCGTCCGCCTTGCCGTCCCCGACAGCACCGCAATCGCGCCGCAGATCTCGCCAACTCGCGAACGGGCCGACAAATTCCTCCTCGGAGGCCGGCAGCGACAACGGCGTAAAGCACACGATGAAGCCTGTGACTATAATTCTCAGGGTAGTGTAGGTCTGCATTTGGATTCTCTACTTTCAGGAATAGTTGAACGTCTTTAATTCCATTTCCCCTCATCGCTGAGGAACTGCTGCTGGATCTGCTCGATTTTCTCAAGACGGCGAAAATCAGAAACGGGCACCAACGGAGTGATACGGTTTCGGTAATAAAACCTGTCGACGACCTCAAAATTCGGTGGGATATCGCCTTCGATTTGATAGAGCCTGGCGATGAGCTGGGCCCCGGGTACGAGCCATTGGTAGATTTCCCAGTTGTTCATACCGGACCAGACGCGGTACTGGGGTCCGTTTTTGCCCTTGGCCGAAAACGTTGTCTCGCTGTAACCGCCGGAGAACGGCAGCATGGCATCGCACTGATGCTCGGCAAAGGTGAGTATCTTCGGCCCCATCCGCTTTCTCAGGTCGCGCATCAGCTTTACATGCTCCAGATCAGCCCCGAAGCTATCAAGATAGAAGATAGTGCAGCCCTTGTCGATCATGTTCTGGAACCGTTGCCAGAGCATTTCACGGTGTTCGGGATCATCGGCATTGATATGGATCACCTCGTCACTCCGCCAGTTGCGGCGCACGGCCAAGTCGGCAGGCCGGGTGGTTACGCCGAGCTTTAGTCCTGCCTCACGAAATCGCTGAGCCAGGAGCGGCCAGTTCCGCTCCACTTCCGGCGGGAGCACGTCGAAGTCAGGACGATACATCGCCCCACGTGGATCATCGCCGCCCTGTCCCCAGAGGATCACGCCCTGTCCACCCGCGGACTTCAGCCTGGGTATCAGAGTCCGGCAGAAGGACTCGATGCCCTCGCCAAGATCAATCCGGCGATGACCGCCATGAAAGCCGTACGGATTAGTGGGCGAGACAGCCTGCTGGCTGTGGTTCATGTAGTCCGAAGCGATCCAGCGGTAGTCGGCTTGGTATCGGGCAGAGCCGAACGTGGCGCGGAAATGCTCGCGATATATCTCCAGCAGATGCTTCCAGTTGCGATCCCGGCTGACGCGGAGCCGAAGATCGACCGTCGCGGCCCCGCGGGCGGAAACCGGTGTCCCGACAAAATATATCAGCCGACGATCCGGAGATTTCTCCCGCTGGTCCGCAGCCCAACTTGAGTAATCCCACAGTATCGAGCTTCGAGTCCAGCCGATCTTCCAGGGCGAGACCCCTACGCCAATAGAATCATCGGTAGCGTAGCTGCCGCCTATCTTCGACCAGAAGCTCGGATGGCATAGTTCGAGTCCATGTGCCTGAAAGTAGCTAATGTGTTGTACCTGCATCAGTCCCACCGGCGGGCAATCGAAATGGAAGGCCAGCCCGGAGAAGCCCACCACGTTGATCGGCTCTGATGAGTGATTGTTCTCGATGCGGGATGAGATCGTTACATCCTCTCCATCGAAAGTATAGTCGGCAATGCATACCACATCCCCCGCGGCATGCCGCACGCGTACACGATTGGCGGCAAGGACTTCGAGTGATTTATTTGCCACAGGTTCAGTCTTGACGATACCGGAGCCGGAGTCCTTGAACCAGTTTTCAGCATTGAAAACGGACCAGCCGCCGGAAGCCAGCTCTCTCTGTCCAATGCGTATCGACGATAGCCCTTCTGTAGTGACTTGGAAGATTATGCCTTGTGACGTCTGATAGATAAAAGGGCCCGCTTCATTGCCGGTCGGCTTGTGATAGGACGAAGTAGACTTTTCTGCGGGAAGCCTGGCTTCTCTTATAAACGTCAAGTCTTCGCCGCTATGCTGACCTGGTATCTGTCGGACAGACACTGCATGTAATTCGTCGCTGACGAACGCCGAGCACACGACAGCAAAAACAAATACAGGAATTACTTTCGCTGGTGCCTTCATCCGGAATATCCCATATAATTGTTCACAGAAGCAACATTTCACCAAATAGTCTCTACGCAAGAAATCTATGATACTATTATACCTGATTTCTGAGCAGAACAACACTGTGCTCTTGTGAAGGGTCCGACTCTGAGAATGTTGGTTTTGATGCCGCGCGAACATGGGCGTGTTGGGAATTCCTCAGCCCCCGTGGACGAACCTATCAAGATATGTTGAATCATTTAACAGCAAACGGAGAGATGAGTTGTTGAACAGAGAATTGTTTTTACATATTGACGAACTGAGGCATGTTGCGGATCGCCGGCGGATAGATTATAATCACTATCGGCCGCACAGATGCTTGGACTATGTGGCCCCGGTGGCGTTCGCGGCGACGTGTCTTGAGGAAGGCGGAGGGAACCGGAGCCTTGCTCAAGACAAGGAGAATAGTTGTGGAATACTCTCATAACAACTGGTACACAAAAAGGGGGCAGACCATAACGTCTACTGTGATATTCTAAGTATTCCTCAACTCGTAAATTTGGTATAAGTGGTATGATTATGCTCCAGAAAGATAGTACTCTTTTGTAAACAGAAAGCGTTCGAACATAAATTGGATGGTCAATTCAGCTATGGATAATACAAAACTTCATAAAGTCCTGTTCTCTTTAGTATTGTTATCTTCGGCTTGTCTTTTTTCATTAAAGGTCCAGGCACAGAACATTGTCATGAAGAGTCCCGGACACACAGGGGATAGTCACTTCAACCAGGATGGTTTTTTGAAAATCAATGGAACTGCCCGGCTGATCATAGGCTTATATGAGCTGCCGAAAGAGGATGCAATATTAAGAGAAATGGCCGAAAACGGATTCAATTTAGTCCGGGTCACACAGGACATAAAAACCTTGGATCGTCTAAACAAACATAAGCTTTACGGTTGGATTTGTTTGGGGTCGGCTGTCAAGCTGAAAAAAGGTGACGAAAAATCTGAACAACAACTGACGCAAATCATAAATGACTTCAAAAATCACCCGGCGCTGCTGGTCTGGGAACTTCCTGATGAAGTTCTTTGGAATATCTGGTGGTCTCGCTTTCACTGGGTATTTGGCGGACAACAGCGCGAACTGCGAAAACACGTAGATAAAGCCAAATCCAACACCATAGACGCAAGCATTGCCAAGTGGTCGTCTCTTTTGGAAAAGGCCAATGATTATAATCAGCGTGGATTGTTCAATAAGGCTGAAGAAATCTATGACGGTCTGTGGAAGGAGCTTCACGTAAAAAATCCACATCCCGACTGGAAGGAGTCAGACTGTCCAACCGAGGTAGATAGACTAAGCACAGCTATTGCGCGAGGCTGCAAAGTCATACGGCAGTTGGACCCCAGGCATATTATCTGGCAAAATCATGCCCCCAGAAACTCTATCAAAAGCTTACAGGAATATAACCAGGCGGTTGATGCCGCCGGCTGTGATATTTATCCAGTACCTTTCAACCCCACTAACGGACACAGTGATTTAAAGGACACAAACCTTAGTTCTGTGGGAGCTTATACAGACAGGATGCGTGCGGCGGCTCCCGGTAAATCAATTTGGATGGTGCTACAAGGATTCGGTTGGAGGGATCTCAACAAGGAAGGCGAGAAAGAAGCTGATCCTGTTAAAGGCCGACGCCCCAACTTCCACGAAACCCGTTTTATGGCTTATGATGCTATTGTGCATGGAGCAAACGCAATCCTCTACTGGGGCACACACTATATTGAGAAGGACAGCTCCTTGTGGCGGGATTTGATGAAAATAGCCCGCCAGCTACGTGCTCTTGAGCCGGCAATCCTCGGTCAGCATCCAAAGACTATACCTGTCGCAATTGCAGATGAAACTTATGGCTCCATTGATGGACAGGGACCACATTTGTTGCTTCGCAAGACCGACAAAGACTGGGTATTGATTGCCGTTAACGAGCACCATCAGGGTATTGCTTTCACTGTCAGCCGATTGCCAAAAGAAATAGAAGGAAAGACGCTTTACAGACTTTACTCGGAGGAGAGTCATATTGTGAAAAAAGGGATTATTCGTGATGGAATTCGAGGCTTCGGTGTGCATGTTTATGCCACCAGCCGATGCTTTGAGGTCGAATAGCTTCTAACGGAGCTTTATGACCATCAGAACCACTCTGTTTGCAAATATGGGAAACGCAAGAAGGAACAATTAACTTTTTGGAAAATACCTTATGTCCATTCGTTTAAAAGCAGTGTTCGTTGTTGCCTGTGTTGTTCAATCTGTCGCTATTGCGGAGCCGGTGCCGCCAATTCCCGAGACAACTTACGAAATCATCGACGACTTATCGTATTCTCAGCAGACAGCTCATACATCCTGGAGGCCAATGACCGGCAGCAAATCAGTTTCGTTAGTAGAAATTGAAGACAAAAAAGCATTGAAAATGCCCTGTAACTTCCATGGTACTAAGTTTGACCGGGCTTCCTGGGACAGAGAACTCGAGCTGGATCTTACGATGTGCAAGGGCCTGCAATTCTTGTTTTACTGTCACGATGCATCACCCATAGGTAGCTTTAGCGTTTACCTTCACAGTGGAGACGGGTGGTACAGCGGGAAGTTCGCTGCCCCCACCTCGGCCGGGTGGACGGTAGTGAAGATTCACAAGAATTCGACCGACATAGAAGGCCGCCCAGCCGGATGGAGCAAGGTCGACACGATTCGCATTTCCGCATGGCGCGGTCAAGACGTGGATACTGCGTTTTACATTACAGCTTTGGGCTTGTTTGGCTCTGGTGGCAAAATTATCGTTGTACGTGGTGATTCAGTCGCAAGCCAAACACCTAACGAATTAAAGGCTGTTAAACAATACACCAACATCATGGCCGAGTTTCTTGACAGGGCCGGTCTTTCACACATAGTCCTCAGCGACCTTGATGTCACGTCAGAGAGACTGAAGGGTATCAAGCTCATGATTCTACCGTACAATCCGAAGATACCAGATAAAGTAACGGACGAGATAGCTAAATTCCTTCAGGCTGATGGGAAGCTGATTGCTTGTTATGCACTATCCAGGCGTTTTGAACCAATAGTGGGTATTCGCGTCGGTCCTCATATTCGCCAGAAATATCAGGGTTATTTTGCCTCGATTCGTCCTTCCGATGAGGGTTTACAAGGAATGCCGGATGTTACCGAGCAGGCTTCCTGGAACATACATGATGTATCTGCTGTAGAGGGCCGCAGTCGCATCGCTGCATTGTGGTACAGCAACAACGACCAATCTACAGGTAAACCCGCCATTGTAATCAGCGAAAACTGTATGTTCCTGACGCATGTGCTTTTGTCTGATGATTCAGCAAACAAACTGCAGTTGCTGCTCGCTATGATCGGAAACCTCTTGCCCGAACTATGGCGTGAAGCAGCCAAGGGCTGCCTTGACCGTATCGGCCGGCTTGGGCCCTATGTTGACTACAATTCGTCTAAGCAAGGCGTAGAAAAACTTATCTCCAAAGGTAGCCCTGCCGAATTAGCTCTGGAACGTGCCGCCGGACTTCGCAAACAGGGCCTGGATCTGCTATCTGAGGGTGACTTCTCCAAAGCCATTGCCGTCGCTGAAAAAGCCCAGGAGTCTATGATAGACGCATATTGCTTAGCTCAAAAGCCTCTGCATGGAGAACATCGGGCGTTCTGGTGTCACAGTGCCTTTGGTGTGGCTGGCATGACATGGGACGGGGCTATTAAACTTTTGGCTGAGAACGGCTTCACCGCTATTCTGCCTAACATGCTTTGGGGAGGTGTAGCCTTTTATAACAGTGAGGTATTGCCTGTAGCTGCAGCTGTAAAGGAAAAGGGCGACCAAATAGACCTTTGTCTTACTGCATGCAAGAAATATGGAATTAAATGTCATATCTGGAAAGTCAACTACAATATGGGTTGGGCAACAGACAAAAAGTTCATCGCCAGGATGAGGGCAAAGGAACGAACCCAGGTCAATTATGATGGCTCATCGAATGAACGCTGGTTGTGTCCATCACACCCGGACAACCAGAAACTGGAGATTGAGTCTATGCTCGAAGTCGCTCGCAAGTACGACGTCCATGGATTGCACTTTGACTATATACGCTATCCTGGTAAGGAGGGCTGTTTTTGCACAGGCTGTCGTCTACGGTTTGAGAAAAACATTGGCAGAAAGGTCAACAACTGGCCCACCGGCTTGAGAAATAACGAAAGCCTGAACGAAAAATGGCTGGACTTCCGCCGTCTGCAGATAACAACGGTCGTGGCTGCCGTAGCTCAACAGGCAAAGAACATCAGACCAGATATCAAGATATCTGCGGCAGTTTTTAGAAACTGGCCGGTTGACCGTAACACTGTTGGTCAGGATTGGAAGCTATGGTGTGACCGCGGCTTTCTTGACTTCGTCTGCCCTATGGACTACACAGACTCAAGCAGCCACTTCCGGAACATGATTGAACAGCAGCTTAAGTGGGTCGGTAATGTTCCTTGTTATCCTGGGATCGGTTTAAGTGTTTGGAGCAGCTCCTCCGGCATCTGCAAACTAATTGAGCATATCAATATCACACGCCGACTCGGTACAGGGGGCTTTACCATCTTTAATTACGGCCCAACGGAAACAAATGAAGTCTTACCCTTATTGGGAAAGGGCATCACGAGAAAGAAATAATAGGCAGACGCTCTCCTTACTTAGTGGCAGCATTATGGTTCCTGCTTTTCATGTTCGGCGTGCTGAGTTTTATTTGCCCGGGCTGAATAGCACCGGGAGCATTTCTAACGCATCTAAAGCCATAGATATCATATCCAAAACATACATCAACATAGCCGGGATCTTCGTTGTAGCGATAACCCGACCGACAGCTCTCGGCGCTGAATTTCCATGCACCGCCGCGCACCACCTTGTTGTCGCCGGCCTTCGGTCCTTTCGGATTCTCTTGCGGCCCTTCCTGATAGTAGTCTACTTTGTAAAAGTCGTTGCACCATTCCCATACGTTACCGTACATATCGTACAAGCCCCACGGATTGGGCCGCTTTTTCCCTACCGGCTGCGGTTTTCCACCAGAGTTCTCTTTAAACCAGGCATAATTCCCCAGTTTTGACGGACTATTCCCAAAAAAATATGTTGTTTTAGTTCCTGCCCGACAGGCATATTCCCATTCCGCTTCTGTAGGAAGTCTGTATCCATTTGCATTAAAATTACATTCCCATATTTTCAGATCATAGCAGTGTTGAAGACCCTCCGACCGAGAACGGGCATTACAGTATCTGACTGCATCGGACCAGCGCACTTGCTCCACAGGATTCTTGCTTCCCTTCCAGCGGGAAGGATTTTCTCCCATCACTCTTTGGTGTTCCTCTTGAGTCACTGGATGCTTGTCGATATAAAACGGGCTGACAAACACCTCGTGGGGCTTTGCATCTACCTCATCCTCATCTCCCATGGTAAACCAGCCGCCGGGAAGCTGGACCATCTTCATTCCGGATTCATTTTCCGTTTTGCTCGGGGCACCGTCCTGAGCCTTGCGTTCACAGCCTTGAAGCAGAGCTAAAATCCCGGGTAAGAGAAGTGCAGTTATAATATACTGTTTCATAATCGTTGGTTTCCGATTTTCATCCTTCGATTTGAAATTACATGTTCAATAGTCCGGCCATATTTCATAGCCGTCAGGATTTCTAAGACATCTCCTGCAGCGTATTCTGATTTGTTCTGCTATTTCGACTGCTTTGTCTTGATGTACGCAACCATAACCTGCCTCCTGGAGTAGTTTCCTGGTTAAAGTGTGACACTGTGTAAGAAGGTTGTCCTGGGCCCCGCCCATTTCTCTCCATTTCTTGCTGAGGTCCATATAGGTTGCCAGATTTCCTGGATCATTCTTTCGAGTAAGAGCTTTCGTCTTACGAGATAATTCATGCGCGTATTCCAGGGTCTTGATATTCTCTTTCTGCCTGTTGTATTCCCGGATTATCTCCTGTGCTATTGACTCCATACTGTCAAGAAATGGTTGAAGGTCAGGAGAAGATTTCCTTGTCAGATTCAGAAACTCTATCATGTTGCCGGCGAAATCCTGGTATTCGTTGATTCTTTCCATATGCCGCGTGACAAAGTAGACCATATCATCAACGGCCTCGCTAACATACTCTTTCTTCTCTGCTTCTTCGCCCGCTTCAAAGACGACCTGGATTGCTGCAGTACATCCACACGTAGCAGCACGACGAATACCTTGGCGTCCTCTTCTATGATGGGTTCGCAGCTTGCGACCTGCAACGTCAAGTATGGTATCACATGTTTGCCTGCCCAGCGTTCCCTTCATGATATCAACAGGAGTAGAAACCGAGACGGGAGTATTTTTTCTCTCCAGACAATAGATAATGGATTCGGCCTTTGGGGGTATCTTCTTACCAAGCCGATAGAAGGCATTTTCCCCGCTAAACCAGACGGGATAGCTGTAGGAACCAATTACACCCCGCCAGATTCTTTTTAGTTTGGATTCTCTAAACTTAAAGGTAGTCTTTACCTCACCTTCATATAATTGGGTCACCCATTTTGCAGAAAAAGGTCTTTTCCAGTTGATAGCTACGTCCCGTTCCAAATAGGAAGGCATCAACTCCTCTTTATGCCAGATACCCGGCGCGCCCAATAGGGCCAGATACATACTCTTGCCGTCATTACTGAAGTCAACAGATTCGATGAGGCGTGTCTCTCTCTGCTCATTACCCAGCACCAGCTTCATCTGTTGCTTTCCCTGGGGCCAAGTGACGACCAGCACATTGTTTTCTCCCTTAAGTAATCCCAGGAAAAGATTTTCTGAAGGGACACAAAGCGTATTCATCGAAGGATATTCTCCGGGATTAAATATGAGATCATCGCCAATGAAACTGGGCACTATACCATACTCGATTGGACCGAGGATACTTATTCCCTTCATGTTCTCCGCGGGTTTGATCTCGACAATCTCAGACTTGCTGAATGCAATAATGGCAGACAAGTTTTCTTTTGTTTTTTGGGCAGAAAAAGAAACTTCCAAAGCTGCTTCGTCGCCCGTATTCTGCAATATGCTGCAGGAAGTGATGCTCGCCGGCTTTCCTTTTAGTTGAAGAGGAACAAATTCCATTCTCTTCTCGTTCGAATCCGCTGTCGAGTAAATGACTACTTTCCCTTTTCCTGACCAGAACACCGCCGTTAAGTGCTCATTCTCTACTATCGCATCCCCTTTGAAATCGTATTCTCTCCCATAGTAACCCGGGTCCGAAAAGGCCGCTAATGGGTCGAGTTCGAGGGTCAGAAGATCGGCAGGGACAGGTTTCCAGCTGCTTCTATCTCGGAAATCGACAGTCTCCACAAAAGGTGACAGTGTGTCCCAGATCAGTGTATTTGCTGTATCTTCACTTCCTTGGGCCGCTGACGCCCCTGCGCTTGTTGCCAGCAGAAGAATCAACGTTGTCTTCAACAAAGGCAATCCATAGCTACTAATACCTCGACCGGATTTCATAACCCACATCCCTTTCAAGTTTATCACCTTTTTTCCAAAAGACGGAATTTCCCTATATGGACTATTCGCAGCACTCTTAAACCTCAATTAGTTCAAATAATCGTACGAAACATCTAACGATACCATATCATAGCCATATTACTTGAAATCTCAAGCCCTTATGATATTCCCCTTTTATGGAAAACGGTTGGTTCATCCGACAACGCTCTTGCAATCTTCCCTTTCTTATGAGTAGTAGAATTTCAATGTGCCCTACACTGTCAAACTGGCATAAAGAAGGCGGAAGTGGTACAGGACGATGGCGAGAGATAGGAAAGGAATGCGCCAGGTTGGCAGGGGGTGAGCGAATCAGCAACAATCTAATATTGTAGTTGTTGAAATTCACTTCCTCATTTGGCAACGCGCCTTTGATGAACCTTCATGCCTCTTGATCCAACGCTACTCCTACCGTGTAGCCGCGAATTGTCGCGTGTATTGGGCGTTCTGGCGGATTTGGTCATGATATCGAGGATACATGCCGACGATAACACCATCGGTGGGTTTGAGATACTCGAAGGCGAACTTGAACGCGGCCTCAACTTTATGCTCGCTGCCGCACATCCGGCCTGCCGCCAGTATCTTGAAGCCCAGGCAAGGCTGGTCGACCTGCCGGATCACTTTGGTCATGGCCATCGGATCAGAGGAAAAGAACGGATAGCCGACCTGGACCGTGACGACTGGTGGCATTTTTTCAAGTTCCTCCGGCGTCCTGGTAAGGTAGTAAAAGCAGGCCATGAAAAGATCGACCTGCCAGCCCTCGTCGGCAATCTGTTTGATGCAGTCGGGATTATGTGCTGAGACGCCGGCCAGCACACCAGCGTCTCTCACACGTTTTACAAAATCCTGTACGTCGCGGCTCTTGCCCTCCCGCAACGGCCAGTGACATCACGCCCTTGCCCAAACCGGTCGCTTTCCACAGTAGCGGTGGTCCACCATCAGGCCATTGTTTGAGCAGGCTTGTTTCCGTCGAGACATTGTCTCGATTTGGGCCGTGCCACTGCGGCCAGTGACCTGGCGCGGGTGTAAGCCCTGTCTGGGCTTTGGACACCGGGCTCAAGATGGCAATGGCAGCGCCGAATAAGATCAATCGCAGTTTCACGTTCATGATTCTTGTTCCTGTGGCTGTTGTCGTGCACTCACATTACTCTCCTTTGCTAAGCCACTTAACGGTGGGCTTAACCGGCTGGTTTTGGAGCGCCAGCGAAAAAGCTAAGCCGAGTTGAAGCTGTTGGTAGGCATCACATTTACTGAGAGTATACCCTATACCCCTACCTGTGTCTACCAAAAATTACATCCGGGCAAGTAAAACCAAATAAGGCGTGCCATTGCAGTGCTTATTGCGTCGAGTGGATGTACTATAGTTCCTCTTGTTGAGGCATAATTTGTATTCCCCTTTTCTCTGCTTTTTTGGCTTGACGCACCTACAACTCAACTACAACCAAGGAGGCCGTTGAGAATGCTTTTAAGACATTGATCCTGGCAGAATCACCTTCATTATGGTATCATTCACGGATAGTCCCATGGCAGGGAAAACACTGCCCCGATTGGCGGGTGAGACAGTAAAGGAAGGGTATCGACATGCATAAGAACATTACACATTGTACACGACGCGAGTTTGTGGCGGCAGCCTCTGTGGCGCTGGCCGGCACGGCATTAGGAAGCACTACCACCAGAAGGAAGGACAAGGCTATGATGAGAATCGGTTTTCATACTGATGCGTTCAATTCGTCTTACTGGAGTTTCGAGAAATGTCTCAAATGGGCTCAGGCCAACGATGTCCACTTTATCGAATGCGGGCTGATTGATGGGGTCAGCTGGATTCACGGTCTCGGATATCAACCGCATGTTGCGCTTTACGAAGATCCCCTTTTATTGAGCAAGAAAATGGAGAAGTATGGCGTTCGATTCTCACAGGTGGACGCGGCATTCCCGCTATCAGGCAAGGACGGGCCGATGTACGGTGTGCCTTATGTTCTCAAGAGCATTCCCTGGGCCAAGCTGGCCGGCTGTGAAAGGATTGCGACAACCGACGGCCTGCACAAGCCCGAGGGCCTGTCCGATGATGAAGCCATGGACATGATGAAACGCAGCTACGGCCGAATCATCGAGGTTGCCGATGCCTATGAGATGATAATCGACATCGAGGTGCACGGGTATTTCACGACCAATCCGGACATGATGGAGAAAATGCTGGCGTTCTGTGATTCACCTTATCTGCGCATGAACATGGATACGGGCAACACATACATTGCCGGACAGGATCCGGTGGCCTTTTGTGACCGGTTCAAGAAGAAGGTCGCCCACGTGCATGTCAAGGATGTCAGCAAGTCGCTGGCCGCGGCGGTCCTCGGTAAGCAGACAGGCATCGCAGTAAGTAACTGTGCCATCGGCGACGGCGTCAATGCAGGGAACATCCGGAAGGTTTTGACCATCCTGCGGGATATTGGATATGACGGCGTACTCAGCATGGAGTGTGAGGGGGCCGGTGGTCCCATGATAGAGAAGTCACTGGCCTGGCTGCGCCGGACGCTTCGCGAATTGAACATTCCCACGGATGGGTGAGAGGGCACCGCAAGAACGTGGACATGCAGGAGACTGTGGCAATTAGAGATGGAGTTTCAGGAATGAGTAATTGTATAGGATCAATCCGAAAACAGGGCGCCGTCTCATGTTATGCCGTTCTTATTGCGACGTTCGGTCCCGGCCTGATGTGCTGTGCCGCAGAAGCAGATGCAGAAAAACCTTCGTGGTAAATGGTCAAGGGAGATATGGTAACTCGTTGGGCGAAGGAAGTCTCGCCGACCAATGCCCTGCCCGAATACCCACGGCCGGTGATGCGGCGCGAGCGGTGGAAAAACCTCAACGGCCTGTGGGAATTTACCATACGGCCGAAGAGCGAGGCGGGGCTATTATGGAGCTTCTGCATTTCCAGGCAGCTGAAAGGGTTCACGGCATGCACAGGCATGGAACTTCAGCTAATCCTAACTGGTCTGAGGAAGCCAGAAGGATATGGTATGACGCCCAAGGAACCAGCAGCTGGCAAGCCGCCTTGGACGTTGCTGTAGCTATGCGTACCCCATCCATCGTATTCGTAGTAACCGTCTGGACGGTTCCAGAAAATACAATTACTTGCGTTGGTAAATCCTTCGTCAACATATACAGCCGGACCAGACTCACCTATGTTTCCGCTGAACGTACAGTTGGTCAGATTCGTCGTGCACCAGAGGTTGCACATCCCGTGATATTTCAAATGGCAGAAGTGGCTGTTACGAGGATACTCTTTCGGGAAATCCTTGACCGGATCAGGCAGTTGTGTTTTTTGACAATAACCGCGAGGCCGGGATGATGTGTGGAACTGCTGAAAATCGGGTTCTGGAATGGAGGGGAATGGCGGCGGTATGCCAAAATAGTGGGAATAAGTGGATTTTTCATGCAAATACCTCACTTTTCTTGTGTTTAATGCGACGTGGCTCGCTGAATCTGCCGGAAAGTTGTTGCAATTGAGATGGAGTTTTGGTATTAATAGGGCTTGAATTGTGCAGGAGTGTCTCAAGAACGGTGTCAAAGCCTGCAAGAGCACCCTTTATGAAGTTAAATGGGAAATACAGAATCCAGTAAGATAAGGAATGAAGCGCGATGTTTCGTAAAATTGGCGTTGCAGTTACGGTCTTTGGATGTGGGTGGATTCTGATGGGGCTCGAAATCATTGGCGGCCGTATGCTCGCGCCTTATTTCGGCAGCGGAATCTGGGTATGGGGCAGTGTCATCAGCGTTTTTCTCGCTGCGCTGAGTGTGGGCTACTTCCTGGGCGGGATCATGTCCCAACGTTTCCCCAGCGGCCGGGCGCTCGCCTCGATAATAGCCGCAGCAGCCCTTTTCCTTCTGCCCGTGGCCCTCTGGCATCGCTCTGCCGGCGAGTGGTTCGCCTCGTTCGACCTGCACGAGCGATGGGGCTCGCTCCTCGCTGCGACGTCGCTTTTCTTCATTCCGAGCCTGCTGCTGGGCATGGTATCGCCCTATTCTGTTCATTTGATCGCTCGAAACGTCGCCACCATCGGAACGAGCGCAGGAACGCTCTACGCAATCTCCACCGCGGGCAGCTTCCTGGGCTGCCTGCTGACGGCGTTCTATTTCATATTATGGATCGGCATCCAGCACATACTTTATCTCTCCGCGGGATTGCTGCTGTTGCTGGCCGTCTGGCTGTTCTGCGTCTGGCAACTGGCCCCTTCCTTGGAAAAACAGGAGTTAAACCAATGAAGACCATTCTTCTGATGATTATGGTCCTGGGCTTCGGTCCAGACGTGGACCCCTGCGATTTCGTGCAGTGCGGGGCCGGAAACGACGAACAGGCCGACTTTGAGCGCGACGCCCTCGACGAAAACGGGGGATTCAAGGTCCTGCTCGAAAAAGAAAGCCTCTATCACTATATCCGAGTTACGGAAAGCGGCGGCGTCCGGCATATGCAGTTTCGGCGGTCCGGGGGCGAGTACGAGGAATCAGCGGTCAATCTGGCCAATCCTCTCTGCTTCGAGATCGGATATTACGGCCTTATGATGGCGGCGTTCGCCCACCATCCGGCGCCAAAATCGGTGCTCTTCATCGGTCTTGGCGGCGGAACACTGTCGATGGCCGTCGCTCACTATTTTCCGGATGCGCAAATCGATAATATCGAGTTGGATCCTGATGTTGCAGCCGTCGCCAGAGACTTCTTCGGTTTTCGGGAAGGTCCTCGAATGAAGGTGTATATCCGCGACGGGCGCGTTCAGGTTCGCCGATTTGTCCGTGAGAAGAGGAAATACGACGTTATCTTTCTCGACGCCTTCCGCGGCGGATACATCCCCTATCATCTCACCACCAAGGAATTCATGGAGAGCATTAGGATGCTCCTGGCGCCCGGCGGAATCGTCGTCAACAATCTGCGGCCAGGCTTCGAGTCATACCATTACCACCGGCGGACTCTGGCCTCGGCATTCCGCCAGCAGTGGTCCTACGGATCGGGAGGCAACGTCATCGTAATCAGCGCAATGGGGGAAACCCCGCCGCCAAAGAACACCCTGCTCGCCGCCGCCGAGCGGCTTCAGAAAGAAAAGCAGTTCACCGTGGACCTTCCCGCCATGATCCGGGAAGGCGGAATCCGGGACGATTATGAGCGGCAAGGGCCAATTCTCACCGATGATTACGCCCCGACGGACGTCCTGCGCAGCATACCTCGCGAATAAGTCGGTAGAAACAGGCAAGGCCCTCTGACACTGGAGCCGTTCTCTGGTTTTGCCGACCTGACAAGACCGTAAGTTATTATGAAAACTGATGTGTGCATAATCGGAGCAGGCCCCGCAGGATTGTGCGCCGCGATTTTTGCTGCACAAGCCGGCGCAAAAGCTGTTGTCCTGGAGCGAAACACCACCGCCTGCAGAAAGCTGCGGCGTACGGGACGAGGCCGGTGCAACCTTACCCATACGGGCTCTGTGGAGGATTTCGTCAGGTCATACGGTCCCTTTGGAAGATTCTTGAGGCACAGCCTCTATGAATTCTCCGCCGACGATCTCCGGCAATACTTTGCTCGAAGGGGGCTCCAGACAAAAGCTGAAAAAGACGGCTGCATCTTTCCCGACACCGATCGGGCAAGCGACGTGGCTCGCGTGCTCCTTGATCATGCTCAAATGCTCTCGGTTCGCTTTCTGTATGGCAAAACGGTTCGGAGTATTGAGAAGAAACAAGATGGGTTTGTGGCGCTTGCTGATATGGAAAAGGTCTTTGCCAAAACGGCAATAATAGCCACCGGCGGCGTAACCTGGCCAGCTACGGGATCGACAGGAGATGGATATCAGTTCGCCAGGTCTTTCGGCCATACGATAGTTGACCCCAAGGCCTCACTGGCCCCTTTAGTGATGGCTCAGACGTGGCTCGGCCGGCTTGCAGGCGTGGCTGTGCCGCACGTCGTTATCAAGGCCAAAGTCGCAAATCGCAGGCTCAGCGCCTCCGGCCCACTCATGTTTACCGGTAATGGAATAGGCGGCCCCGCCGCACTCGATTTCAGCAGACTCATCACAGACTTCCTGCCCTACCACGCTAACCCGATCAAGGCGACCATTGATATGATGCCGGAATACCAGATCGACCGGCTTGACAAAGAGATCGTCTCTCTTTGCTCGCAACATCCCAAAAAGACTGCGGCCGCAGCTCTTGCAAAGCTCCTTCCCAGGTCCTTGGTATCGAGCCTCCTCAGCCAAGTGGATCCGTCAGAGGCGACCCTCGCAGGCGAACTGCCAAGAGGCCGCCGTATGCAGCTCGTAAAGATGCTCAAGGAGTTGCACCTTTCCATTGTCGCCACTTGCCCCATTGCCGAAGCAACTGTTACGCGGGGCGGCGTTTGCATCGAAGAAATCGACCCCAAGACAATGGAATCAAGGCTGTGCCCGGGCCTTTTCCTTGCCGGAGAGGTTATCAACGCAGACGGACCCTGCGGAGGTTTCAATCTGCAGATTGCTTTCTCGACAGGACATCTCGCAGGTAAGACCGCAGCACGGAGATTATTGGCAACTGCGACCCGCACCCTGAAAACAACAACCTAAGGAGAGCCCAAAAATGTTCAGAAGATCAACGATACTCATATCAGTAATAGTCCTTTTTGCCGCGTCGGCCTGCCCGGCTGCGGATTGGCCACAGTTTCGCGGATTGCGTCGCCAGGCTGATGCGTACTGGAATGAAAAGCAGAAGCAGAAAATCAAGGATACGGACGATAACGTGCTGCCGACCAAAGAGTTGAACGATGAATACTGGCGCCTGGGTGGCCACTGGTACTGCCATTACAATGGCTCGGCCGCAAACTACTCGCTCATCGGCTACGCACTGGCGGAGGTACTCGATACGGGCCCTGGCCTTGCCATGACACCGCCGATGGGCTGGAACAGTTGGAACGCATTCGAAGCCGATATTGACGAGAAGAAAATCCAGGCGATCGCCGACGCGATGGTCAGTTCCGGCATGCGTGATGCGGGCTACATGTACCTGGTCCTCGACGACGGATGGATGGCGAAGAAGCGGGACAAGGATGGTCGTCTCGTGGCAGACCCCAGGAAATTCCCTAACGGAATGAAAGCGATCGGGGACTACATTCACAGCAAGGGGCTGAAATACGGCATCTACCAGGATCGCGGCAAGATGACCTGCCAGCAGTTACCCGGCAGCTTCGGCTACGAAAAAATCGACATGGAGACCTTTGCGGAGTGGGGCGTGGATTACATCAAGCTGGACAGTTGTTTTGCTGAGAACAACGGCAGGTTAAGCACTGAGGATTATACAATCTACAGGAATTACATTACAGAGACAGGCAGGCCAATGGTCCTGAGCATATCCGATTTTGGCAATGGAGCATGGGCATGGGGCGGAGAGAGTATGGCTCAGTTATGGCGAACTTCCGGCGACATATATCCCTGGATGGATTCCGTGTATTATTGTGCCGACACATCG
>DATLBB010000086.1:0-6143 GCA_035527155.1 Sedimentisphaerales bacterium
GCCCGCGGGCTTATGTCCGGCCGAACACAATTTAACCGGTCCATGTCCTCAAAGTAACTGCGGGTATAGTACTCCGCCAACGCCATCGGGTGCTTCCTTTCCTTTTTCGCCGCCACGACGAGCTTATCTTCACCTTCATCAGCATCATCGGTTAAATGGCCCACATCCGTTATGTTCTGCACATAAGTAACGCTATATCTCAGATAGCGAAGGTATCGAACCAGAACATCAAAGCTGACATAACTCTTCGCATGTCCCAGATGTGCGTGGCCGTATACGGTCGGGCCGCAGACATATATGCCAACCCAGCCTTCCTTCAATGGCTTGAACTCCTCTTTCCTTCTTGTCAGACTGTTATATAGCTTCAATCCCATTTTTCAAATTGCCTTCTGACACCGATTAACGCTTGCCGTATCGGCTAAGATACGGCCCCGTTTACGGCCTAATAATATACCTGCTCGTAATAAAACGCCACAATAACCTTTTTTACAGGCGGCTACAAATTGAAAAGTATATCTGATTTGACTTCGTCCGCAAGGCCGAATTAGACGATAGTCGTTAGTATTTAGTTGACGGATTAGGGATTGTGGGGTATTTTGGGGGGCAGCAACAAGGGAAGACATCAGGGTAGTGGAAGATCTTTGCAAACAAAGATAAAGTTTCTTGGGAGCACATGGATATGATAAACGTAGTCAATGTGTGGCACCATTACGGTATTAAGCCCATTCTTAGAGATGTTTCTTTGAAAGTTGAGCCCGGCGAATTAGTGGCTGTAATGGGGCCTAACGGAATGGGCAAGAGCACCCTGCTTGGTCTTATGGCTGGAGTGCTGTGGCCCATCAAGGGTTACGTTGAAATCGACGGGCATCAACGTCGCAATTCCGTTGAAGAGGAAATCGAGATTCGCAAGAAAATCGTTTATCTTCCCGACAATCCTTACCTGCCCTTGTATAACACCGGCCGAGAGTTTTTGCTCGCCGTGGGCAGACTCTATGAGGTTGAAGAAGAACGTTTGATGGAACACGCCGAACAACTCGTGAAACTCTTCGATTTACAGGAAAATGCCGATGCACCCATCCGTTCCTATTCAACGGGACAAAAGAAAAAAATCGGGATATGTTCGGCATTGATAACGAAGGCTCCTATTCTTATCCTTGATGAGCCGTTTTCCGGCGGGCTTGACTCCTCGGCCCTGCTTGCTTTAAGCCAGATATTAAAACGCCTTGCTGACCGCAAGGATGTCACCGTGGTTATGGCTGTTCCCGTACCTGAACTGGTCGAATCGCTGGCGCATAAGATAGCAATCATAGCCCACGGAAAAATACTCGCTTACGATACGGCCGACGGCCTAAGGAGAACCGCAGGCTCTACGGGCGATTTGGCCAAAGTTCTCGAAGCACTGATTCATCCCGAGGTGTTTAAGAACATCGAAAGCTATCTGGACGGGAGGATATCATGAACCGAAATTGGCGTCAAGTTTTACCACCCCGACTTATTACGATCATTTTTTGTACGGGGTATCTACTCACCTACCTTATGGATCTCTATATCATTCGTTTGGGCAGTCCAGTTCCAAAGGAGATCGGCACAATCCGAATGCCTTTAATAGTTGTAGCCTCAGTCTTGTACGGATACTATCGTGTTCGAGCTTTTCATCCGTTTTACAGCAGGAAATATAGGGAATGGCTGTGCCTGACACCCTGGTCCGTGGATAAGCCGCTTCCCAAGGGTCCTGTTCATCTTATATGGGCCGATCTGATTACATTAGTGCCATTGACAGTCCTTGCCTATTTCAACTACTCTTTTTATACTTGCGTGCCGATTATCGTGTTTTTGGGTGTGTATTTGGTTCTGACTTGCATCACGTTTGAGGACGAGCAAGGTTCTTTTACAGTGCTTTTGCTTTTTCTTGCGCCTTTTACCATTTATCCCTTTGCGAATCAGTACATTGCGCTTTTAGTACTTGTACTTCTTTACATTCTATGTTGGGTCAGCTTGCGCCAATTCTTTCGAGGCTTTCCTTGGAACACCAAATACTGGAAGACTGACATTGTCAAGGAATGGCGAGCACAAGCCATAAGACAGCGTGTGATAGGATGGCCTTTCAAATACCTTAACGTTTATGAAGCTTCCAAGATATCTGCTTCGGAGGCTTTTCTGATGAGCTTACTACTGACTTGGTGGCTTCACGTTATTAGATGGGTAATTGGGGAATCTTTTAGTTTGGGTTGGTTAGTGATGTTAGCCATATATGTCGCTTTATTCAGGGCCATTATCTATGCCGGTATCTACAGACCGCCTATCAGTCTGCTGGGTCGTATTTTCACCGGCCGATTGATAATCCCCAGCTATGACAAGATTTTCATCGCTCCAATTTGCATCTTTATTGCAGGGACGATACTTCCTCTTGCTCTTGGTCATTTGGGTCTTGACCAAGTTTGGAATTTTGAATTGTGTTTTTTCCTGATTTTCTTTTTGGCCTTATCGTTACCTCCCACATTGAAAAAGTGGCGATTCACCGGTGCGTATCGGATCGGCCGCCATGTCCAGTCGTATCAATCAAGACCGGTCAGTCCTCAGGACCAGGCAATAGCCACGTTCTTTTCCAAAAAATTTAAGTCATCTGGGTAAAAAATACAATCGAAATTTGAATTCCCTTTCCCCGATTAGAGTCGATGGCAGGCTTAATGGGGGCGGGCGGAATTTTGAATTGCAGGGGCAGGCAGGGGGGGCGGGCATTAAAGAAATACGGATATTTCGCTTGATGATTCTGCACATTGTTGTTATTTTACTTATCTCTAAAGAAAACCAGGTGGATCTGGATAGTAAATACTCAAAATGAGCATTATTGGTGTTTAGCCACGAATTGACACGAATTTTCAGTGGTTATCAAGAATATGGGTTCCTGCTGCCCGCCTTGGCGGACACAAGCTTCGCAGGGATGACGAGGCTGTATGATAGCAAGAGTTGAAGGAAAACTTGTCAAACTCGACAGCGAGAGCGCCCTGGTGCAGGTCGGGGCGGTCGGGTATGAAGTGATGCTGCCCAGCTATTGTGTAAGCGCACTGTCGGACAAAATCGGCGCCGATATTACGCTTTGCACGATGGAATACTATGAGGGTACGCCGGGCGGCGGAAATCTGATACCGAGAATGGTCGGTTTTTTGAATGCGGGCGAGAGGGATTTTTTCACGAAATTTATCAGCGTTAAGGGAATGGGTATCAAAAAGGGATTGCGGTCGTTGAGTATTCCGATAGCTACGATAGCGGCGGTGATAGAGAACGGCGATGATGAGACACTATTGTCACTTCCCGGGGTGGGCAAGAGGATGGCCCAGCAGATTATCGCCGAATTACGCGGCAAGTTACAAACTTTCGCAGTTGGGGCCGATGCGGTTAGCTCAGCGGAAGTGAGATTGAAGCCGTTTCAGGCCGAAGCTCTGGAGATTCTTATCGTCTGGGGTGAGAAAAGAAGCGATGCAATGGAGCTTATCGAATTAGCGTGCAAGAAGCATCCTGATATAAATTCAGCGGAGGAGCTTGTGCCTTTGGTGTACAGGTTGAAGCAGGGAGTAGAAGTGTAAAATAGTTGGTAGTTCGTAGTTGTGAGTTCAGAGACTACGAACTACGAATAATGAACTACGAACTAAACTATGGCGATAGGAAGAATCATCAGCGGGCAGTCTTTGAATGAGGCGGAAGAGAGCTTCAACGTCTCACTTCGGCCAAAGTACCTGGACGAATGTGTGGGTCAGTGCAGCGTTAAAGAAAAGCTATCGATCGCCATAACAGCGGCCAAGCAGAGGTCTGAGCCGTTAGAGCATATTCTGTTTTACGGCCCGCCAGGTCTCGGCAAGACGACCTTGGCTAATGTTGTAGCGAACGAGATGGGGGCAAGGATAAGGTGCTCATCAGGGCCGGCTTTGGTAAAGGCCGGTGACGTGATGGGCCTTTTGAGCAATATAAACACAGGCGATGTGCTGTTCATCGATGAGGTCCACCGCCTCAGCACGCCGGTCGAAGAGTTTATTTATCCTGCGATGGAAGAGTTCAGGGTCGACTTTACGGTTGACAGCGGTCTGCACGCAAAGACGATAAACTTTCCGCTGAAGCGTTTTACGTTAATCGGCGCAACGACACGGGCCGGGCTCCTCAGCGCTCCGCTTCGGAGTCGATTCGGGATGCTGTACCATCTGGTTTTTTATACCGCCGAAGAGCTGACAGCGATTTTGAGCAGGTCGGCAGGGCTGTTGCAATTGCAGTACGAGGACGGGACGCTGGAACTGATTGCAGGGCGCTCTCGCGGGGCTCCTCGAGTTGCGAATCGATTATTAAAGCGGGTGCGGGACTACGCGCAAGTGAAAGGCTCAGGAGTGCTTAGTGCCGAAATTGTCGAAAGAGCGCTGACGATGGAGCAGATTGACTCATTGGGGTTGGATGAGCCGGACAGGGCTTTTTTGCGTGCATTGGCGAGCGTTTATGATGGAGGCCCGGCTGGTATTGATGCCATTGCGGCAACGCTCGGCGAAGAAAGGGACACCCTCGAAGATGTGGTGGAGCCGTATCTTTTGCAGATAGGTTTTTTACGCCGAACCAAAAGGGGCAGAGAAATTACCAGAGCAGCCTGCGAACATTTAGGGCTTAAACTCCAGAGAAAGAAACGCGATTCCAAACAGCCTGAGCTGTTCAAGCAGGACGAGTAGTCAATTCAAAAAGTGTGAATACGTCTACCGGAGTTGGGGATTAAGTTTGAAAATATGAAAGAAGAAATCTGCGAAGAATGCATCGGAATCATCGGCCTTGCTGAGCAGGCCTATGTATACGATGGCCGAATTGTGTGTGAGCAATGTGATAAGAAATTACGTCAGGAAGACCGGCAAGGCCGGGAATTCCCGGATGCCGAAGATACCTGGCTAAACCAGGAAAGCGAAGAGCTTTTGGAATCCTTAGAAGCTCAGGAACACACAGAACTACTGGAATTTCAGCAACCGCAAGAATCCAAAGGACCTCGGGAAGCCCGGGAACCCGAAGAACTTGAGGAATTAAAGGAACCGAAAGAGCCGAAGGAAAGTCCGGAACGCAGGGAACTGCTGGAATTTCAGGAAGACCGGGAATCCACAGAACTCCAGAGACCTAACGAAACTGAGGAACCGATAGACGTTCCGGTTGAGGCCGAAGAGGGCGCTGATGTGCCGGACGGCTCTACTGCGAAACCTTTATCGCCTAAGCGCAAGCGTGTGAGCACAACAGAGTCAACGCTCCTGCCGATTTTGCTTGCAGCCTGGAGTTTCTTTGCTCTCTTCCTGCTCTTTTATGTGCCTGGCCGTTACGTATCTATGCTGCAAATCAATGCCTTTGGCTATGAAGACCGGACTGTTCGAATTGCTGTTGAATGCCTGATGCTGTTGTTTATGGTCCTTTGGTTTTTTGGGGCTTTAGGGCTGTATGTCGTAATCATCGGTTATGACAAGGAGGAAAAAACCAATGAGAAGCTAAGGACATTGAGGCTTTTAGGATTTTGAAATGTGCTTTGCCATTTTGGGTGGGCGGCCTAATGTATTGGTGAAGTGGTGAATTAAAATCTTTTCGACTTCTTTCAGCGTTTTTTCATTCGATTCGGCAATCCTTTTCAAATTAGCCAGGCAGCCTGCGGCATTTTTTTTCAGTCTGATTTTATCGGGGAAACTTGCCTCACAATCTCTGCAGATTAAGCCATTGGCCAAACTGCTAAAGTAGACTTCGGACCAATCGGTGGAAAAATTGTTTTTACAGTTTATACACGCATTTAGAATCGGCTGAAGCCCCACTTCTTTGAGCAGGGCCAACTGGAATAATATCAGCAGGGCAAGTGTGTCGCGTGAAGCGTGAAGCGCATCTCGTGTTTCGTTGGTGTTTTGCAGGAATTGCAGGAAGCTGTCGAAAAGCTGAGGGTGCGGGTCGTAATCATTTGTCAAACTGCTCAGCAGCTCGGTGCCGAGCAGACAACAGTTGAAGGCGAAAAGGTTGTCGCTTTGATGTGTAAAGCCGGGCTGTTGCTCGAACTCGGTCAGGGTGGCGAGTTTTTCCTTAGTTGAATCGGAGAAGACGATTTTGCCGCAGGAGAATATTTCGATAGGGCCGTCGAATGCCGATTTGGGCCGTTT
>DATLBB010000087.1:0-14191 GCA_035527155.1 Sedimentisphaerales bacterium
TTTTGCTGTAGTTGGTCCATGGAGACTCGTCCTGCCCCACTTTGGCTTCGATCAATCGAGGCTGAGTAGCAGACCAGGCATCAAATTCGAAGAGGTATTCTTTTCCCCGGACCAGTCTGATTCCGGCCTGCCTCAACTGAAGATCCGATATTTGACTACCACCGTTGGCTATATCGAAATGGCTTACACCGCCTTCAATGTTCCATTGCGCAGACGCAGAACCGCCAACTTCCCAGGTCCATGAATCCTTCCCCCGGCAGAAATCCCCATTCAAAACCACATTCTGACCTGGTTCAGTAAAACTAACAACGGCGCTTTCTTCGTTGGAGTAATCGCTTTCCGTGCCGTTAATATCAACAGCAGTAACGCGGAAGTAGTATCGAATTCCATTCTCTAAGCCATCGAAGAGTCGCTTCAGCGTGGAGGTAGAGGTATCGAGCAAAGTGGTTGGCTGAGGTGTGGTTCCGCCGTAGATGCGATAGTAGTCCACGTTGGGATCGCCGAACTTATTGAAAAGAAGCGTTAAGTTGTCAGGAGGAGTTTCAATGATCAGATTGGGTTTGTCGGCCATGCCTTGCCATGGACATCGCCAGACCCGATAGGCTTCGTAACGGTCCACCCAGTTCATCTCGAATGCCTTGGTTCCATCGTGGCGGACCTCCGTGAGCTTGGGCAGAGAGCCAATGGCCCAGTTGATGAGCGTATTGCCGTTGGGCAGCCGTTGGGTATTGGCCATGTAGTGCGAGTAAAGAGACGTCGTCGGCGTCTCGGGGAACTGCCAGACCACTGTTGCGGTCATCGCGTCCAGATCCAGCTCGTATTCTACTCCACGTGAGACCGGAGGACTATGCAAGTCTCCGTTATCAAAGAGCAGGTAGCGTCCGTTGCCGGTAGATCGGCTCGCATGCTGGTTACGGAATCCAATCAAGGGGTCATTGACATAGGTGAAATCATTGTTCTTGGGTATCCCGCTCAATCTCCAGATAATCTCACCCGTATCACGGTTGATCTTCGTCACCTCGCTGATATGGCGGCTTGAAAGCAGGATATGTCCGTCTTCATCAATATCAATGGCATTCATATGGGGGAAGCGAAAACTGCCCCCGTACGGGTTATCCAGGTGGACATCTCGAACATCGAAATTGTCCCACGCGCGCCATTGGAATATCAAATCCCCCTCCGGGGTAAATTCCTGAATGATCGTCTGTCCTACGCTGGCATTAGGATTGGCACCGGGGAGGTACTGAGTCATATCGACAGTTTCGTTCCGAAGCCCAATGAGCAGATAGTACCCGTTCTCGAGCACGACCAACTCGTGCTCGTCGGTGCTGTAGCCGTTCACGGCCCTGTAGCTGGCGATCTCACGGTAGTTGGTGTCGAGCCCGACGAACCGGTAGCCACCGGTGCGGGCCAGCATGGTCAACACGCCGTTGTGCTGGACCTTCATATCGCGCCGTTCGTCGTCCGTCTGCAGGTACCAGATCGGCGAGCCCGTATTATCGAAAATGACGTTGTAGGAATTGCTCCCGCCTGTCCGGTTATCAAGGAAGATATAGCCCGGATCCGGATTGTCATTGATTGTGATGTCGATGAGCGGAAAGTTGCTGGGTACGGAGACTCCGTTTGGCATAATCATGGGCCCGTCGAGCGCAGTCACGGAAACGGCGTCTTCGGCCGTCATGGGCATGTCCGCTGCGGGCAACGCATCATATTCCGTGTCAGGCGTCGCCTGGCTACTCATGACTTCCTCGCGTGCTGTCGATCCGCTGCTTGTCGCTTGTGGCAATGTGCTCGCAGGTGGCGGTGGTGGCATGGGTCCGGAGACCATAAACTGATATTGATAAGGCTCGACGACACCAGGAGCACAAGGATCTACTGTTGGTATCAACGTCACCGTGACAAGCTCGTCATTCGAGAAACCCAACGACACCTCAAAGATGACAGTCCTGTCATCGCTGGCAATCCTGGTCTGGCCTAGGTGGGGTCCACTGGCCTCTCCTGTCACATCGATGAACGTCGGCAAGTTTGTGAGATCGTAGGGTGAAACTTCCTCAAAACGCACGAGAAAATACCTTGTTTGCGACGATACATACTCAGCATCGGGTATGGGCGACAGATACAGGTAGCCCTTCTGGCGATATCCAGATGTCAATATCTTGGTTGTAAACTCCCAGACATCGCCTTTGTAGTACGTACCAGTCGTTTTAGGGGCGTACGGTTCACGGCCCCAGACCTCATCAATCCGCCAGTAGTACGTGGTCTCGCTTTCAAGACCACTGCATTGATAGCTCGGTTCCGAATGGGAGCCTTGATATTCCGGCGGTTGAGGGATGTCAATCCAATTGGCATCGTTCACAGCGTCAAAATCGGTGCCGATGTAAACATCGTGTTCCAGAGCTGTCGCAGACGGCGGACCGAAACCCGGGAGCCAGGAAAGGAGCACATCGGGGTCCACAAATAGAGCCTCATTAGGCGGACTGGGGGAAGAGGCCTTAATATCCTGAATACCAAATTGCCAGACATCGCCTGCGAACTTATTGCCTTTGGCATCGATACCATCGACACACCAGTAGTAAACCTTGCCCCGCTCAAGTGCTTCAGTATGCGGCGGGGCCATAGCAAGACCCATATAATACGAGGTCGGCATCTCTGGCAACGGCGGTGGGCCGAGGTTCGCGTCCTCAGCGCGGGTCAGCACATCGTTGTAAAATTCGCTGCCGTAGCCAACGTACGTGACATTAGTCGGTCCCGGCTGGAAGTTAAGCGCTTGGTATAGTTGGCCACCCGACACTGCGCCAGAAACCACTTGACCATCAAACGGTTGGGGGCCATAAGTCTTTCCGGATATGGTGGTAAAGTCCCATACGTCTCCTGGGTGCGGGACACCATTACCATCCGTGTCGACAACCTGCCAGTAGTAAGTGGTACTTGCAACAATGTTCGGGTCTCCGGGGTCGTACTCGGCCGGTAATGACAGTACTGTGCCAACATAAACCAGAGCACACGGGTCAGTGCCGAAGTAGACGTCGTCATACTGGCAATATTCTCCTCGCGTCCAGGCAAGAATTGTCTCAACGGGCACATTCTGTTCATGATTAGCCGGATTTGGTTCGGTGGGCCAGGTAATAGTTTCAAATGAGATATCCCCGCCGAAGTTGTCGAACGTGGCCGTGACAACGTTGCCGATACTATGTGACGTGACGGCAAAGCCGATGTAAACCGGGTCGGTCATTACGAGAGTAAGGGTACCACCCAGTTGCGTCCACGTGATGCCGTCCTCGGAATGAAAGCCGGTAAACTGATCGCCGTTACGCACTAACCGGATGTACTCAGGCTCGGTTACGACCGAGGCGGCTATTTCGTTACCAAGATTAGCACTGGAATTAGCGGTAGGGCGCCACTGGAACGCGGAGCCGTTGCCCGCCTGGCCGTCCGAATTACCCGTTATGGCCTGTAAGGCGTGTATGGAACCATCGGTGAGATTCTGTCGAACCATCACGCCTGCCTTCTGCCAAGTGTTAGAGCCATCGGGGAAGCTGGCGACACAGCAAATCAGCTCGCAGTCGCCCGTCCACTCCTTGTAGACATAGTGGAAGTCGTCGGCGTCGTCCCAGATGTCGTGGCCGTCGCCTGTAACGGCAAGCGATGGTGTCGCTGGGTTATAATCGCAGCTGCCCAGTGGAAGGTCGCCGCCGATGGTCTTGTCGGTCCACGGCGGCGGAACGGGAGCCGCTCGGCTGCTGCCGGCCAGGCCCAGCACCAAACAGACAGAAATTAAAAAAACCAATTTTCTACACATACTGGAAAATACCAAGACAACGGCAATGAAAATAGCTCTATTTCTTATCATCTGGCCACTCCTTTTGCCCAGAAAAGTAAAAATCACCCCGGCACCTTATTTTATAACAAATCAGCCACTGCGACTCAAGGAATACCCTTAAACGGGGATTTCCCTATTTACCATCAATTTCACTTCGTTCTTCTACATTCGATGTCCTATAATACCAAACTTCCCTTAAAAACGCAAGCTATCCGGCCACTTTCACCAAATAATTTCAACAAAACCGTAGCTCTCAGGCAAAATCTCGATTTCAGAGCCTTTCTACACCCTGTTTTGGGCATTCTTCTACCGCTCCTCCTGCCCCAATTGACGAACTTTTGATGAATTATGGTAAAAATAAATGAGGATTACAAGTAGTTGACAAGTGAAGTTGCAAGTGAATAACAAGGGATTTACCACTGGCGACTGACGCAAAATTGATACTGACTGTACTGCAGAACTTGCCCTTATATTGTCATACCCTACCCTGCTGTTTAGGTAGTTCGGATTTCATCATAATGGGGCCCAGTAGATAGCCGAGAATCATTGTGGTCCCTGTACCGATGACAATCAGCCAACTCCAGGCCAGGTGGATCACCCCAAAATGAGAAAGCAGCGTAAGAGACAGTGTAAGCAGTGTACTTACAACCATAGCTACGATATTGCCATGGTTTGCCCTTCGCTTTGTGAGCAACCCCAACAGGAAAATACCTAAAATCGCCCCACCGGTGATAGAAAATATCTCAAAGGCAAACCAAAGTATATTCTTGACCGGATCACAGGCCAGGGCAATCAGTGCCAGGATTAAACCGAAAACAACGACGCCGGCCCGAGAAGCCAGCAAATAATGCTTTTCGGATGCCTTGTTTCTGGTTAAAGGTCGGTAAATATCCGTTATGAAAGACGAAGCAAGCGAACTGAGCGGAGAATCGATGCTGGCCAAAATAATAGCTGCCAGGAGCAGACCCTTGAGCCCCGCCGGGAGTGAATTAGCTACAAAATGAGAGAAAACTTCCTTGGCCTTGGCCGGTGGGGTGACATCAGCATTCTGTTGATAGAAGACATAAAGCAATGTTCCAATCGCCAGGTAGAGGCACATAACGGGAATAACGGTAATAATCGTTGATATGAGGGTTTTTTGGCTGGCCTTGTGAGTTTTGACGGTGAGCAAACGCTGGGTCATTTCCTGGTCGGTGCCGAACGCCGCCATACCGATGAAGAAACCGCTAAGACTGCCGACCCAGAAAGTGGTGGGGTCGTTGAGATTAAAATCAAACCTTACTGCACTCAATCGCCCCGCCTTCTCAGCGATCTGCCAGGCCTCGCCCAATCCGCCCTGGATTTGGTAGATAAGGTAGATGAACAAGGCAACACCAGCCACGAAAAAACAAATCGCCTGATACGCACCGGCCCAGACGACGGCTTTGATGCCTCCGAAGGCGATAAAGATTATACTGACAACGCTAAACATCAAAAGTGTCTGTATCAGATTCCAGCCCATAATCAGGGCAACACCCATACAGGCGGCATAGAGCCTTACGCCGGAGGCAATTAGACGCGTGAGAAAGAAAAACGCCGAGCCTGCATACTGGGTTGCGGGCCCGAATCGGTGCCGGAGAAACTCGTAAATGCTCGTACAGTCATATTTGTAAAAAACCGGTAGAAACAGAAACGCCACCGCAACACGTGCCAAAGCCTGGCCGATAAAAAACGGAACATATTCCCAGTTTTCACCATAGGCCATCGCTGGAAATCCGACGATAGTAAGGGCGCTGATCTCGGCAGCGGCAAAAGAAAGACAGGCAACAATCGCCGGCACCCTCCTGCGACCGAGAAAATAGTCGTTGGTATCTTTCTGCTCCCTGCCAAATACATAGGAGATAACAAAGAGAAGCAAAACCGCGACAGTAACGATAAGAACATCAATTTGACCTAAGGTTCCTGCAAAATTTTGGATAGCAAGGTGTCCTGTCATACCGTTTCCTTTGTGCCTCCACGCAAAGATTCGGCTGCATTCGTTGAACAGCTTGGTACACCCTGCGTACAATGTGTCAAACCAAATGCGCCCGGCCTCGTCACCCGGTTAGCGAATGCGTCGGACATCGGACCCACTTCGCGTATTTCGTTTAGCTTTGAAAGTTTTCTGATGGCCTTCTTCATTTCTATCCTGCTACACATGTTATGCGATTTGAGACACATCAATTACGGTTATATGCTGCCGGATTATACACACATATAAGTTTACTCGCAATGTGGGCTTCAGGTGAAAAACGCATTTACACAATTCATATTAGATGATATGAATATATATTCCATGTACTAAGACGAGGATTAGAACGAACAGACTTAGGTGTTCACAGTGTCAGATACAATTGAAAAAGCGAAAAAGTTTTTGAGTGAGGAACAAGCGTTTCGCTTAGGAGAACTGCCCACAGAATCATCTCATCCAAAAACCAAAGCACTCTCTGAAACGGTCGGTTCCGACCTTGCTGCTGGTATTCGGCTGCTGCAGTCTGTGGATGAAGATATCCCACCGATCGTGGAAAAGGTTCTTGCGCAGGAAACCTTCCAGGACCTCGTCAAGACGTTTGTCAATGCCCTGAAAGCCCGAAAGCGGATTTACTTTACCGGCTGCGGGGCGACAGGGCGTCTGAGCATACTGTTAGAGGCAGCGTGGAGACGGTTCTGGCACCGGCTCAAGCAAAAGCATCCCGATATATCGACAAAAATGCTTGAAATGGATGACCGTATTGTCAGCATTATGGCAGGGGGGGACTTTGCTTTGATTAAGTCAGTGGAAGGATTCGAGGATTTCCCGGATTTTGGCCGATATCAATTGAAACAAGCGGGTGTTACACGAGGTGATGTTGTCGTTGCCATTACGGAGGGAGGAGAGACACCTTTTGTGATTGGCACCGCATGGCAGGGACTCGATGCGGGAGCACACGTCTTTTTTGTATATAACAATCCGACCGACATACTGCGCCGTTACATACAGCGGTCCCGACAGGTGATTGAGGAGCCGCGCATCCGAAAGCTGGATCTGACGACAGGGCCGATGGCCATCACCGGGTCGACAAGAATGCAGGCCGTGACAATAGAGTTGTTGATTGTCGGTAGCGCTCTGGAGATAGCTTTGATGCAGTTTCTACAAGAGCACCTCTCAGCATCGCAATTAGTAAAGCTGGGGCTTTGCGTCCGTCCGATTATGGGATACCATCAGTTGTTCGTAAACCTGCTCAGGCAGCTATCGAATCCAGCAGCCGTGGAAGCAATGGCCCGCGTAACGGAGTTTGAAGAGAATATCTACCGGCGAGGCGGCTTAATTACTTATATGACTGATTCCGTTATGTTAGATGTGCTGACGGACACAACAGAGCGTTCACCCACGTTCATGGTACCGCCTTTTCGAAAAGATGGGGACAACTGTTCTCCCCAATCCTGGGCATTTGTTAAAAACCCATTCCACCCGACGGAAAAGGCATGGCGGGATATGCTGCAGCGCGAGCCGCGCGGGTTGGAATGGGGGCCTGCCGTTTATAAACAACTGAATGCTCCATCCATATTGCAAGCCCAACCACCTCGACTGAATAATGCCGAGCTATTCAAATTCAGGATAGGTAATGAACCAGACCCAACACGGGCTAATGCCGTAGATTCGGCGCTGGTGGTGATTTCCGTCGGGACTCAAATAGACCATTTGAGCCACAATGGCCTGAAACGGTTTGGCTCTGAATATAAAAGAACTGCAGCATTCGCTATTGGCTCGGAAACCGCTGCTGTGCAAACAGATGAGCTATTTCAGTTTCGCTGCGATTTGTCTGATTCACCGCTGCAATTGTGGCACCATCTTGCTGTTAAGCTTATTTTGAATACCATTTCTACCGCAACGATGGTCCGGATGGGTCGAGTCGTTGGTAACGCTATGGTCTGGCTGTCACCCAGTTGCAAAAAACTCATAGACCGCGGGTCGCGTCTGATTTCTCAACAGACAGGATGCAGTTACGAGCAGGCGTGTATCACACTGCACCAGACAATGGAAGAAGTAGAATCCCATTCGCAGCAGGGTCGGGAGACTCCCTCGCCGGTTGCCCTGGCCATCGAAAGAATCAGCGCTAAGCGTGGAAAATCCTGATTCGCAACGCCGGCTCCTCCCGTCCCCAGCGAAGTGTCGTCCTCCGATTACCGCAAGCCGTCTCTCGGCAAATAAAAATCTCCCGGTCCCAATCCCACTCCACTGGGATACGGAACGCTCCCGTCAGGAGTTATTGATACCTTCATAGGTACAACTTCTGAGGATGTAAAACTTTCGACATGCCCGTCCGTATAACCCGCGTGCAGTTTGATATTGAGCATATCCAAAGTAATGTTGCCATCAGAGTCAAAACGAGACCAATAAGCAGACGAAACTTCAGTCCCCAGCGTAAGGCTCGCGCCCATAAATTGTTCACAACTGCCGTAAGCATTCGGGCTTCGGTGATGGTCGTAACCGAAATAATCACTTACGAGCAATTTGCTCTGCCCCGGCTCACCTAACGAATTCCGCGGTCCTCTAAAGGGGGCTTTTGGACCCTCCAGAAAACCCACATAATTCCAGTAAAAGCAATACGTCCCCAAAACCGGGTCAGACGGAAAGGACGTCTCAGGATTGTCCCAGTCATCACCAGCTTCCCACACTTCCTGGAGGTATTTGTATTTCCTGGGGGCATTCGGGCAAAACAAAGTGCTTGCATCCTTAATGTAGCTGCGCAAATATTCACTCATCGCACGGTATGTCTGCGAAGGACGTGACTTACAAGCGGTCATCATCGTGGGCTCCTGCCAATGCCAGCTGCTTCCAAATGTTATAGTAGCCACCGATTCGGGATATTGCCCATCGTTGTCAGCAGCATATAGGCTCACAGCATTCACAATATGCCGCTGGTTTACTATACCGAGTACCGTGCGGGCTTGACGCCTGGCTTTAGTCAGTACCGGTAACAAAATACCCGTTAGCAGCGAAATGATGGAGATAACCACCAAAAGCTCAACTAAAGTAAATCCCCGGCTTTCGCTGCCCTTTTTGCCAGATTTGTAACCTTTGACTCCGATAGGTTTCTCCCGCGCAACTTATTAACCCTTTTTCGGCTTCTCGTGATTATCTGAAGCTGTTCTTATAATACCACACTCGCAATGTATTTTCAATCCTGTTCTCATTGCGCATACATTTAGGGCACAGCCTTGAGCATACTGTCCAAAGCTTGACCCACCTATTCGTTATTATAAAGCCGGTTCGAGTTCCACCCAAAACCGGTCGTCTTACTATTCAACCCAGTCTGTCACTTGCAGCCAATTCTCAGCTAAAGCCGCTAAATCTAACATATTCATCACCCCGTCGCGGTTCAGGTCACCCGGTTGTTCAAGTGCGGTTTTTAGCCAATCTTGTGTCTGATGCGCAAAATCCAAAAAATTGACGGTTCCATCGTTATTCAGGTCTGCCAGAAGCGTCCAGCCGTGCGGGGGCATACTGGCCTGGTTGGTTCCCCCATAAGCACCCATGTTTATACGTAGATTGACGCCCCAAATATTGTCAGGGTCTCGAGGCACGCTCATTAACTCACCGCCCAGCCGTGCTCCCTGATTACCTGCATCTATGCACCGGCTTGTAATATAATCATAGGTCCAGGATTTGCCCTCTGTATTCCAACGCCAGCCTTCACTTTTCGAATGATAATCACCCTCGATCAGTTCCCAGGGTTCGTCTTCCCAGTATCCTGATCGAACAAAGTACGGATTCGTGTCAATATTTCCTGGACCCCACTCCACACTACCATCGACGACAACCTCCTCCAAGCCACCCTGCACATTAGAATACGAGATATTCAGGGTTCCTCCACTAGTGACAGCAAGTTGAGAGCCGAAATTATTGTAGATAATACAATTTTCTATTGTCGCCGTGCCGACACTCACACCAGAAAGATTATTCGCTATGGTACAGTTCTTAATCAAACCGTTGCATCCGAAAACAACGGGATATACACCACAGTAGAAAAAGGTAGTGTTATCTGTTATCAAGCAGTTGCTGATTATCCCATCACAATCTTTTATCACCGTTGCACCGCAAGGCCCATTGCCGCTAATATTGCAATGGCTAATCGCGGCATGTGTATGATTGCCGTAGACAGCGCCATAAAAGTTTCCAATTCTAAAACCTGCAAACTTACAATTCGGACCTTCGGTCCCGCTAAACTGTACATAGCCTCTAATAATGGTATTGTCAACTATATCCCAGTCAGTCGGGTCGGCACTTGTCAGAGTGATATTTTTGCCGAGAAAATCGATACTATCTCCACTCGCTGGTTCGAGATATGAACCCGGCCGGACCAGAACTGTATACCCGTCTTCGGCCACATTGATGGCCTCCTGGATAGTGTCGAACGGATGGGCCTCGGTTCCGTTCTCAAGAGGGTCGCTGACTGCCGGGTCACCCGGGCCCGGGTCGTTCGGTGAATCATCATCGACGTATAGTATTTGAAACTCATACACGCCCATATCGATTCGGCCGCCGATTATACGGGGCTTGCCGTCTAAATCCGTCTCACCGGGTTCAGGCACATAATTGAGGTCGCCAGTGTTTATGCAGGCCGAATCCCACCGTAAATGATAGTCACCATTGTCAGGGTCAGCAAAAAGAGGATCATCACCAATGTTACCTGTTCCACCTAAGGCGCCGGTCCAGCCCTGTATGCAGGAATAGTTTGTTGAACTGCCGGTGATTTGGGAAGATTCAATCGTTCCATTCCGGTCGCGGTTGCCCCAGATGATGCAGTTTGTGATTGCGGCATTAATGGTGTCCTCAATATTGATACCACCAGAAGTGTATTCGGATACATTGCCCACAATCGTATTGTTCGAGATGGTAAGGTCACAATTCGTCGCCCATGATGTAATTGCACCGGCCCGTATCGCGTCGTTGGCTACGATGAGATTGCCGACTATCGTAACCGCGTTAGTGCCGTATGCAATTGAAATCCCTCCGCCGCCACTCGCATGGTTGCCGGTAATCACATTATAGCAGATCAGGGGTGAGCCGGCCTCGTAGCAATGGATTCCTCCACCACCGCCTCCGGGCTCACAATAGTTATTACGGATCACATTGCCGACAATGACCGGGGATGCTCCGAACTTGCAGGCGATACCACCACCGCCGTCGCCTCCGAACGAGATCCGGTTACCTTCGATAATGTTGTTTCGAATTGTCGGGGATGCTCCGTCAGCGCAGTAAATTCCCCCTCCGCTACCATGCACACCGTTGAGAATTGTAAAGCCCTCAAGGACAGCATACTCGCTTTCGGCATTGTGGAAGTAGAAACCGCGATGGTGGTGGTCATAGGCCTCACCCTGGCAATCAATGATGCAGGTCTGTGGTCCGTTCTCGCTGCGAACGGTGATAGCTTTGCCCTTGAAATCGATGTCCCGGTTGCCGTCTCCCGTGTAGGTACCATCAGCCACGAGTACCGTATCACCGTTCAACGCCGTATCGATACCCTTCTGAATGGTTGCGAAAGCCGTTCCCGGAGTCAATCCGTCATTGGTATTATCACCATTAACGCCATCGACATGGTAATACCGATTGAATGGACCCTGGAACTCATACGCACCCATGTCCACAGCATCTCCCCTGATACGCGGATTACCGTCAAGGTCGGTCAGAACTGATGGTGGGACGGCTGTGTTATCGCCCGCGTCGATGCAGGGTGAACCGAAAGACAAACGCAGGTTGTCGTCCTCCGTACCGGCCACGTTATCCGTTCCATCGGCGTCTACGAACAGTGGGGCGTCCCCGATATTGTTATTGCCCATAAAGGTGACCAGTCCTTGAATGCAACTATAGGTAACCACAACTTTACCGCCAACAATCTGTGCTGACTCACCCATACCACCGCTATCATCGTTGCCCCACAGAATACAGTTTGTTAGCATCGGACTGCTGTCGTGGTGGTTGGACATGCCACCGCCGGTACTTTCCGCTGAATTGCCGCTGAACGTGCAGTTGGCAAACGTTGGGCTGCTGCTGCTTTCGTTACGTATCCCGCCGCCTTCGTCGCCTGCCGAGTTCCCACTGAACAAGCAGTTGGTCAACGCCGGGGTGTTGGGGTAACGGTTACGCATTCCACCGCCGTCTTTATTGGCTGTATTGCCGATGAACGTGCAGTTGATCAATGTCGGGCTGCTTCTGGAGCTGCTGTTCTCCATTCCACCGCCGAAGTTAGCCGAGTTACCTCTGAATATGCAATCGATCACCAAAGGGCTGGAGTAATAGTTGAACATCCCGCCACCTCCGGCATTAGTAGAGTTGTCGCTAAATGTACAGTTGGTCACCGTTGTATTACTGCCCCCATTGGTCATCCCGCCACCGCCAAATTGAGAGTAGTTGCCGCCAAAGGTACAATTGGTCACAACCAAATGACTTCCCCAATTGGACATTCCGCCACCATCTTCGCCTGCTGTATTTTCGGTTATCAGGCACTGCCTAACCTGGGGCACGCCTCCGAAACCAGGGCCGGCATAGCCCTCCAAGAAAACACCGCCGCCGTACCTGGCACTATTATTACGGCTGATTCGGCAGTCTTCAATCAGTATCGGACTATTAAACCCGGATATTCCGCCGCCGCTGTGGGCCGTATTGTCGGTAATCGTACAGCCAACAATCGTTCCGCTGCAGTTGCTCACGCCCCCGCCGACACCGTCGGCATGATTGTTAGTGATAACACAGTTGGCAATTGTAGCTTCTGTTCCGTTGCCGCAGATCCCGCCGCCGTCTCCTGCCGTATTACCGTCGGTGATGGTAAGACCGTCAAGCACACAGCTTTGACTCTCGCTGCCTGAAAATGTCACAACCGGCCCCGCACCGCTCCCGTGAATAACCGTAAGTGCTACGACCATAGGATCATCCGGATTTGACGATGAGACGATGATATTCTTACCGTTGAAATTGATATCCCCGTAATGCACCCCTGCTGGTATAATAACTATATCACCACAAGCAGCCGCATCTATAGCCTCTTGAATCGTCACGTATGGAGCGCCCACAACGAATACACGCCGCTGCCCGAACTCAACTGTAACGGTCTTGTATGAATCCATTGTCACCGTATTGGTAAGCGTACAAGACGTATCGTCGTTCGTGCCTGTCCACTGCCTCACCACGTAGGAGCCCGCCTCCGGCGTCGCGGTGAGCGTCACTTCGGTGCCCGCAAAATACGAGCCGCTATCTGGCTCGACCGTGCCGTGCCCACTAACCACCGTTACTATTAGATCATACATAGGGTCATCATTGGCAACGGCATCCAAAGTGAAGGAAAACGTCCCTATCCAAAGTGAACACATCACGATTGTCACCGACAGAATTTTTCCTCTAACTCCTTCCATTTTCATGACCTCTACCCCTTTCTTTTCTTTGCCACAGAGTTCACAGAGAACACAGAGTTTTTTAATTTCTCATTTTTCTCTGTGGCTAATTCTTTTGTTTTTCCTTTTATCTTATTTGTACTAACTCGTGTTAATTCGAGGCTAAATCTGTCAGCCACAGTATACCTTTCGAGTTATTCCCGACTACTCCAGAGCGCCTTTCCCTCGGCTCGGCAAACTCACTAACGATACCGTCAATTCCCTGCAGGTAATCAAAATGTAATTGCCCCCCGGTATCACCGGAAAAGGTAATTGACTCAATAACATCTTTTTCCATATCAATGGTATATACAATTTGTCCATCTTTGGGCTTCAGGACTACTTGGGCCCTGCCGCTGCTCTCGCTGTATTTTGTCTCAAACCATATGCGTTTTTGGGCGGCATCCCGCCGTACCGTATCTATTGTGTGCAGTCCCATCCAGGGCCGAGAAAGCCCGGCAAAATTAACTTCATTTACATTACTTTCCCCTACCTTCAATATTACCCACGGCCAATGACTTTGACCGGCCGTGTATGTAAATGGTATCCTTCCTCTGCCCCGGGCCTCTTTGCCGTCAATTTGGCCTGTTATTTTGAAATATGTCCATCCCCTTTTGTGCATCGCGTCGCGATTATCGACCACTTTTGCCTCAGCCGGCCAACTATAGCGGTAAAATTCTTCATCTGATATGTCGCGGCGATGAGTTATCTGTGAATGGCTGCTGTTTTGGTCTTGCTTTACGACTACCAGCAAGCCATCCGCACTGTGGGGAACATATTTCATCTTTTCCCTCTTGCCTCCAACCACGGAAAGAAACTCTCCAAATTGGGGACTATCCGTTGGCAGTCTTTGAACACTCAGGTCGCTGGCCCACATGCGGTGATTCTTTATATAAATAGTATCGTTCTGCTTGTAGTAGTTGGCCTGGTCATTTTGCAGCC
>DATLBB010000088.1:0-2865 GCA_035527155.1 Sedimentisphaerales bacterium
ATGGGTAATCAGGGAACGGCCCATATGGGCTGGCGTGGTGGTAATGTCCCGAATTTGAACTGGGTTGAGTCCGGAGGTTTTATGGGCAGTGCCGAAGTCCAGATGGTGGCGGTCTGCGATGTCGATGACAGGTGGCTGAACCAAGCTCGTGACATCGCCAACAAATACTACGGCAATAAGGATTGCGCCGCCTACAAGGATTTTCGCCGGCTTTTGGCACGGGATGACATCGACGCGGTCGTAACTGCCACGCCGTCACACTCCAATGCCCTGATAAATATCGCTGCTGCCAAGGCGGGCAAGGATATTTACTGCGAAAAGCCGATGTCACTTACTATCTCTGAGGCTCGCGCAATGGCTAACGCGGTCAAACGTTATGGTCGTGTGTATCAAATCGGTACGCAGCAGCGTTCCGACAGGAATTTTCGCTTTGCTTGCGAGCTGGTCCGCAATGGTTACATCGGCGAGGTCAAATCGGTAACAATTGGTGTTGGCGGTCCTGCCCGTGTATGTAATCTGCCGGGAGAGCCTGTCCCGGATTGGATCAATTGGGAGATGTGGCTGGGTCCGGCGCCATGGAGGCC
This sequence comes from Sedimentisphaerales bacterium, assembly GCA_035527155.1. GTDB lineage: Bacteria > Planctomycetota > Phycisphaerae > Sedimentisphaerales > Anaerobacaceae > CS2-K091. The sequence continues at coordinate 585 of DATLBB010000088.1, forward strand.
GTTCCATCCCGGCCTGTTGCGGCACGGATGGATGGGCTATTGGGATTATGGCGGCGGCGAGATGACTAACTGGGGGCCGCACCATTTCGATATCGCTCAATGGGGCCTGGGTATGGACGACAGCGGCCCGGTTGAAGTTATCCCACCTGATGGCAAGGACTTCAAGGTGCTCACTTACAGGTACGCTAATGGTGTCATTATGACTCGCGATAATGCCAACGGCGTTTTGTTCACAGGTACCAAAGGAAAGATTGAAGTTAATCGTGGACATTTACGCACCTGGCCGGAGACCCTCGCAAGGCAAAAAATCAAGCCTAACGAGATACACCTTTATGAAAGCAGAAGCCACCAGGGCAATTTCCTGGAATGTATCCGAACGCGCAGCAAGACGGTTTGCGATGCAGAGATAGGATGTCGCTCGGTTACCGTTTGTCATTTAGGCAATATTGCATACCGGCTTGGCCGGCCGTTGAAATGGGACCCCGAAAAAGAACGATTTGTTAACGATGACCAGGCGAACCGGATGTTAACAAGGCCGATGCGCAGTCCCTGGCGGCTATAGAATTAATGATTGAACTCGTTTCGTAATTGGAGAAGGGAGTTTTTATTATGAGACAATGCCGAATTAGTCGACGAGAGTTTTTGAAGCAGGCTACATCTACTGCTGTCGGTGCACTTGGTTTTCCATATTTAGTTTCGTCTTCGGCGCTGGGTAAGGTCGGCAGAGTTGCCGCCGGCGATCGGATTGTCATGGGTGTTATCGGAGTGGGAGGACGCGGCAGGGCAGTCATGCAAAGCTTCCTGGAGTTATCAGATGCCCAGGTCGTGGCGGTGTGCGACGTTAACAAAGAAAGATACAAACTGGCCCGGAGGATGGTTGATGAGAAATATAACAAAAAAGTATGTAAAACCTACCATGACTTCTCCGAACTTCTGTCCAGACCTGATATCGATGCGGTTCTCATTGCCTCACCTGTATTCTGGCATGTGATAATGGCCACCGAGGCAGCCAAACAAGGCAAGGACATGTACATGGAGAAGCCGGTGGGATTGAGCTTCGCCGAGGCGAAGATACTCCGTCAAACCATCCACCGGTATGGACGTGTCTTTCAGTTTGGAACGCAGCAGCGGTCGGGCCGAAATTTCCGTTTTGCCTGTGAATTAGCGCTAAATGGCAGAATCGGAAAAGTCCACACCATTATGGTGGGCGTGCCGGCTGGAGACTTCAATACCAGGTTCCCCCAGAAACCAGTTCCGCAAGGCTTGGATTACCAGGCTTGGCTTGGCCCTGCACAATGGTCTCCCTTTACTGAAGCTATCTTAAACGGATGGACACACGAACTAATTAGCCTGTATTCATTAGGGTTCATATCAGCTTGGGGTGTTCACCACTTGGATATTGCTCAGTGGGGAAACGGGACAGAATTAACCGGGCCGACTGAAATCGAAGGTAAGGCGGTATTCCCTGATGAGGGAGTATTGGATTGTGCTAAGAGCTGGCAGGTAAACCTGCGGTATCCTAACGGTGTCACCATCCACTTTACCGATAACACAAAGAACCGGCAGGGTGTCCGCTTTGAAGGAGAGAATGGCTGGGTCCACGTTAATCGCCAGGGGATCAGCGCCTCTCCGGCATCGCTTTTAAAAGAGACGATGGGTCCCGATGAAATTCATCTGCCGGTGAGCGACAATCACAGTAAGAACTTGCTTGATTGTATGAGAACCAGACAGCAAACTGTAGCCCCGGTGGATGTAGCGGTGCGTTCTGATACGCTGTGCCAGCTAAGTGATATCGCGGTGCGACTGGGACGCAGGCTAAAATGGAATCCCGGGAAGGAAGAGTTTATTGATGACGCCCAGGCCAGCCGGATGTTAACAAGACCGATGCGCAGTCCCTGGCGGTTATGAAATTGATTACTGATTATTGTTTATGTAGACTCGTCATATTGGTTAATTATGAGGTAAGGGAGTTTTTGCTATGAGACAAACAAGAATTAGTCGACGAAAGTTTTTGAAGTGCGCCACAGGTACCGCTGTGGGAGCAATTGGCTTTCCATATTTAGTTTCATCATCGGCGCTGGGTAAGGCCGACAGCGTTGCTGCGAGTAATCGAATCCTTGTCGGTTGCGTTGGCGTCGGTCCTCAGGGTAGTGGCGTGATGCGCAACTTCCTCGGCCAAAAGGATGCTCAGGTAGTGGCTATCTGCGACCTAAAAAAACAGGCACGCGATGCAGCCCAAAATCTGGTGAATCAAAGCTACCAAAACAATGACTGCAAAACT
>DATLBB010000089.1:0-7411 GCA_035527155.1 Sedimentisphaerales bacterium
GATATGGTAAACTCAACCGGAAGTCCCTTGTTTGGTTCAATCAGAAAATTCTTCACACGATAGGACAAGATAACCGTATCGGCGTCCATTGGCAGCGTCGTATTGACAATAACCGCCGACTTGGCAGGAATGGCAATATTGGATGGGCCCGACTTTCCGATATTTTCAAGCTGCAGATTAATCAATGCATTATTCGACAATTCGAAATAAACCGTTCTTTTTTCAATATAATGCGGTTTTGCCACCGTTACACAACGGTCAAAAAGCGGCTTGAGATAGTCCGAACGGCCGATCAATCGGTTCTCAAGCCAAACCGCCGTTCGGCCGGACAACAGGGCCTCATGAAGCGATTCAACCGTTCGTTCTTTGGCGAAAACCAGTGTCAATGTCCGATGCGTCTGTGCCATATAGGGATAATTAATCGACGCGTCATGAATATCTGAATTACCAAGCATCGTCATTTTTTTTTCGAGGCACCACTGATGCGCGTTGGGATAATAAGATGAACCATTGGCTACTTCCATACCATGCAGCCACTTTTTTTCGTACAGAGTTGTCTGCAAATCCGTCCATCGCCCCTTTTCCTCGCCTTGCCAGGCATGATGATTCCAAAAAACAAACGCCTTTTGTTTGTTCGCTGCTTCGATGACATCCAAAAACTCAGGCAAAACGAGCAATTCAATGTCATCCAGAAACAGTGCGTTATAATGTCCGGGCGGCGTATCACGTGTTATTTCCCCACCCTTAATCAGCAGCACGTTCTTTTCCCTCGCTCTTTGTTCGGCAATCGCAAAAGGACGATTACGATTCGTCGACAAGTCCTCCCTATGCGGCTGACATTCGATATGGTCGCTCAACGCAATTGCGTCCAGACCCTCTTTTTGGGCCTCATCAACTCTCATCGTCGGCCAAACCCGTCCATCCGAAAACACAGTATGCGTATGGAAATCACAGACCAGTGTCCGGTAACCGGGAATATCCGGAAAATAATTCTGGCCGAAACAAAACACTCCAACGCAAACAAACAGCAAAAAACAAATTACACTTCTACGAGTTTTCATAACATCCCTATCTGTTAAGATAGACAAAAAGTTTGTTGATTATTTTTTCAACTGCACGTGATAGACAATTTTCCCGCAGAAGGAAAGATATTCTTTCTCTATCGCCTCAGGGTCAATGTCTATGTACATCTTAAACAGAACCGGAGAGACGCTGTGATTCCACGCCACGGTCAGCGACACCGAACGGTCGGCGGCCATCCGCGCCAGAGGCTCGTCAATGGGCCAGTTGCCCCGAAGACCAGCCAGCAGAAGGTTATGATAGTTGCGCAGCCTCTGCCCGTAATTGTTCTCCCGAAGAAAACGAACCAGCGCGTATGTCTGGGCATAAAAAGCCGTCGCCGCATCGCCGTCCCCGCCATAGCCGTCCAGTACCTGTCCGGGATTGAGCGCGATGAGCCGTTCAAGAGGTATCATTCTTTTTTCAGCCAGTACCTGCTTCAGCGTCCCAAGCCGAAGCAAATTACGGTCGGGTTCAAACAGAAATCGGCCCTGGTCATATCGGCACGTCTCAAACAGAGTCGCTATCCCCTCGTCCAGCCAGCTCGGCAGCCGATACTTAAAATGCCTGTCGTTGAACTGATGCCAGCCCTCGTGGCCCAGAACCGAGAAGGTCTGCTTTCTGCCGATGTTGTAGGCCACACACACCCCTTTAAGCGCATAGGCGCCCTTTTGAATCTGAAGATACACGTTGGCGTTTTCCGGCGAAAAGTCTTTTGTAAACTTTTCCCACTGCTCCCGTTGGGCAAACAGGTAGGTCTTAAACGGCTCGCCTGTCCCTACAGGGTCGGGAAGCTGGCTTTGATACGCCGCGTAAGCCGATTCGAGAAAACCCGGCGCCTGACTAAGCATAAGCGGGTCCGCCAGCGTCGTGAACAACCGGTAATGCGCTGTCTCCACAACCAACCCCTGGCCGTACGGGTTGTCCCAGTTTTCAACGCGTACAACCGCCGGTACATCCTTGAGATAATCGATTAAAGAAAAGCCGCTGCCTGATGTATCGGAGATTTTCCCACTGCCGCAGCCGCAAAGGACAGCCGGCAAATAACCGAGAATAAATATCTGAACAACATTTCTCATCGACAATCTTTCACTTAACGCCGTCCCCGGCCTGTGAAAACCGCAATTTTTTTTCTGCCCTGTGATTCTCAAGAACGCTGTAATATACCGCCAAAAGCCGTCCTTTGCAACTGTCGGCGCTACAAATAAAAGGGAATCTGCCGCTTCACAATCAACATCCATGCTTGAAATTAAGCCATTACTATGATATGATGGTGCTATATGAGATGCAGGGGACTTCTTCAACAACCCCTCTATCCAGGGTTTTCTTCGTAGGTTTTCGCCGATATGCAAAGCAATTTTAATAAGTTAAAGCCGCAAACAGGGCTACTCATCCTTTTTATTTATTTCGCCTTGGCGATGAGCGTCATACTGGTCTTCCAGCAGGTCAGAAATTTCGATTTTGTCAATTACGACGACAAAGGGTACGTATATGAAAATCAGCACATCCTGAACGGTCTGACAGGGGACGGCGTCATCTGGGCTTTTACCACTGGTGATGAGGCCAACTGGCATCCCGTGACGTGGCTTTCACTTATGCTGGATTGTCAGTTGTTCGGTCCCGACCCCGGCCGGCTCCATCTGGTAAATGTTCTCCTGCACCTTGCAAATACCCTGCTGCTCTTTGCGGTTCTGAAAAAAATGACCGGCTCGCTCTGGCCCAGCGCGTTTGTCGCCGCTGCCTTTGCGCTGCACCCCATGCACGTCGAATCTGTTGCGTGGATAGCCCAGCGCAAGGATGTCCTGAGCGCATTCTTCTTGTTGCTTACGTTGCTGGCTTATGCAGGTTATACCCAAAGGCCGTCTGTATATCGATACTTGGCGGGGCTTGCGGCATTTGCGTTGGGCCTTATGGCAAAACCGATGCTTGTTACGCTGCCGTTTTTACTGCTGCTGCTCGACTACTGGCCGCTCAATCGCCTTGAAGTCCCCTGGCGTTCGAAGATATCCGGCCGCAAATCCCACAAATCCACACCCGCTCGGCATAGACGCGCGACTCTGTTGCGAGTAATAGTCGAAAAAATTCCCTACTTTGTTCTTTCTGCCGTCTCAGGCGTTATCACCTTTCTGACTCAGCAGGCCGGCGGTATCATAGTCGATATCAAAAGCATCCCTTCGAAGGACAGAGTCGGCAACGTCTTCTTTTCTTACGCGGCATATATGGGCAAGATGCTGTGGCCGCAAAAGCTTGCGGTATTTTATCCTTTCAATGCTGTACGCAGCATTCCATTGTGGCAGTTTGTGCTCTATGCCTTGCTGTTGGCGGCCGTCTCTTACCTCGTACTTCGCTTCGGGCGCAAGCGAAAGTATTTGCCGGTCGGCTGGTTCTGGTTTGTCGGAACACTTATACCCGTAATCGGCCTTGTTCGGTTCACCGGGTCGTCACACGCCGACCGCTTTACCTATATACCATATATCGGGCTTTTCATAATGATTGCGTGGGGCCTGGCGGAGCTTGTTTCGAGATGGCCGTATCGAAAGCTGATCCTCGGCGTGCCGATGGTGATTGTGCTGACGGCGATGGGAATACGTGCACATCGGCAGGTTGGCTTCTGGAATAACAGCATCACCCTTTTTTCGCATGCACTCGAGGTAACGCAGGACAATCCTCTTGCCTGTTATAATCTTGGCACTGCTTACTACGACCTTGGCCGTTATCGGGAGGCGATACAGGCCTATAAGCGGGCCATAAGAACCAAGCCCGATTACTTCGATGCGTGGTACAATCTTGGCAATGCCTGCACGAGACTTGGCGGTTATCACGAGGCGATAGAGGCCTTCAAGCAGGCGATAGCAATAAAGCCGGACTTCGCCTATGCCCACAGTAATCTTGGCGCTGCTTACGGGAGGGTCGGCCGCTATCGGGAGGCGATAGAGGCCCTCAAGCAGGCGATAGCAATCGAGCCGGACCACCTCGACGCCTGGTTTAATCTTGGCAATGTTTACGCCAGCCTTGGCCGTTACCGCGAGGCAATGGAAACATTCGAGCAAGCGACAAGAATCAAGCCCGATGACCCTTTTGGATGGTGTAATCTCGGCAATGCCTACGGCAGCCTCGGCCGTCATCAGGAGGCGATAGAGGCCTATAAGCAAGCGATAAGAATCAAGCCGGATTACACCGACCCGTGCTATAATCTCGCCGTTACCTATCTGAACATCGGCGACAAGCCCTCTGCCTTGCAGCAGTACGAAACCCTAAAAACATTGGATGCAGATATGGCCGAGCAGCTCTTCAATATAATCAACAAATAAAAATCCGCATTATTTCCAGGATCTGCCGGAAAAAGCTGATTTTTCATCTTCAAGATTGAAAATACTCCATCAGTATCTCACTCGCTACCGGCGGACATCCGGGAATGAAAGCTCGGCAGTTTTTATGCCCGGCAGCACAGTTGCCAACACACAAAGCGCCGTCCGGCAATTGTTCATGACCTTTACCGATAGCGATAATAATATCTTTTTCATCTGACATATTGCCGCGCAACTGCTTTCCATGTCGCCTTAGAAACATCAATAATGTTGATTGGCAGGCGCTACATGATTGTTCGTCTAAAATAGTAAACCCCGGAAACTCAATCGACAGTTTATCCGGAGGCAAAGCAAAGGGGCTGCGAACATCCTTCCAGTTTGCAGGAGACACACAGATTGCATCAGGATCAATTACACCATAGCCTCTTTGGGCGCCTATCCGTAAATGTGGGACGTCACGGGCGGATATTCCCATTAACTCACATGCAATCGAATCTGTCGCAAAAGCATCGACGCCAACAAGCACCACACCCAAAGGTTTAGGTTTGCCGGCACTGGGGCCTAACCCTTCCATTCCAATTGTTCCATCAATGATTGACAGATGAGGACGCAAGACCGAAGCCATATCGGCAATGGCTATATCCAAAGGTTTCTCCTGATGCCCGGGGAGTTGCGGCAGCATGTGAAGGTCCACCTTCGAACGTCGCCACAAGCATCCCTTCATATTCTTGACCGACAACGTTACACCTGTATGCATGTGTGTCTTCATCACGGGAATCGAGACGACAATATCGTATTCTGCAATCTCTCTGCACAGCTTAAGTGATTTAATCGCAACACCATCAGTGATTTCAAGGGGTATATATTGACCTGCATCCATATCGATCAAACGACAATTGCGTTCTTCGGTGATACGTGTAATCCCGCTGCGTTCGAACGCATCGAACACCTTGACGCCGGTTATTGGGCTTTCACCTACCGAAACATCGGCCCCGGCTTCCCTGAAGGCATCAATCGCACCGGCTACCACCTGCGGATGTGTGGTAATCCCTGTTCCCGGCTCTACATTTCGCCCCGCATTGGGCTTCAGTAGAACACGCTTACCCTTTGAGGGTGCGAAATCAATATTCGAAAGGGCCTTTCGTGTATTGTTGTAAGGATCCTCTCCCGATGCCCAAAAGACCGATGGACAAGCTGCATCAAGCTCAAAAGGTGTATGCGATAATCTAATCGAACCCATTGCATATATTCTACCAAATCCCCACGACAATTCACACCCTCCCCCAAGCCCAAGGCCTCATATCTGCCTGAACAATCCCCTCTTTCCCACTATTTCGGCACACCGCATCCCCTTTCCTTACCCCGCAACCTCATAACCCATCTCACCACCGCCCCCGCCAGTGGTTGTATTTACCCCCGTCCTCCGCGCCGGCGCACACACGCGAGGAACGCTCGATCCTCCTCTGTCATCCTGAGCGAAGCGAAGGATCTCGCCTTCAAGGTTCGACATTCCTTGTTCGATACTTGTCCGCCGTGGCGGATTGGATATTCATTCCTCCTCAACGCCCCCTTCTTTCGGCGTTAGCTATTTAGCCCCCGGAACTGCCGGTGGTCCCCTTGTCATCCCCCGCACCCTTCTGCCTGCCCTCGACCCGATCGGGGGCAGGCGGTCACCTTGCCCTCCCCGGTACTTGCCCGCCCTTTACCCGCCATCCGTGTGGTGGATTAGTTTGGCGGATCGTTCCCTGATCTCCACATTCTGATACCCTGTTTACCTGGTATCGTTCTGTACCTTTTTGCGGATATGTCTTCTGTCACCTGCGCGTTTTGATGTTTTCACCAGTTCATCAAGTTGCGTCTGAACACAAAAGAAGGACTGCCACCCATTAGGGTCAGTAAGCGCTGTCTTCTCAGTTAGCTCCCAATTAACTGGGTGAGGTTCATACTGTGCATCACCCAAAAATCCGATATTTGAGAGATTAGAAAGCGTTGAAGCAATAGCTTCAAACTCGACTGTATCAAGAGCCTTAATCGCATCAGGAATGTTCTTCCATTGCTTATACGATGCTTCAACTACGTTTTTCAGATTAGCTTCCAACTCGTACTCTGAGACATACAGGATGTTTTTAGCCTGCATCAAGTGTGTAGTAACCTTGAAATCGTCGGCATTATATATTGACTTAATCCAATCCTGCTCTTTCCATTTGCAGGCCAAATCCTTTCCTATGTAGAGCGTTGACAAGCGCAACCCGCCGACTATCGCAAATCCACTATATTGCTCTCGCTTGGAAAAGTTTGGGGTAAGAATGTCACCCAGCTTAAGATCGCTCTGCACACCTGAAGTTGTGGTCCATCGATATATGAACAGACCCTTTTTCTTCATTTTTTCTGCCACCTCCTTGTGTTTTGCCTCAAAACCATCTCTTGAAGTCTTATACGCCTCAAGCGCCGTGCTTATTTGCTCTTGCTGGCTTTGCTTCTCTTCATTATTTTCCGCTTGCGAGTATCGAAGGCTATTAAGATACATCTTGTCACTGACTACCTTAACGGCACTTAGATTAAGCTCCATGAGTTTGTCGCGAAGTGCTATCAAATCGGCAGCGCATCCTGGAAAACCAATGGTGGTAGTAATAATAAAGCTCTTGCCTTGACTTAATCCAATCGCGGTTGACGGACTTCGAAACAATCTGTCATAATAAACGACTCCTACATCGGAAAAAGGTAAAAGGCCCGGAACAGACGCAGACCGGCACTGAAAAGCACGCCAACCTTCCATTTTCTTCTCTGCGTTAAGATCCTCAATTGAACTGATCAAACTTGGGCCACGAGCACACCCCCCCAGCAAAAGGTTCATCAATAACAGACCACTTAACAACACAAAGAATGGTTTTGACCACATTTTCAGGACGTTGTCCCTATCGTAGTTGGAGGTTGGTTGGCTACTCCATTGGTTCATAGCTTATGCTACCTCTGATTTCGCGTCAACCACATCGTCTTCTGCGAGTGCTTTGAGCTTGGCATCCAGCATCCACAACTGTTGATAG
>DATLBB010000090.1:0-5845 GCA_035527155.1 Sedimentisphaerales bacterium
TCGATAGCTGTTTTTACAACCGCAAGACTTGTATCAAAATCGGGGTCGCCGATTACGAAAAATGGTATCAATGCTGCCCTTTTTGATTCTGAAAGTTCAGAAAAAAGCTGCTTATATGTTTTCATAATCTTGTTCCTCGTAGCTTGTGATTTGTGAACTATGAACTCATAACTACGAACTCATTAAAGGTCGGCGTTTTTCCACAATGGAAACATCTTTATCACCTCGGCCAGAGAGATTTACCACTACAATCGTATCTGTATCCAACTTGCCTTTTTGGCTCATAAGGTACGCCAGAGCATGCGCGCTCTCCAGTGCCGGTAATATGCCTTCAGTTTTGCTCAGCAGCTCAAAAGCATCGAGCACTTCATCGTCTTCTGCAGCGACGTATTCAGCCCTGCCGGTATCTTTTAACAGACAGTGTTCAGGCCCCACGGCTGGATAATCCAGCCCGGCACTTACCGATTCGGTCTCGTGGACCTGGCCTTCCTTATCCTGCAGCAGATAGGATTTTGCACCGTGTAAGATGCCGACCTTTCCAGCTACCAGTGTCGCGGCGTGCTTGCCGCTGCTTAAACTCCTGCCGCCGGCTTCGACGCCAAGCAGCCTGACATCCTTGTCATCCACAAAGCCCGAAAAGATACCTATTGCATTACTGCCGCCGCCGACACAAGCGACAACCATATCCGGCAGTTTGCCGATTTCCTCCAGACACTGTTGCCTTGCCTCCTTACCGATACAGCTTTGAAAATGTTTTACTATCGTGGGGTACGGATGCGGCCCACAAGCTGAACCAAAAAGATAGAATGTATCGGTAACATGAGCCGTCCAATAGCGCAGCGCATCGTTGATGGCGTCTTTGAGCGTTCCTGTCCCGCCTTCGATAGGAATGACTTCTGCGCCGCACAGTTTCATCTTGTGGACGTTGACACTCTGTCGCTCAATATCGACAATCCCCATAAAGATTTTCGTCTCCATACCAAAAAGGGCCCCAATCATCGCCGTAGCCAAACCATGCTGTCCCGCGCCGGTTTCTGCAATAAGTTTGGTTTTACCCATATATTTGGCCAAGAGGCCCTGTCCGAGTGTGTTGTTGACCTTGTGCGCCCCGCCGTGCAGAAGGTCTTCGCGTTTCAGGTACACCTTAAAGCCGACATACTCACTGAATCTTTTTGCATGGTAAAGCGGACTGGGTCTGCCGGCATAATGTTTCGAAAGCTGTGCCAACTCGGCAACGAATTTTTTGTCTTCATAGAAACGGTAAAAGCCTTCTTCTAATTCTTCCAATACCGGCATCAAAACTTCCGGCACATAGAAGCCGCCATAGTCTCCGAATCTACCTTTGTATTTCATACTTCGTTCCCTTTCTTGTGTCTTGTGTCCCGGTCGAGGAGTTCCACGTCAGGGTTTAGCCTCTCAGATGTCGTATATTTTCGAACAGTTTTTTCATTTTCCTGTGGTCTTTTTTTCCCGGCTCGGCTTCAATGCCGCTGCAAACATCAATCCCGTAAACTCCCAGTTCAGCCGCCTGTGCTGCATTATCAGGATTTATCCCACCGGCCAAAAAGACACGCTTGTTGATATGGCCAATAACATTCCAGTCGAAGGTCAGCCCGGTGCCGCCGTACTTCTCAGGGTCAAAGGCGTCCAGCAAAATAGCATCTGTGAAAAAATCATCCGCTTTCTTGATGTCTTCCTGGTCTTTTACCCGTATCGCCTTCATAACTTTTACATCATGCGAGAGAAACTCTTTGCAGAAGTTCTGGTCTTCGTCGCCGTGCAACTGGAGCCAGTCCAACTGGCACAGGTTTTTCGTCTCGTTTATTTGCTCAATCGATTCATTCACAAAGACACCGGCAATGTCAATAAAACCAGGCAATTTGTTTATTATCTCAACAGCCTTTGTCGGCTGAATATATCTTGGGCTTTTGGGATAAAAATTAAAGCCCAGCAGGTCCGCACCCATATCCAATGCAGCGGCAGCAGCATCTTCGTAATTGGTAATACCACAAATTTTAACTTTCACTATTAACATGTTCGTTGCTCATATATGAACTACTGTCATTCTGAACGGAGCGCAGCGAAGTGAAGAATCTCCTTTTCGTTGGCCGGATTCTTCGGCTTCGCCTCAGAATGACAAAAACGTATCTAACCTCATGCTTTCGAGACCTCGATTAACTTTTCCAGACAGGCTGAGGCCTTGCCGTCACTGACCGATGTTTCTGCTAACTTGATTGCTGACTCAAAATCATCAGCTAAATTGCCGGCTATTATTGCGGCTGCGGCATTTAGAATAACAATATCTTTGCGTGGTCCCTCCTCTTTACCGCTTAGTATGTCCCTCAGAACCTTTGCGCTTGTTTTGGCATCAGTTACTTTCAATTCCTTTACATCAGCCAACCCGATACCCAGATCCTCCGGATTTAAATCTTTCCTGGTGATTTTACCTTCTTTTAATTCAACAATACTGGTAACACCTGCTGTGCTTATTTCGTCCAAACCGTTACTATGCACCACCATTGCATACCGAGTACCCAACAGTTTTAGCGCCTCGGTAACAATCTGCATCAAATTCTCATCGCCGACGCCGAGCACCTGAGCTGTTGTTCGAGCCGGATTGGCCAAAGGCCCAAGGATGTTAAAGACCGTTCTAAAGCCCAGACTCTTGCGTATCGGCTGAACATATTTCATTGCCGGATGGAACATCGGCGCGAACATAAATCCGATATGTGCCTGCCTTATACACTCAGCCACAACCTCAGCGGAAGCATCAATCTTTACACCCAATTCCTCGAGCACATCCGCCGAACCACATTTGCTGGTTATCCCGCGATTACCGTGCTTGGCGACATAAACTCCCGCTCCGGCCGCCACTAACGCAGATGCGGTTGAAATGTTGAAGGTTTTTATCGCTGCCCCGCCTGTGCCGCAGGTGTCAACTAAATTATCGACATCAACCTTTACGCTGACGGCGTGGTTTCGCAGCGATTTGGCAAGCCCTGCTAATTCCGGTGCGGTTGCTCCTTTGGCCCGCATTGCGGTAAGAAACGCTGCAATCTGGACTTCGGGCACCTCGCCTTCGAAAATAATATCCAGCAAGCTCGTCGCCTGTTCAAAGCTCAAACTCTCACCCTGCAGTAACGGCTTAATATATTCGGTTATTGTTGCCATCCTCGGCTCCTTACTTTTTATGTTCTGCCGTTGCTATGGATAAAACATTCTCGATTATCATGCCGCCTGCAGGTGTCAAAATACTTTCCGGATGAAATTGCACACCATATACGGGAAGCTCTTTGTGCTTAACTGCCATAACAATCCCTTCAAACTCAGCGGTTTGTTCGAGGCAATCCGGCAGCTCTACCACACAAAGACTATGATACCGTCCGGCGTGCAGCGGGTTTTCGACACCGGCAAATACGCCCTTTTCATTATGTGTTACCCTTGACGGTTTGCCGTGCATCGGTTCCGGCGCATGGCTGATTTTCCCGCCGAAATGCTGGACAATTACCTGATGACCCAGGCATACGCCAAAAATGGGTAGTTTATCTTTGAAATGCTCTACAGCCGAAAGTGAAACACCGGCTGTGTCCGGTGTGCCGGGGCCCGGCGAAATCACAAGCAGGTCCGGGCCAAATTCCTCAGTAATCCGCTTAAGTTCTTCGAGCTCAGTGTCGGCCCGATAAACCTTAGCCTGGCAATTGCGTTTGCAAAAGTCATCGACCAGGTTGTATGTAAATGAGTCGAAATTATCGATAAATAAAACTTTTCTGGTTTTCTCTTTCATAAGATTATGCCCTTAGTCTCCACGAACCGCACGCAAACAGGACCTTGCCTTATGTTCGGTTTCCTCAAACTCGGTCTTCGGAACACTGTCATGCACTATGCCTGCACCGACTCGAACGAAAGCAGTGTTGTCCTTAATCTGCAGACTTCTTATGGTAATGCAACTGTCGAATTGGCCGTCCACAGTCAGGTACATAACTGCTCCGCCGTAGTAGCCGCGTTTGGTTTTTTCATAGAGACGTATCAGCTTCATAGCTTCAATCTTCGGGGCCCCCGTTAGCGTCCCCATATTCATAGTAGCTAAATATGCATTTAATGCGTCAAGCTCTTTTGCAAGTTTGCCTTTAACATTACTGACCAGATGTTGCACCGAAGCGTATTTTTCCACTATCAACAGCTCGGTAACGACCCTGCTGCCCGGCTCGGCTACACGTGCAATATCGTTTCTGGCCAAATCAACCAGCATCATGTGCTCAGACAACTCCTTGCGATCGAGTTTCAGCTCCGCCTCATATCGAAAATCGGTGTCAGCATCGATATTTTTTCCAACTCGTCCCCGTGGTTTAGTGCCGGCTATGGGCCTTATCTCCACATTGCGCGTATCGGTTCCGCTGACACGCAAATTCAGTTCCGGACTGGAGCCTAACAATATCGTGTTTTCGGTGTTGAGGTAAAACATATACGGCGAAGGATTCAATTGCCTCAGTCGCTTATAAACGTCCAGTGGTTCATCCGGGCAGGGCTCCATTTTTGTCCTGCTCAAAACCACCTGAAAGATGTCACCGTCGAGAATGTGCTGCTTGGCGTCGCAGACCATCTTTTCGTATTCGCCCTTGTTGGTATCACTGGAAGCAGCCGCGAGCGGGCCGGTGTATCTTTGCCCTTTTGGCGCTTCAGATTTTGCTATATTAAAATAGTAATCAAAACACTCTTGTGTCTCAGCGATTGCGGCATCGCGGTCATCGCCGGTTATGACACAATTAACTATCACGTAACTCTTGCCTGCTTCGGGGTCCGTCAAAAAGATATTGTCAGCGAAGTAAAGTTCGTAGTCAGGATTGCCGAGCAGGTCAATTTTACTGGGAGGAAGTTTTTCAAACTGGTCTATGAAATCGTAGCTTATGGCTCCGATTAAACCGCAGGTTACGCGGAAAGGTTTGCTTGCAAGGCTAAATGCAAACGCAACCGCCCTGAGTACGTCCATTTGATTTGTGCTTTGCAGGCGGGTTTGCTCATCAACTACCTTCTCAACCTGTTTGATTCGACCGGTAATAGCCTCCGGGCCGAACTCGACAGATTCGCAAAAAGCAAACCTTTCTTTCTTAGTGGACAAATATTCTATCATGCGCCTGCCGGTATTACTCAAAGCTTTGATAGTGAATTCAGCACCGGTACCGGTAAGGTAAAGTGCCGGCCTTGCCGTGCCGAAACTCAACGCATTTTCCGCTAAATAGTCGCTTGCTTCGAACAAAGCGCAATTTTTGGCCCGGCCGTTGTCGCTCAGCTTTGCAAAAAAATCCACCGGCTCGTTCAGTGCAATTTCTTTGACGATAGGCACGATTTGTCCGGGCCCTGCATCGGCTATTTTCTGTCTGTAATCATCCATAGTTTGGACCTTTCCATTCTCCGTAGCAAAGCTACTGCGAAGGATGAATTATCGTACTTTTTATTCGCAAACAGGCGAAAATACAAATAAAAAAAGCAGCCTGCTTTTTTCCAACAGGCTGCCGTTTTGAAGAGTCTAACAAATTTTTTACAGCAAATTACCGCTCACCTGCCGGATTCTATCCTACAGGCCACCACCAGTTACCGGTATTTTTGCGGTTAATTTGCTTCATAATAATACTATTTTACCAGATTCTTTAACTTTCGTCAAGTACCATTCAAAAAATAAATTAAAAATGTAAGGTCTTATAACGGATAAATAGTTACCTTGTTCTGGAGCACTTTCGGCGGCAGTAGTTCCGGGTGTGGGTTGGCCATCTCTTCTTCGTAGAAACGCACCTTCTTTTCATCATTCCTCAGCTTATTTCTTAAATTATTCACCTCACTCTCAAGACCG
>DATLBB010000091.1:0-5055 GCA_035527155.1 Sedimentisphaerales bacterium
CTGGATCACCCTCACGCACCGTATGGTATCTTGGCTCCTCTCCACTTTTCGCCCCTTTTCGCCCGCTTTCCGCCTCTTTCGGCGAAGCGAGTACAACACTAAGGCCTTTCAACTCAGCTTTCCGTGTCTCCAGTTCCGCCAGCTTCATTTGGATATCAAACAGCATCTGCTGCAATTCCGCAGCTTGTTCATCCAAAGCGTCGTACAGAAGCTTTGCCTTGTCCTGTTCGAGAAGGCGTTGTACGGTCTCGACCTTGCTTTCTATACCTTTGTCTGGACGCACTATAGACGGGGTTATGACGAGGAGCAGTTGGCTGTTGTCATTGTTTTGCCTTTTCAAACCACCGATGACGACAGGAGTTTGGCTGGGAACGGTGACGTCTGTGGTGCAGACGGAACTGGCTACGACAGGAAACTGAATCTCGCGTCCCTGGTCATCATTGTGTGTTGTAAGACTGGTCTTTGACTGCGTAAATCGAAGCTCTGTGCGGATTGTGCTGCTATCTACAGTATGGCCCTTAAGTTTCAAATCAATTCCGTCAAATGCGAATTTAACTATCGGTTTTGGTCCAGTACCGACCGCAGTAGTTGATTCGTAGCCTGCTTTATAAGGAATCTCGTGTACTATGTCCATACTCGCTTCCTCTCCTTCGAGAGCCAGTATCCTCGGATTTGCCAGTTTCTTCGCTTTTTTGGTCATTCGGCATAACGATTCCAGACGTTCGGCATACTCGTTGCCGAGCCAGACAATCTGGCCCATCAGAGGTTTTTCTTCCTGCTTGCCTTCGATAATTTCCAAATCGGCAGACAGCTCATAGATTTTACAATCGAAGAGTATCTGGACCTTAGAGTCCATTGAAGGCAAATGCGACTCCGAATGCGTGGCAACTGAGCTGCTAATATTGTCTTCGTCGACAGAGTCGTTGATATGAGTAGTGATGCTGTCTGCTCGTAAGCCGCTGCCGAAGTCTGTAGCGGTAAGTGCAAGAGTTGTTGGTATCGCCAAGGCCATTATCAAAAGCGTAGCAATCACCGCAGGTGCCCAACCACGACGGCTTTTCTCGGCAGAGTTGTTTCCAACCAGGCGGGATATACGTGTGAATAGATTACCTCCGCTTACTGCGATAACTAATTCGCCTTGACTTAGTCGAATCTCTTCCATCGAAGTCAAGGCCCTTGCGTAACCCACCTTATCACCACATACACTCACCGCTAGGTCGTCACAGCAGTTCTCACGCTCAACGCGCATCTTATGTGAAATCCACCACACGCAGGGATGATAAAAGCCGACTATCTCCACAACAGTTTGCAGCATGTTGACCAGGTAATCATATCTGCGGATGTGAGCCAGTTCGTGTGCGAGTACGGCTTGTAATTGCTCCGAAGTTAATCCGGTTAACGCACTGGCCGGCAACAGGATAACCGGCCGAAGCCAGCCAACGACGGTTGGTATTTGTACAAGGGCAGACTCCATTAGTTTGACTGGTCTTGTGACTTTGAGCTGCTCGGCCAGGTTGTGCAATTTGTCTTTGAGAGATGCATTTACGTGGTTCATATTTTTTCGTTTGAGTCGTTGTAAATGTGCCCAGCCGCCCAGGTGCCAAAAAGAAAGGGCAAGAACGCCTATGAACCAGCCTAAGACTACACTGGGCAGGGCGGATGTGTACAAGTTTTTCGCTCGCTGTTTCCAGGAAATCGCGCCGAACATCTGCATATATTCTGAGCCACGCTGGAGTGGCATGTCGGCATCGTAGACTTCGTCAGGCTGTGCCGTAACCATAACAGGAGATGTGGGGATGGATTCCACATCGGATGTCGGGATCGAAGCGGGAATTACGTAGAACGTAACTACAGGTAGCAGGACAATCACAGCAAGCCCCAGACAAGCAACCACATATCGGAGGCTCGCTGAGGATTTTCGTAATACTCTCAGCAGTACCGCCAAAAGTAAGACAACGACGATGCCCTGCCAGACAGAATGCAGCAGGGTCCAACCTAACTTTTTAACGACTTCCTGCGACAGGATATTTTCCAATATGTCCATTTTATGCTCCCTTCAATTCATCAAGCATTTTTCTTATTCTTTCAAGCTCTTTTGCTGATACTTTTTTAGCTGAAAGGGCCCGCATAACCAACTTTTCCGCCGAACCGGAAAAGGCCCTTTCAAGCAGGTCACCCACCAACTGCTTTTGAGTTTTTTCTTCCGTGATTGCAACCTTATAAACATGCTGCCGCTGTGATTCGTCCCGGATCAAAATTCTCTTTTCAGCCATTATTTGCATAAGCTTGAGCGTAGTGGTATATCCGGTATCCCGGTCTTTAGTCATCACTTCATTAACTTCTCGAACCGTGCTCGGTCCTCTGTCCCATAGAATTCTAAGAATTGTCAATTCCCTGTCTGTCGGTTTTGAAGTTTTGTGTCTTGCCATATAAATGTCTCCTTACAATACCTGTTTCTTATTCACTATTGTCAATATATACGAATACCTTCGTAGTTGTCAACGAAAAAATTCGTATTTTATAAAAAAAATTTTAAATATTTTAGCCATTCTTCTTCGCAAGAAACACCATCATAAGAATTTAGGCAGGCAGCGGCCATTTTTGTCCTGCATAAGCTCTTTTAGTTAAAAGACTTATGGTATCAGAACTCAGTTTTTCCAATACTATATCAAATCTTGGTTTTTGGCAAGTGCCTGTGCTTTGAGCACTAATCGAGTGGTAAATATCGCAGATACAGCATTTTTTGTGTGTATTGTTTTCCAGTGGTCAGATTGCTGCCGGAAACGACTTTGATTTTGTATGTAGTAATATTTTCTTCCGACCAAAGACCCGGCCATTATGTTACTTCTTTGATAACACTCTTTCCATGGCCTCCATAGAGGACAGGTAAAGTCCATCAGAATAATTGGCCAGGATTAGCATTGCTGTGGCTTTATCCTCTGGGTACAACCTGCAAGCAGCTTCTTCAAGGGGACCCTTCAGGTTAAGAGCATTTTTCTCGATTTGCTCAGCCTGAGCTGTTACCTTTGTAATCGTCTTGGCAGAAGCACCATGAACTTTGTTATAAAAGTTGGAGAATGTCCAAAAAGCCTTGAGCGGGTCGGCCCGGAAAGTAGAGTTGACTCTTTCAGTATAGAAGGCCACTGACGGTCTTTCTGATTTTGAGGAAAAACCTGCCGGGAAATCAGAAATGCCAAAGTGAAAAGGAATATAAAATGAAGTACGGGGCGGAGCAAGGCAGATCCAGTAAACGATGCCGATATCCAGAGGCATGTTCCTGCGCAACTGGACAACAAAGCTGGTCTGCGTGCTGCCTCTGCAAATGGCGCAAACAATTTTGTCGGCATTGGCCATCGGCGATGAGAACGGGACTTTCTTTGCATCGTAGTCGTGACGCAGAATCTCCATGACCTGTGCTACGCCCACTTTTCGTTGCGGCACAACAGAAAAGGGCAGGTTCGGGCCGAGCGGAATCGGTTTGGCTAAAACATAGCTCAGACCGCTCCACTGTCGGCCGATGTTGGACAAACTCGAAGCTGATTCGGGATTCGCATAAACTCCGGCAAAATCGAAAAGTCCATCTTCTTCGGCTTTGTACCAACCCCTTGAAACAGCGTATTTGATAATATCCTTCGAAGCGAGGAAGTGGTCCCTGTCCGACAGGTCAACCTTGTGTATAGTATATGTATTGGCAACCATTGCCACTTGGTCATCGCCAACCCGCTGAGCCAGCCAGTGCTTTCCATTGACGACGCAAAAAAGCCACCCTTCGTCGGGATCACAGATGATGTACGTCCGGCCGGAGTCGATGTAGCCGAAGCGCTCCACCAGTCTTCCAGCTAATAAGACACCTTCGCGTGCGGTCTTTGCCCGCTCAGCCACGAGGCGTCGCAGCATATAGCCTATTCCACCATCGGTGATTAGCGGCTTATCCTCTCGCGAAGGGCAATTGTCCGATGTGATGCTGACGCCCCATTCGTTGATGTAACTGTCGGAGAAAAGCATGCCCGGCATCTCAGACCACATATAAGACCAGGTTTGTTCGACCTGACTCAGTTCGCCTCCATTTCGCAGCTTCACTTTTTCTCCGGGTGAATGTTTTCTGCGTGGGATTTTGTGATGATTTACAATTTGAGGGACAGTGTCGTCTTCGTTATGGGCCATAATAACATATCCATCAACTGAAGCATCCTTGCCCGCCACTATTGAAAAACATCCCTCGCATGGTGCTGCCGGTATCAGGAATATGCAGTTCAACACAAACAAAGCGAGAACCGGCAATATTCTGATGAATGATTTCTTCACTACCATATCTATTTCCTTATCAAATTAGCTAAATGCTCCTATAGTTGGCCTTCGGTTGAAGCTACGACCACGGCACAGGAGGCATCACCTGTAACATTTACCACGCTGCGGCACATATCCAGTATACGTTCCACACCAAGAATTATGCCTATACCTTCCAATGGCACACCAATACTTTTTAATACAATTGCCAAAGTAATTACGCCCGCTGCCGGTGTGCCGGCTGTACCAATGGAAGCCAATAAAGCAGTGAGAACTATAGTCAGTTGCTGTGCCGGCGCAAGGCTCAATCCATATACCTGAGTAATAAACACGGTGGATACTCCCTGGTAAAGGGCCGTACCATCCATATTTATGGTAGCTCCCAACGGCAGTGCAAAGCTGCATATCTCTCCGGAGACACCTAAATTTCTTTCAGTACATTCCATGGTTACAGGTAAAGTGGCTGAACTCGATGCAGAACTAAAGGCAATCAGTTGGGCGGGACGAATGCCCCTGAAAAAAGTCCCGATTTTTTGCCTACTGAATATCTTTATCGCCGAAGAATATACAATCGTGACATGGAGAATAAGCCCGACAATCACTACTGCGGAGTACTTAAGAAGAATAAGCAAAATCCCAAGTCCAAAATCAGCAGTTACCGCTGAAATCAGGGCAAATACACCATAGGGTGCAAGCTTCATAATGATGTGTACAATCCGAATCACAACCTCATTAATACCCTCGAAGAAATTTATTACCGGTTGACTT
>DATLBB010000092.1:0-4311 GCA_035527155.1 Sedimentisphaerales bacterium
ATGCAGCCGCAACCGCTTTGTCGAGCTGTTTGACCTTGCTATGCTTTCCCTCGAAAAGTGCCAGGAAAGAGGCCTGTGTCCCGGTAGTGCCTTTGACACCCCGAAATAGCAGTGTTTCAAGTCGATGTTCGATTTCCTGCAAATCGAGTGCAAACTCGTAGCACCACATTGTTGCCCTCTTGCCGACGGTGGTCAACTGGGCCGGCTGAAAATGCGTGTAGCCCAGCGTCGGAAGGTCGCGATGCTTCTGTGCAAACTTGCCTAATAGATTTATCACCGCGGCCAACTTGCCGGCTGTCATCTGCAGCGCTTCCCGCATAATTATCAAATCAGCGTTGTCGCCTACAAAGCAACTGGTGGCTCCGAGGTGAATAATGGGTTCGGCTTTGGGGGCCACATTGGCAAATGTGTAGATATGAGCGACAACATCGTGGCGGAATCTCTTTTCGTAAGCGGCGGCTTTTTTGAAGTTAATATCGTCGAGATGCCTGGCCATCTGGTTTATCTGGCCCTGTTTTATAGGCAGGCCGAGTTTCTTTTGCGCCTTTGCAAGCTCAAGCCAGAGTCTTCGCCAGGTGCTGAACTTTTTCTGCGCCCCGAAAAGCTCCGCCATCTCCTTTGAGGCATTTCTTTCGACGAGCGGGCTTACATAATATTGGGTTTTTGAATCGTTTGCCATTTTGGTTTCTTTCAAGTTTATTTAGCCGCAATTCTTTCCTGCCTTTTGGCCAACAGCCGTTCAACCTCGTCAATATCTTCCCGGCTCAAGTCCCAATCCGAGGCCGGGGCGGTTTCGGTAATCTGCTCCGGTCTTCGTGCTCCCACAATGGCGGCGGTAACCTCGGGCCAGCGAAGGACCCAGCTAATAGCCAACTGGGCCAATGTCCTGCCGTTGCGTTCGGCTATGGGCCGCAGCTCATCAACAAATTGCAGCGTTGCGGTGAACTGTGGCTCAATAAAATCAGGACTCTTTCTTCGGTGGTCGTCCAAAGCCAGGGCTGCGAGACGTTCCTGGCTGAATTTACCTGTAAGCAAACCTCTTTGCATAGGACTGTATGCTACTACACCGATGTTATTTTCCGCACAATAGCTCAACAATTCATCTTCGACTTCACGATGGAGCATACTGTAAGGCGGCTGAAGCGAGGCGACGGGTGCAATCTTCCGGAGGCGTTTGATTTGCTCGACATCATAATTCGATACGCCGATGTATCGCACTTTGCCCTCTTCTGCGAGTCTTGCCATTTCCTCCCAGCCTTCTTCAATATCTTCGTCCGGCTGGGGCCAGTGCATCTGGTACAGGTCGATCACATCAACTCCGAGTTTTTTCAGGCTTGTATGGCATTCCTCTCGAATGCTCTTGGCTTCCAGGCAGGGGATTCTCTGGTTCTGCTCGCTCCACAGCAGCCCGCACTTGGTTGCGATAAGCGGTTTTTGACTTGTTTGCTTAAGGGCTTCGCCGACAAGCTCCTCAGAATGGCCCAGACCATAGATTGGAGCGGTATCTATCCAGTTGATTCCTTTCTCCAAGGCAGTCAGGACCGCGCTAATTGCTTCGCCATCATCCTGCGGTCCCCAGCCATACAGCCACGGGCCGCCCATTGCCCAGGTGCCCAAGCCTACGGTGGTCAGCTCCAAATCCGTATAACCTAATTTTCGCTTCTTCACAATGAGACTCCCACAAAGCTTCGACTACTCACACAATCCTGCAATTAAAAACCTATGCGGCATTAGCATATTACGATTTCAAGCGTTAATCAACACTTTTGTGCTTTTACTTGAAATCCTCTCTCTCTCAATTTACACTCTAAAATTGATAGTACTGTACCGTAATATTAATTAACTCGAATATTCAACTGAAAAAACTATGAAAATCAAACTAATAAATCCGCGTATTCTCTTTGGCTTATTGCTGGTCCTGCTGTCAATTTTCTTTTATGTAATCCACTACCTACTTTTCAAAGACACCCATCACATCTTTATTTACCTGGTAGGTGATATCGCATTTGTCTTCATAGAGGTGCTGCTTGTTACACTGATTATTCATCAAATATTAAGTGATAGAGAAAAACGAGCGATATTCAAAAAACTGAATATGGTCATCGGAGCTTTTTTCAGTGAGGCAGGCACGCCTTTGTTAAAGTATTTTCAAGTTTTCGATGCTAATGCCGACAAGACCTCAAACCACCTCATTGTGAGTGATGACTGGTCACCAGAGCATTTTATTCTGATTAGAAAAGAGCTGCACAATCATAATTATAAAATTGACAGCCAGGCCGGTGACCTGGAAGGCCTGCGGAATTTCCTTGTAGAAAAGAGAGGTTTTCTCCTGCGGTTGCTTGAGAACCCCAATTTGTTAGAGCATGAAGACTTCACAGAGCTGCTTTGGGCGGTCTTTCATTTGGCGGAGGAATTGTCGCACAGGACAAGTGTCAAAAAGTTACCCGATACAGACTATAAACACTTAGCCGGTGATATAGCAAGGGCATATAGATTATTGATCCGGCAATGGCTTGCCCATATGGAACATCTCAAGAACGATTATCCTTACCTGTTCTCTCTTGCTATCAGAACCAACCCCTTTGACGCCGATGCATCGCCGGAAGTAAAATAAATAATTATAATGCTATCACCAATTAATGATAGCCGGCCCCGGGATAAAGTATATTCAGCGCCAGAGTATGTATGGGACCAAAGACAGGGCCAAAAAACTGCCAGGCAACGACCAGGCCTATCATTCTATGCATCGGCTGATATAGAAAACTTTCATAGCGCTGTGCGGCCCGGTCGCTTAGAAAAAACAAAAGCACATTACTGCCGTCAAGCGGAGGCAGCGGAATAAGATTAAAAACCAATAAGATTAGATTCAGTGAAAAGAGGATGCTTACGACCACCGCCGCCGCGTTTGCCCACCCCGGCGATGCCGCTGCTACAACCTGTGTGAAAGTAATTGTCTCTGGAGCATGAAAAAATCCAAAAAGGATGCCGCCGCGGATTATCAGTGCCGCCACTAAAACAAAAATCAAATTTGCACCCGGGCCAGCTATGGACATCAAGGCCGCCTTTCGCCTGTTTCTCTGTGCCCAGTAGGGATCAAACGGCGCGCTTGCCCAGCCTATCATCCAGCCGGAAAGCAAAAACGAGAGTATCGGAATAGCAACCATGCCAAAAGGACTTCTTTGGATATGCGGCACAGGGTCTACAGTAACCAATCCGTAGTGGTAAGCTGTCGGATCCCCCAGCTTTACGGCAGCAAATCCGTGACAGGCTTCGTGAAAAGTTGTGGAAACGATAAAAACCACATACCAGATTATTCCCAAGGCGATATAATCCATCAATATTTCTTCGCCTTTATTTTTTAAATGAGACGAAATAAGCTCCCCCGAGCTTTGTCTCAAACTCGACAATATTTTTTTCGGGGCTGGTGGTCTTCACTAAACTGCCAGCAGATTCAATACTGATTGGTACATCCGTGAGGAGCCTGCATTTGTCACTCCGTTTCGAATGGATTACGGCGCCCGTGAGCCTGCCATTCTTCCATTCCATGTCCACTTCGAAGCCGCCGCGGGCACACAGGCCCTTGACTTGTCCGGTTGGCCAGGCCTTAGGTAAGGCAGGCAAAAGTTCAATCTCACCTGCGTGGCTTTGCAGCAGCATCTCGGCGATGCCGGCCGTACCGCCGAAGTTGCCGTCAATCTGGAACGGCGGGCAAGTGTCAAACATATTCGGCAATGTGCTGCGTGTTATCAATTCGGCAAGCATTTTGTAGGCGTGGTCACCTTCGAGCAGTCGCGCCCAGAAGTTGATCTTCCATGCCTTGCTCCAGCCTGTGCCGCCGTCACCGCGATGCGTGAGCGTGACACGGCAGGCCTCGGCAAGTTTGGGTGTTCGGCGCGGGGTGATTTCGCAGCCCGGATGCAGGGCATAAAGGTGGGAAATATGCCGGTGTTGGTTCCTCGGATTGTCTTTGTCCTGGAGCCACTCCTGAAGCTGGCCGTGCCGGCCTATCTGATTTGGCGCGATTCGGCCTCGCAACTCGGTGAGCTTCCGGCGAAAGTCTGAGTCAACACGGAGGATTTTGGCAGCTTCGATGCAGTTGGTAAATAACTCGCGTATGATTTGATGGTCCATTGTAGGGCCTGCGACCAGCCCACCCTGTTCAGGAGAGTTGGAGGGCGTGCTGATGAGCCAGCCGGTATTCGGGTCTTCAATGAGAAAATCCACGAAAAAAAGTGCCGCCTCCTTCATCACCGGATACGCGCGCTCGGCGAGAAACAGCCGGTCGCCGGTGAACAGGTAATGCTCCCAGAG
>DATLBB010000093.1:0-16488 GCA_035527155.1 Sedimentisphaerales bacterium
GATAAGCCTTTTCTGCATTAGCTGGTTGCGTTCTATCTGCTCGTCAATTGGCATTTCGAGGGCTTCTTTAATCGCTTGTACAATTGCTGTTTTATTGTTTGCATTGACTATCACGGCTTCTCCTAATTCACTTGCCGCGCCGGTCATTTCACTAAGTATCAGAACCCCCTTGTCGTCGCTCTTTGTTGCTAAAAACTCTTTTGCTATCAAGTTCATTCCGTCCCTCAGTGGAGTTACCAGGGCAACATCAGCTACAGTGTACAATGCCACAAGTTTTTTAAAGGGCATAAAACGGTAAAGGTACCACACCGGCACCCAGCCAATTGTTCCGTGCTCACCATTGACTCTTCCCACAAGCTGCTCAAGCCTGTTCCGCAGCGTTTTATAATCTTCGAGACCCGTGCGTGAGGGGACAGCCACAATGATTAAAGTGACTTTGCCTTTATATTTTGGATTTTGAGACAAGAACAAATCAAAAGCTTCTAATCTCTGTATAATGCCCTTGGTGTAGTCCAGCCTATCTATGGATATAACTATTTTACGGTTTCCCACTTTCTGAAGGATTTTCTCTACTTCCTTCTGAACGCCGGTGTCATTGACGGCCTGGGAATATTTTTCATAATCAATGCCCATAGGAAATGCATCGACTTTAACGATGCGATTGCCGAAACTAAGTTGGCCAAGAGTGTGTTCAAGACCTAATATTCTGCAAGCGCTGGTAAGGAAGTGTCGGACGTAGTCATAAGTGTGGAATCCTACGACATCGGCCCCCAGCAGGCCGTTTAGAATTTCTTCACGCCAGGGCAGCAATCGAAACAATTCAAATGAAGGAAACGGTATGTGCAGAAAAAAACCAATTTTTACTTCAGTGAGCTTTTGCCGTATGAGATGGGGCAGCAGCATTAACTGATAGTCGTGTATCCAGATGGAATCGCCGCTCTTTGCAACTTTTAATACTTCATCGCAGAAAATTTGATTCACTTGCTTATAAGTTTGCCAAAAACGATTTTCATATACGGTGTTCAAAGGCATATAATGGAAAAGAGGCCAAACTGTTCTGTTGGAAAATCCCAAATAATAACCGTCTACTTGTTTTTGCGAAAGAAATACCGGGATGCATTTTTCAGCATTTAGTTTTTCGCTAATTTGGGCCTTATTTTCATCCGTCAACTTTCCACTTGCTATGCCGGGCCATCCCATCAGGAGGCACTCATAGGATTTGGAAAGTGAGGACAAACCAGCAACGAGCCCCCCCGGACTCTGAGTGAAGCAAAGCTCTCCCAGTCTTTTTGTTATACTAATTGGTAATCTGTTTGCAACCAGCAGTAGTCTATTCATAATATACTTTTCTCGTTGGTATTGTTTATACCAGACACACAAATAATCGCAAGGTTAAATATTGCAGGATATGTTCGGATTGTGTGTACGCCTGTAAAAAGCGCTGGCCTTTGGCAAATCGTGTTTTGATAGGTGGATTGGACGGTTGCGTATTGATTATTTATTACTTACCATTTATTATTTAGTGTTTGGCGTTGGCGTTTTATATTATTTCGCCGGTAATCTATCGTCGGTGTTTTATTACCGGCAGAAACAATCTGAAATTGTGTTTAAGGTAAGCAGATGAATAAAGAGCAAAGAGAGTCGACATCGGAGAGAACACTTCGGCCGGCTTTGATTGTATCAGAACATATTGTCTCTGAGTATACGACATTTTTAGAGCATCTTTTGGTTGGGTTGGCGGATGAGTCGATTCCTATAGCTTTGGTTTGTCCGCAGAGCTGCGATATGGCCTCTGTTGTCTCCGGGGCGGTTGAGGTTATCAGGCACCCGGTTTTTAACTTGCCGTTAATGGGGCATCTAAATAGAAACGACCTTATTGAGCAGCTAAGTAGATTTAAGCCTACTGTTTTACATTGTTTGTGTGAAAGCATGGCGGGGCTTACAAGGCAATTGGCTCGTCAACTGGATTTGCCTTACGTGTTAACGGTTAATTCACTACAGAAGCGATGGAGGCACTTCAGGTATCAGAAGCGAATACATCCACTTTCTGTTTTGTCGAGCCATTGCGCAAAAATCATCGTGCCGGCTAAAAGTATCGCTGCTAATATTGCGGAACTTTACCCCAGGTTTGCTGAACGAATCGAGCAGATAAATATAGGCACTTTTGCAGGAGAAAGCAGTGGGTGTTTTTGTGAACCTTCACGGCTGCCGAGTATGGTGATAGCTCATCCTCTGGATAATTTAGATAAGCTTGAGAATCTGTTTGGCGCTGTAAGACATTTGATGATTGACGGGTATGAATTTATGTTAGTGGTTATAGGTGGTGGGCGGGCTGAGAGGCAACTGCGGAGATTGTTAGCTGCACTTGGTCTTTTGCCGGTTGTTACTATTGTTCCGAGATTGAGGCCCTGGCGTTCTGTTGTTGGTGCAGGCGATATTTTCATTCAGCCTGTAGTCAATACCTCTTTTAATCCCTTACTATTGGAGGCGATGAGTATTGGCTCGGCGGTTGCAGCATGTAAGGGTGGGGTCGATGACTTGATTATCGAGGACCAGACAGCCGTTGTGTTTGACCCTTCTGATGAGCATAGCATAATGCGCAGCCTGCAGCGGTTGTTGGACAGGCGGGAATTGGCACGTCAAATAGCCGAAGGGGCGCAACAGTATTTGAGAGAAAATCACACTGTCAGCAACATGATTTCTTCCATCCTGCAGACATATCGCAAAGCTGAGCAGTGGTACAGGCGTTAGGTGCGAATATTTGACATTTGTTTGGTTCTGAGCATCTCTTTTAGTTGGAGGTAGGAGAAGTTAATAAATAAAAAACAGGTATAGGAACGATTTCCTGAATAATCTCCAGCTTCAGAACGACTTATTTATGAGTGATTAGAGAAAATTAAAATGCTTGAAGGAGATATTATGATGTTGGAGAACGAAGTTACTTTATTACACCGGTTTGCCAGGACAGGTGATGCGGAAGCGTTTTCAGAAGTTGTACAACGGCACGCGGGGCTGGTGTATGGGGCTTGTTTGCGGATTCTGGCGGACAGGGACAGGGCAGCGGATGCGGTGCAGGATACGTTCTTCCAGTTGTTACAGAACGCAGAGAATATTACCGGCTCGGTACCGGCCTGGCTGCATAGGGTGGCGACACGTAAAGCAATTGATGTTGTTCGCAGGGATTCTTCGATAAGGCGGCGAGAAACAGAGTATGCAGCCAATAAACCTCGTGAGGTGAGAAAGTGGCAGGATATATCAGGGTATGTTGATGAAGGACTGAGTGAACTCGATGAGCAAACCCAAGAGGCTCTGATACAGCACTTTTTCGAAGGCCGGTCTATGGCAGATATTGCAGCCGGAAAGGGGATATCGCAGCCGACTGTCTCACGGCGGATTGAATCCGGGGTGGCAAAACTGCGAGAGAGACTAAGAAAACGGGGGATAATAGTGGCTGTAGCTACATTGGGTGGTCTGCTGGGGGAAAATGTTGTCAAAGCAGCGCCGGCATTAGTATTAAAAGAATTAGGCAAGATGGCACTTGTGGGGGGAACGACTGCGGCGGGCTCCGGAGTTGTCAGCGCCTCAGCAGCCTCAGGCGCCGGGGCCAAGGCGACGGTTGGCGTGCTGGCCGGGGTCAAAGCAAAGATAATTACGGCTACGGCTGTGGCGGTGGTGAGCGTGGGTGGAGTCGCTACTTATAAGCACGTTACTCGGCCGGTTGAGGTTAAGCAGCCTGCAGGACAGCATAGTACTCAACAATTCAGGCAAAGTCCGTCGAGAAGACCGCCAGGCGCCGTGCAGAGCCGGCCAACTACCCGCAAAGCCCGAACGGCAGAGGAAGCGGACCGGTCGGAGTGGGAAATGATGATGGAAATGATGTTGGCCGAGGAAACAACCGCTGCGCGTCCCGCCGTATCCACTACAGCGCCGCCCCATTCTGACGAGCCCGACACCAAACCTATGATGGGCGGCTATGGTGGCGGTGGCTATGGCGGTGGAGGT
Organism: Sedimentisphaerales bacterium; assembly: GCA_035527155.1. Lineage (GTDB taxonomy): Bacteria > Planctomycetota > Phycisphaerae > Sedimentisphaerales > Anaerobacaceae > CS2-K091. Next base: position 4,003 of record DATLBB010000093.1, read on the forward strand.
ATGGGCGGAGTCGGCCCGCCCGTGCCTGATAAAGAAACTGACAGCGAGGATAGTAACCCACCTGCTATGCGCTATGGCGGTTATTATGGTGGCGGCTACGGTGGTTACCGAGCCAAGGAACCAGAAGACCCCAATAGTCCAGATGCTAATTCGCCTGAGAACAGACCGTGACCAATTTGAAGTGCCGGTGGTTTTTATTTAAACGCTGTAATCGTCATATAAGGAGACGGCGATGTGGAACGCTAAGCGACCAATCCTAATCGCGCTGCTGTTCTGTGCAGGTTTTGTGCCGGTTTGTTCGGCGAGAAGCAGGCGCGGCAAAGCTAAACCAGTGCATTCGACCCCTCGTGAGTTGCTCGACAAGTACACCCAGGCGCTTGACTCAACTTTGAGTTTTATTGAACATTATGAAAAAAGTACAAAGGTTAGCTACCGACTTCCCTCCGGGCGGCTTCAAGATAAAGGAAAAGGTTTCAAACGCGGGCAGGTCCGGCATGATGACCAACGTATTTATTACCAAGAATATACATGTGGTGATTTTAACCAGAAATTAAGGGACCTCCCTGAGGACGCCGCAGTTTACCGTTGTCATATAGTAGACGGTAAGGATAAGAAAACCTATCAGCACTATAGAACTTCTAATCTTCTAGGGAAGGCTGGCCGATTTCCAAAAGTAACACCACAAAAAGTGGTCCTTAGTCGACATTTTGGGGTTTCGTATATAGTAGGATATATTGGCAGTGATGAACGGCTGGATGCAATACTTCGCAAAGCAGATAGTATTTCGGTACGCAAAACAACCGAAAATGTCGGAGGTTCTGAGTGTTTTGTGATTGACGCCGATACAAAGTGTGGACGATATTCAGTCTGGTTGGATCCGGAACATGGCTTTCACTCGGCTAAAGTGAGGCGCAGGGCTAAGGGAGGTGATTATACGCATTCTCGTCTAATGTCTAAGGGGGAAACTGCATTGACATACTTAGATACTGTTCGCTTCGAAAAAGTCGATGGCCTCTGGGTACCTATGGAAGCGGATGCAGGTTGTGACAGTGTCATGCCTTCGGGAGACTTTGTAAAGGAAGACTACCACTACAAGCGAACGCAGATTATATTGAATCCTGATCATGATAAGCTCGGGTCGTTTGCCGATCCAATTTTCGAGGATCCGAATAACGACCCGGAGCTTGTAAATGGAACTCGCGTGACAATAAACTTCCTACCGACGCGATACACCTGGCAGGATGGTCAGGTGGTGGATGAAAAGGGCCAGAAGGTTGACCTGGAAAAGCTCATCAGGAAAATCGGAAAGTATGTTCTATGAAAAATGTTCGCTTTGAAAAGATAGACGATATTGGGATCCCTATGGAAGCGGATGTGGACAAGCTAATAAAGGCTGAAAGTGAAAAGGTGAAAAAGCCTAAGCCGAAAAGAAAATAATGAGAAAAGCAAAGAGAACAATTTTGATTGCAATGCTGATTTGTGCAGTTATGGTGCCGGTCTGTTTGGCGGTGACCGCTACCGAAACGGCTCAACAAAAGCGCCCGAGCGCATGGGAATTGCTTCGCAAATATACAGAGCAACAGGCGAAAGTTACTGTGCCTCGGAGCAAAGAACGCATTGTTCACTTTCCCCCGGATCGCTCCCTGGGTAAGCTTATGATTCAGGATATAGCCGCAAAAAGGCAAATCAAGACATTCCAATACTGGATAGATGGAACGACCTGGGAATTCTTTGACCAAGCTAAGGGTGATATTCGGATTCCTGAAGGTAAGCGATTAGCGTTAGTTATTTCAAATCCCAAAATCTGGAGAGATTTATCACCACTTACAGAACTGAGACCTGATGATTTGTATATGCTCACAATCTCGGGCAATTTTCAAGGCGGCCTAAAACCTGGGGATAGATGTATGAGGCATATCGCCCACCTGACCGAACTGAAGGTCTTAAATTTCTATAATACAAACATCACAAGCAAGGGCTTACAATTTCTTAAAAACTTCACCTCTCTCGAGCGCTTTACTTTAGATGGTCCGGTCAATAGCTCAGGATTGGCTATAATAGCTCGATTAAAGACTTTGAAAGGATTATTCATAAGGAAAAGTAATATTACTAATAAAGGTCTTCGACACCTTGAAAAGTTTACATCACTTGAAGAGTTAGCTCTTGCCAGCGAGCGCATCAGCGATGATGGCTTAGTGTATTTACAGAAAGTACCTTCTTTAAAATATCTCATGATATCAGGCAGAAACTTTACTGATGATGGTTTAATACATCTCAAGAATATCCCTTCACTTAAGATACTCAACCTTGGATGGCTGCCAATTACAGGTTCCGGCTTCGAGCATTTATCAAATCTTTCAAACCTCGAGAATCTTGCCCTTTATCATACTCCGGTTAATGACAAAGCAATGGTTTTTATCAAACAATTACCTTCACTAGTAAAACTCAATCTGAGCCACACAAAAGTTACAGATAAAGGAGTGGCTCATCTGGCCGAAATCAAGCCACTCAAACACTTGACGCTACCTCATGGAATAACCGACAAAGGGCTACAATACCTGCAGGCGTTAAAGAATCTAAAGGTCCTCAAGCTTGGAGCTGTTGGCTCAGGTGGACCCATTAGCGATAAAGGCCTCGGATATATTTCCGAACTTCAAGAACTTGAGCAATTTACTGTCGGCGGAAAGGATATAACCGATGAAGGACTTTCTTACATTACAAAACTAAAAAAACTTAAGGAGCTTATGCTCTTTGGCTGTCCCCAAGTAACCAATCAAGGACTTGCCAGGTTGACTGAATTGAGCTCTTTGAAAACTCTTAATTTGTACCATATAAACATAACTATCTCGAGTTTATCCAGCCTTAATGCATTGCATAATTTGACCACACTAAATGTTCACAACATCAGGCAGGATAATTTGGGTTTGGATATACCGGGATTAACTAATCTTGAAAAGCTAACAATTTCTACTAAAGGAACTCTTAAAGGGAAACAATTTGTTAAAGACCGAATTCGTGATGAAGACCTGGCCTGCCTGGCGAAACTTAAAAACCTCCAGTGGTTGCAGGGCGTAAATGGCATCGGCGATACCGGTCTTAAACACTTATCAGGACTGACCAACATGGAACGTCTCGGCGTCACTGGCCTGGATTTGACCGATGACGGCCTCTTGCACCTTGCCAAAATGAAAAAATTAAACCATTTGACCATCATCGATGGAAAAATAACTGACCAGGGCCTGCGACATCTCGAAGGCCTCGAAGCACTCGGAAACCTCCACATTATCTCAAGTCACCGCATCAGCGCAGCAGCCAAACGCCGCCTGCGAGAGAAACTGCCGAATCTTCACTTTTTCCAAATCCAGCTAAAGGATGCCTCTCCCCGCACGCCGCAGGGTACACGTCCCACTCGCCCGAAGTCAAGGAGATAATCTTGAGATGGAGATGCCGTACTCTATAAGACAAGTTTTGGCGATGCTGCTGATTTGTGTAGGTTTAGTGTCGGTCTGTTCGGCCGGAACTACCACCAGAACAAGGGAAGTAAAGCGTCTGAAAGATTTGACATTACTGGACAAGTCTGTGGAAACACAGGATAAGCTTCAATCTTTCATTTTCAAAAGGGATGGGAAATTTTATACTCCCTGTTTCATAGGTTGACGCCAAGCTTGATCCACGTGCCCAGGATGTCTTTCTTGGAATAGAAGCCAACGTGCCGAAACACTTCCTTACCGTTTCTATCGTAAAAAATCTGAGTTGGAATCTTCCTGACCCCATATTCCGAACCTGCTGCTGTGTCTTGCCACACGTCAATATACTTTATTTGAAATTTCCCGGCGTATTTGGCCCTCAACTCGTCTAATATGGGCGTCATCTGCCTGCATGGCGGACACTTACGCGACCCAAGTTGAAGTAGCACCAGAGCAGAGGAACTGGCACCTTTCTCCGCAACGTGCATATTTTGACTCCACCTCCGACCTGACCTTTCAAATTCAACTTCGTCTTTGTGTATCTTGAGGACTTTCACATCGCCTACCACGTCTTCTTCATGTACTATTTTACCTTCAACTATAGCTATTGGGTCATCATCACTATAGAAGATTCCGGTTAGCGATACATCTTTGTGGAAAAGCGCAGCGACCTTCGTTGTTACCCCAATGCCTTTTACCGTTGGCCAAAAGTAGTAGGCAATACTCGCCACAATCACAACAGCAAAGACCAATAGCAGCACATGCGATGAAGATTTCCTGGTTTTCTTCACTGCCTGTCTTTGTTTTTTGCTGTTATTCTCTCGCTTCTGCTCTTCGTCGAACTTATCGGCGAGACGCTCAAAATTAATCATTTGCGCAAGTTTCCCCGAAGAAAGATGGTATTCACAAGGCGTTACTTATTGTTTGTTTTCGACAATTTTTGATAGGTACTTAATGGATTTTATGAAGCGCCCGAGATGTTTGTACGCACTCTTTACGTTCATTTGTTCTGTTGGCCTTCTGAAAAGCCTATCCGGGTACAGAAACAACAAGATACTGCTTGATTAAACTGGCGAGAAATGCCTTATGCCGACCCACTTTCAAATAGTTCAGATGCGTGCTTTTCCGTGTTTTACGAAAATCGAGTTTAGATTGGTATTGACAGACATTTATGACGGCTGGTCGAGAATCAGGCGAGTGCCAAAAAGGGCCGTTTTGGATTACCTTCGTGTGCGTGCACTGACCCTCTCAGGCTGGCAGGACCTGTCCAGGAAATTTCGGCAAGTCTTCGTAACAACAAGGGAGCGGGCGTTGCAGGTTTTCTGGGTACGGAGAGGAGCAAGAAGGTATGCTTTTAACCATCACCCAAATCTGAGCGAAGGAGACTCTGTCAATTATTTTTTGATATGGCCTGAACTGTGACCGCCCAGTCTGAGCGGCGTGGGGCTTTGAAGAGCTGGTCGGGCCTGGCTTTTAGGCCGGCAATCTCGGTCTCTTCGTAGCTGCGGCAAGTATCCACGGCTATGCCCTGAATCGGCCTTTGTTGTAGTTCACTGAGGTCCATTTGGATCAAGTTGGTATTTTCCTTGTAGAAAACGAGCAGCTTGCCCGGGACCTTGAGGCACACACCATCGGTTAGACTATTGTCACGCACCAATTCTTTCCAGAACCGGTTTTTCCAGAATCGCGACCAGGTGAGGATTTGCACTTCGTTGGGATATGGATGCGACATACCATCAGAGCGAGGATTTAACAGGTTGCCCCAGATGTTTGCCGCTCCGCCGGCCATTGTCGAGTGCCATAGGCCGCGGCGGGTCATATTGAAATCATAATCCTTCTTCGGATAGACGTCCTTGCGAACGCGGAAGCGGTCCTCCAGAAACGCTGGCTTGTCGGGGTACTGGTCTATGGCTTTAACGTAGATATCGTAATCAGGCCGATGCTGTTGATAAGAAGAGTAATCCAAACCATCGTATATCTGAGTAAGGTCTGGTGCCCGTCCGCCGAGGAAATGGAACCAGCCAAGGTGGCTGTGCATATACTCGTGCCAGGTGCGCAGGTCCTTTTCCTTCACCCACTCCTGCAGGTCAAAGCCGTAGCCCATCGACCAGCCGGGCAGCGGACCAAGTCGGGCACAGATGTAGCGCTGTAACCGACGATCAACCTTGCCGTTGAGGCCCCATTTCCTGGGTGTCATTCTCCGCTGTTCATCTCCCCAGGCCCAGATGTGCACGACACCGCCGGCCGCGTGGACCTTCCGAATCAGTAGTTCAAGCGCCTCGAATGTATGCGGGTCGGGATTCGGAGAGGCCGAGGCGATTTCATTCGAACGCAGCTTGCCAAGGTCGAACCAGCGGCAAAGAACGGCGATGTGAAAGCCGTTGAAACCGTGTTCGACGAAGAACTTGTGGATATCGGCGTCAATGCGCTCCGGATTCCGGTAGAACGTGGGCGGGTCACAGTACATCACATACTGCGGCACAAAGGCCTGGTCGATTCCCAGTCGTCCCCACTTGCTGCCGTAGTTTGTTATAAAACCCGGCACGCCGGGATTGGGGTGGATTTCCACCTCACCGTTCAAGCCATTCAGCTCAGGGTCGGAGCTTTCAGTGACGAAGTTCCACCTGCCCGTGTGTGTCCCCGTGAAGCGCAACTTCCAGGTGTTATTGCCGTCATAGAAAAACTCCGTCTGGATATTCTTGCCGCTGGGTGTATGGGTGAAGGTCGCTTTGGCCACAAGGTCAAATGGATTGCCGGAGTAGCTCTGGTTTCGAAACTTCCACGTCACTGGTTCCCAGAGCTTAGCCTCTTCTATCGGCGAAGCCAGGACAGACGTAAATCCCATCAAAAGAATAAGAAGCCGGAAAACCTGTGTTTCGGGGCTGAGAGCGAAAGCTGGTCGCCGGGAACCGATTGCGGTTTGCATAAGCGTTCCTTTCCTGCGTCATGTCCTATTATACTTTAGTTCAATGCGTGAATTCTTATTATAGTTCTTCTCAAAAACTGTAACAAGGCAAACCTTCGGTAAGACTTAGGCTATGAATCCCCGCTACTGTCTTTTTTGTGGCCAAGGCTTTCCTTTCCAACATCACCTCCCTCACCTCCACCCCGATATGGAACAACCGCTGGCAAGTCAAGGGAGCGGGCGTTGCGTGTTTTCTGATTGTGTGTACTGCTCTCAAAGTCCCTGGATGAGTTGGAAGACCTTGTCTACCTTCTGCAGCCGGCTACTGTATAGAAAGGCTTTTGATAATCCACTCATCTCCACGAGTCTGGTCAGCGATTCACAGATTTCATCGAATCTGATTTCTCGTGTCCACTGGAAGATGTTGTTCGGGGGGACAACGCGTAAGTTTTATTCAACGAAGATAGTGTTTTCTCCAACTCCTGGTTGCTCAGCGGACGTTCCCACATGAGTAAGTGGGCCAACTCACCGTCGAAGGACTCATGGCCCGGATGGTTCGTTGCATCGCGTTCCTGTCCAATCGCCATTTTGGACGAGTTCGCCTTTGGATTGACGGGGAAAGGTTTGGACGCCACCGGTTTGGTCCCATTGACAAAGAGCTCGATGGTGACTTTCCCGGTGCCGGCGCCCATGCGACCGGCGATTACGTAGTAGCGATTCTCTTTTAGTTTAGGACCAAGAAGCTGAGGGTTGTTCTCATCCCACCGGCCAAAGGTGATACCATTTCGAGAACCCGTCCAAAGTGTGTTATCGTCCTTTAGCCCCGCCCAGAATCCTTCATATTTTCCACCATTTCTCAAGTTCCCAAAGAACGAATTCACGTTCTTGAGACCGGATACCTGGGAGTAAACCGACATCACCGCAAACCACGTGTAGCCACTGCCGGTTATAAGATGGTCAAAGGCGTCTTCATCGCTATTGAGTAGTTCCTGTCGTCTAAACATAACGGCGCTATGACCACCAATGGCTGCCACTTTTTCTTTCAGCGCAGGGTGTCCTGTCCCCTTTTTATGACTGACGTCTCTCGTCGCTATGAAGGTTTTGACCTTCCAGTCCACCTGATTTTTCCAGGACGCTACCCGCCCGTTAACCACTTTGATACCTCGCTCCGCGTCGAGGTCCAGGATGAGACCTTTCCGCACAACTTCAGTCTTTGCTTTAAGATGCGATTCTGCCGTGACCTGAACGGTGCCAGCCAATGCCATTACAAAAACAACCGATAGAACAGCCTGGTATTTCGATATTATCATTTTTGGTACTACCTCATTTCTGCTTTTGGCTTTAATGCCTGTTACGGAATGTGCCCGGCGATTACACCTTTCAATTGCCGAATGAATTTCAGCTCTTGCTCGTCGAGCTGGTCGAAGAGTCTGGCCTCGCGCATGTCAAACGAGCGGCGGGGTTTGCTCTGGGGTCTGTCTTTCTGGTCGCCGTTGTGAAGACACCATCCGGCGGCTCCACCTTCTAACGCAGCCTTGAGGTCAGCTAAAAAGTGTTCAGCTTTCGGCTCCCACCTCTTTGGCGTGAATCCTCGCCGAAACGGTTCCTGGTAATGTACAGGTACAGTCCTGCCTAATTCTTTCATCAACTCGAAGTATTTTTTTGTCTGAGCGGCTGTTTGTCCTGCTGATTTCGAATGCCGCGGACGGTGGGAGGCTAAAAAATCAACGCGGGCATCAAGAAGTATCCCTTTTAGCTCATCCTTTTTGATATCTCTTACAAAGGAGGCTGTGACAAGACGGTCCGCGTCGAGCCCTTTTATAAACTTTCGTAATTTGGCCAATTCCTCGGTCGAAACGAATCGCTTGTCGCGAATGTTTCTTTCGTTTCCCATATCGAGATACCAGTTGCGGTAAGGCTTCAGCGATGTAACGATGGTTTTGGCGGCGCGGCGCAGTGCTTCTGCGCTTTGAAGCCGGACAGGGCCGGTTACACCGTTGCCGCGCGAAAGAGTTACGTCAACTATGATCCCCCTGCGGTCACATTCGGCTACCAGCCATCGCAGCTTGGCCAAATAAGGTTCGCGTGGTTTTCCCTGCTGGTCAACAGCCGAGACTTCGTTATTGAATGCCCCCCAGGTCGCCCAGACGCGGAACCAGTTGAAGCCGCATTTTTGCATATCGTCAAGGTCACGCCGGATAAAATCCTTAGACGCACCGAGCGCGCCGTAGTAGCTGATGCCTAATAGAAAGGTAGGCTTGCCGTTGATAGTGAACTGCTTGCCCTCGATGCCAAGTTCTGTGCCGGCGACAGCAATAGAACCGGTCATCAAAATGCTTAGTAGGAGGATGCTTTGTTTCATCTTTGCTCCTGCTCAAAAGTAAATGAAGGCGTATTTATTTTAGCAGGCCGTAGTCTTCCAGTGTTTGTCGTAGAATAGCCTTTTTGTCTTCGTCCATAGGCGTCATAGGCAGACGCAGCTCCTCCGAAGCCAGGTTCAGTATTGACACGGCCGCCTTGATGGGTATGGGATTGGTTGCCAGGCTGAGCAGATTTCTGCACAGGGCAAACAGCTTATTGTGCCACTGCCTGGCTGAGACCAAATCGCCTTCGAGGATTAAATCAGTCATCGCTTTGACGTCAGCGGGCACGATGTTTGCCACGACGCTGACGACACCCTTGCCGCCGACCGAGGCGATGGGCAGCGTAAGAGAGTCATCGCCTGAGAGGATGGTAAGGTCACAGCGTGTCGCGACATCGCTGACATGGTCCATCTTGCCGGTTGCATCTTTAATTGCGACGATGTTTTCGATTTCAGCTAAGCGGACGATAGTGTCGGGCGTCATACCGGCACCGCATCGGCTGGGTATGTCGTACAGCACTATCGGCAGGTCAACCTCCTCGGCTATCGCCTTGAAATGCTGATAAAAACCTTCCTGCGTGGGCTTGTTGTAGTACGGGTCGACCTGCAGGGTGGCGTCGGCACCAACCTTTTTTGAAAATGCAGCTAATTCGATTGCCTCGGCGGTTGAGTTTGAGCCGGCTCCTGCAATTACGGGTACTTTTCCACGAACCGCTTTGACTACTCTTTCGATAACCTGTTTATGTTCTTCGTGACTTAGTGTTGGGCATTCGCCGGTCGTACCTACCGGCACTATGCCGTCTATGCCGTTTTCCAACTGGAAATCAATCAGCTCATCAAGCGTTCGAAAATCGAGTTTGCCGTCCTGAAAAGGCGTAATCAACGCCACCATTGCTCCTGTAAACATTTTTCTCTCCTTTAACTTTGAGCTAACACTTTCAAATATTCTTTGACCGTATTGTACAGTCCCGTCTGGAGTGCTTCAGCTATCAAGGCGTGGCCGATTGAGACCTCAAGTATGCCCGGGACGGTGGAGCAGAATCTGCCGAGATTTTTCAGGTTGAGGTCGTGACCCGCGTTCAGTCCCAGGCCGATTTCATTAGCAAACTGGGCGGCGTCGGCAAATCGCTCAAGCGTCCGGGCTACGTTTTCGTTTGTCCGAAACGCCCTGGCATAAGGCTCGGTATATAACTCGACACGGTCGGCTCCGATTTCTCCGGCCATCTGTATACCAGTGGTATCCGGGTCCATAAAGAGACTGACACGAATGCCTAAGTCTTTAAGCTGTTTTATGACGGGTTCGAGACGTTCTTTATTCTGCTGCAGGTTCCAGCCGTGGTCGGAAGTATTGGCATCCGGCGTATCCGGGACCAGGGTCGCCTGGTCGGGTTTGAGCTCCTCTAAAAGTTCGAGCAGTTTGCCGGTGAAGGGATTACCCTCTATGTTGAACTCGACGGTAAGCATTTTTTTAAGCTGACGGGCGTCGTCATATTTTATGTGTCGCTCGTCCGGCCGGGGATGGACCGTTACGCCGTTAGCGCCGGCTTCAATGACGGTTTGGGCCGACTCTAATACATCGGGTATGCCGATATTACGCTGGTTCCGCAGCAGCGCGATTTTATTTAGATTGACGCTTAGTGTGGTCATCTCTTTTGTCCTCGACAGATTAGTACTCTGTCACAGGTCCATTGATGGATTGTCATTCCTGCGAAACTTGTCCTGAGCAAAGTCGAAGGAGCAGAAATCACAGAACTATAATACTGGATTCCGCATCAAGTGCGGAATGACAACTGCTCAAATCATGTTCAACAGAGCGCTGGCACAATTATATAGCCATGTAGGTTTACATCAAGAAAATAAGACTGCAAAATAAATGTCGGCAGTACAGATTACAATTTTCAGGTTCAGATTCAGTGCACGAAGAGACCTGAATACCAGGGCACAACTGTCTTTCATAAGCCGCAGGCTGTTGTGATTCCGGCTCAGTGGCAAAACTTTCCCGATGACGTTAATACAACAAGCACATCTTTGACACATCCGGAAGGTGAGACAGCAACTTTTGAGGTGAATGAGCCGGTTACATAGAATCGCAGTACTTCCTTCAACAGGCATGTACGAGTTCGCATTTCACGGACCTCTTGGCGCCACTATTACGACTTCTGTTAATATGACCCTTGAATCAATATCCAAGAGAAATAGTCAATTGGAAACACCTAACAGCCAGTTTCCGGCAAATATAGCAAAGTCCACAAAGTCCACATCACCATCCGGTTCAAAATCACCCGCAACCGGAAACACCTCGTCTGCGCCCATATCCACCCGGCCGTAGGCGACACGGGCTTGGCCGTCAATGTCAAGCTGGCCGGTGTAGTCACCTGATGGGTCGCCGGCATTGATGCAAGGCGAATAGCCCCGAAGATGTACGTTGTCATCTTCCGTCCCAGCGATGCCATCCGGCCCGTTCGCATCCACAAACAGCGGGTCGTCAGGTATGTTACCAGTGCCGTTCCAGCCGCCCTCAACGTCAGAGTAGCTAACAGTTGCCGAACTTGTCCCATCGTTGTAGATTTGTGCTCCACTTGAGGCGGTATTACGCCAGAGGATGCAGTTACTCACCGTCGGGCTGCTGTCGTTCCAATTGTACATCCCGCCGCCAACCTTCCCCGAGTTGCCTATGAATGTGCAGTTGGTCACCGTCGGACTGCTGCTGTTGGAGTTGCCCATCCCACCGCCCGAGTCCGCCGAGTTGCCTATCAATGTGCAGTTGGTCAACGCTGGGCTGCTCTGATAGTTGCGCATCCCGCCGCCATAGATTTCTGCCGAATTCACGCTGAAGATGCAGTTGGTCAGCGTTGGTGCGCTGTGTCGGTTGTACATCCCGCCACCGGAGTTACTGGCCCGGTTCATCCTGAACGTGCAGTTGGTCACCGTCGGGCTGCCACTGTCGTTGAACAATCCGCCGCCGCAATTGTGAGGATAAGAGCCGTTGGCATTGCCGGCCGTGATAGTAAAGCCCTCAAGGACTGCATTGGGGTCTGTCCCACTGCCTGTAACAACATGATAGCTGTTGTCCGAGTTGTTGCCGGGTGCGTTAATGTCACCACTCAGGATGCTTTCATACTTCTTGATGTCTCGCTCGTTGGCGTCAGCCGCACCGAGCCCGGCATATCCGCCCTTAATAGCCACGGCATTTCTAAGCTGAAAAGTCGCTGTCCGGTCGCCGCTGCCGCCGGGATTACTTGAGTTCTCATCCGGCTTGTAAGTACCAGCAGCTACCAAGATTTCATCGCAGGGATCGGCGGCAGCGAGGGCGTCCTGCAGGTGGTTGTATGCATCCGCCCAGGATGAACCGTTATTTGCACCCTTTGCATTCGCATCTACGTAGATGATGGGCGAGCAAACAGCCATAAATATCTCGGAGTCGTCTCCTTCCCAGCTTTCCCATACTACATTCGAGCCCGATATGCGGGGATTATAATCGTCGTAGCTGTTGTTGCTGATATTGACAGGCCTGCTGGTCGGGTCACCGTTCCAGAAAAACATCTCCTTGTCGTTACCATCGTGGCCTTCCCAAACCACATTCGAGCCCGATATCTGCGGATTAACATCGCCGTAGCTCCTGTTGCTGATATTGATAGGCTCGCTGTTCGGGTCACCGTTCCAGAAAAATATCTCCGTGTTGTCTATGTCCCAGCCGGACCATACCACATTCGAGCCTGATATCTGCGGGTCATAATCATGGTTACTGTTGT
>DATLBB010000094.1:0-4672 GCA_035527155.1 Sedimentisphaerales bacterium
TTCCAATCCGCATTCGGACAATAGCCGCTACCTTTACTTCAATGTTGACGATGCCTTCGCTTATGAATTGTACGGCCAGACAGTCTCAGTATCCATCACTTACTGCGACGCAGGATGCTCGTCCTTCAATCTGGAATATGACAACGCAAATCCCCAAATGGGTTCGCATGAAGGCACTTTTCGGCCGGCTGGTAATATCCCGGTCGGCAGGACCGGCAAATGGAAAACAGCCCGATTCACGCTCCCACAATGCCGCTTCATGAACCGGTGTAACGGAACCGACTTTCGTATTGCCATTTTGGGTGGCGAGCTGGCGCTGGCCATAAACAAAGTAAAGCTTGTAAGAACACGATAGTGTGTCGGAAATCAGCAGAAAAAAAGCTGCATTTGGCGGGTAATCATTCAGCGGAAAATTTGCGTCGTTCCCGCACCTTCATGTTAGGTTTTCTACGAATTATCCACTAATGATGCAAATTTATTAGAAAATCCTACAAATTCTGAGGAGTTTTGGCATAAAGTTTGTTTACAAATCTGCCAAGAGACACAATTCCGGCAGATGGTCCCTCGCAGCAAATGTAACTCGTTTCCTACAAAGTGGTTACGAGGCATAAGTCCCTGTTTTTGTTTGGCCTAAGCAGGTACAGCTAATAAATTACGTAGATTTCCTGTTGAGCAGTGGCCAACATCCAAGAGAATGCATGACTAACAAGAATGAGTTATCAACAGGTTGTCCACAACACTGAAACGTCTACATAGGCAAATTTGGCAGGTGCTTTTGGCAATGATGTAGTGCCAAAAAAACTTAAGGATTATATAAGTCTTTGTAAATACAGGCCATAGACATTCCCAGGCAAATACCGCATAGAAATAAATGGAAAATCAGTCGCAGAAAAGGAATCAAAATTTACGCCGGATATCTTTCTGACGAGCGGTGAATATATGTTGATTGTCCCTTGCCAGAAAACTTACGGCTCTGTACAATCAGCCGGTGATACTTGTTTAGGAAAAACCATACGATGAAAATCCCATTGATTACTATTGGCGAATCAATCCATGCTTCAATCCCGAAGACCGGCAATATAATGAAACAACTGGCGGAGCTCGGCCCCGATGCTTATTCTGCCGGGAGTGAATCGCTGGAGTATATCAAGAATCTGATAGAATCCCAGGCAGCCGAGGACGCTGACTATATCGCAGTTAATCTTGACGCCTTTGGCGAGGACAACTCCCAGGCTGCTGTTGATATGATGGTCGAATACGTCAGGATGGTCCGCAAATGGGGCAATGGCGTGCCGATTTGTATCGACAGCAGTAACGATGATGTTCTGACAGCCGGTTTGAAAGAATGGTACAATACCGAAAAGCAGGTCAGGCAGCCGCTTATAAATTCGGTCAAGATATATACAATGGACGGTCTGCTGCCGCTGAAAAAGGATTTTGACTATGCGTTCATCGGCCTTTTGGTCGGCGAAGCCCGACCGAGTGGCCCGGGCGGTTCGCACTCGGTTGACCAGCTTTATGGCCTGGCAAAGCAGATTTTTGAAAAGGCGGTGGGCGAATATGGTTTTACGCCCGGCGAGATTTTCTTCGATTCGACCGTATTTCCGTTAGCGATAGATATGCCGATGGAGCCGGGTGTGCCGGGCTATACCTACCGGGCGTTCGAGACGATAAAAAAGATTAAGAACGACCAAAAGATGAAAGGGGTGCATTGCTCGCTCGGTATAAGCAACTGCGTCCGCGATTTGCCGGGGCGAAAAATCGGCTTATGCAGGGCGTATGCTGCAAAAGCAATGGAGTACGGCCTTGATGCCGCCATTGTTAACGTAGCGCATCATTATGGGCAGGTTGAGCCGGACCCGGCACTATTGGCACTGGTCGACGCCTATGCTAAAATGGATGGCTCACCTGAGAGAATGAATAAGGCGATGACGTTAATGGGCGAATTCTGCCGGGAAAGCAGAAAACCTTCCTAACAGTGTACTGTTGAAGATAGCGTCAGTTTTTCCACGGAATATCTTCAGATAAGAGCAGAACTACAATAACAACAAACTCACTGCCATAACGAACATTCCCAAAACTATTCCCGTGATCACCAGGTGTCCGTGGCCATAACGATGGGCCATCGGCAGCAGCTCGTCGAGGGAAATGTATACCATAACTCCGGCAACAAAGGCCATCAGACCTGCGAGAACAGCCGGAGTCAAAAACGGCCGCAGTATCAAATATCCAACGACGGCCCCAACCGGTTCGGACAGGCCGGACAGAAACGAATAGAAGAATGCCTTGTTCTTATTGCCCGTAGCATAGAATATAGGTACGGATACGGCAATTCCCTCCGGGATATTGTGAATAGCAATCGCGATAGCAATGAATACGCCGAGCTTGACATCACCCAGTGCTGAAGCGAATGTGGCCAATCCCTCCGGGAAGTTATGTATACCAATAGCCAAGGCCAACATCAGGCCGGTTCTCATAAGAGAGGAGCTCTCTGTTCGGTCAGCAGCAGGCTCATCAATACCTGCGAATTCGTGTGGATTTTCGGGTTCGGGTATCAGCATATCTATCAGCCCGATGGCACCTATGCCCATAAAGAAGGCAGCCAGGCCCCAGATTGGGCCAACGGCTTTCAGGGCATCCGGCAGAAGCTCCATAAAAGATATATAAATCATCACACCAGCGGATACACCCAATGAGAATGACAGATAGGTTACTCTTGGCTTTTTGATAAAATAGGCAATGGCACTGCCAATCCCTGTAGAAAGCCCTGCGATAGCGGTAAGCGCCAAAGCTATGCCCACAGATCCGTCCACATTCGACTCCAACATCAAAGGACAAATACTCGTTTTAGCTCATACTGTGAGTATATTAGCAGCGGCAGGGCCTTTTGCAAATTCGTTTTTTGAATCTGAACTACTGTAGCGGGAATTTTATTCTTTCCTCTTTAAGCGGCTTTTGTTAAAAATGATATCGTCTTTTCGTCAAATTTTTACTCACTCGTTAAAACCGGAGAAAGGGCCAAGAAACGGAAAATATACAGTAACGAGAGAACAAGATTTTGTCGCGATTCCCTATTATGCCTGGCGTGCCGGGGCAAAGGTGAGATAACAGTATGGCTGAACAGAATTACCAAAGGAGAAAGAAAATAATGAAGAGATATCTGGTTTTGATGATAGCATGTGTCCTGCTTAGCGTTATACCATCTCTCGATACAAAGGAATCAAAAGCCTCAAGTATCATTAAATCCCGCACTTTCTGTGTTGCTCCGAACGGCAGCGATTCGTGGTCGGGCCGGAAGCCTGCGCCCAACACGGACCGGACGGATGGTCCATTTGCTACGCTCGCAACTGCTTGCAGCGCGGCGCGACAGATGGGTACAAAACTACCTCGCAAGATAGTTATTCAGCAGGGGCAGTACTTCTTAAACAATCCGCTGGTGCTCACTGTACAAGACACGGGGCTGACGATAGAAGCGGCGGCCGGGGCCAAGGTGTGTCTTTATGGCGGGCGGAAAATCACCGGCTGGAAAAAAGATGGTGAGAAGTTTTATTCAGCCGCCCTGCCCGATGTCAAACAGAGAAAGTGGGACTTCCGAGCCCTCGTTGTAAATGGGCGCTTTTGCCGGCGTGCCCGGCTGCCTGAGAAAGGCTCCTTCACACACCAAACCACGTTTAATGTGCCCTGGATGACCAGCACAGGCGGCGGATGGAAGCGCAAGCCGACGAATGAGGAGCTGACCAGACTGAAATACCGCCCTGAGGACCTCGGCGGCTGGCTGGACATAAACAACGCCGAACTGACCGTTTATCATATGTGGGATGAGTCACTGGTCGGTGTGTCCACTATGGACACGAAATCGCATACCCTGACCTTCGCCAATCCTTCCGGTCACCCGCCGGGTGCGTTCGGCGTCAAAAAGTACGTTGTCTGGAACGTTCGCGAGGGAATGACGAAGCCGGGGCAATGGTATCTCGACCGCACAGCCGGCAAAGTGGTCTACCGGCCACTTTCTGGAGAGGATATGAGCAAAGCAAAGGTTTTTGCCCCGACCATCGAATCCATCATTCGGATTCAGGGCACCAAAAATAAACCGGCCAGGAACATAACTATTCGCGGCCTCACGCTCTCGGTGACGACGACCCCACTTAAGGCGGGAGGCTTCGGCGCTGGCAGGTTCGACGGGGCAGTCTCTATTGTCTCCGGAGAAAACTGCCGTCTACTCGACCTCGAAATTGTCAATGTTGGCGGCCAGGGTATCAAAGCGTCGGGCAGCAACCTGCGTATCGAAGGATGTCACGTTCACCACACCGGCGCCTGCGGCATCAAGTTCAGCGGGGCCGGTTCTGTAGTTACAAATAATTACATTCACGACGTCGGTCTTACCTATCCCAGTGCTATCGGGCTTCAGGGAGGCGGCAAAGACAACAAGATAAGCCACAATGAAATCCACGACACTCCTTACACGGCTATCAACTGGGGCGGAGAGAGAAATCGAATCGAAAACAATCTGATTTATCGAGCAATGCTGGAACTGCATGACGGCGGTGGCATTTACTGTTTTGCAGGTAAGGGGCTCGTGCTGCGTGGTAATTTCATCCGGGACATACCCGATACCGGCGGCTATGGCTCATCAGCTTACTACCTCGATGAGCGGTCTGAGAACTGCATAGTC
>DATLBB010000095.1:0-16604 GCA_035527155.1 Sedimentisphaerales bacterium
ATCCGTAGAGTTCCGGATGCAGGTAATAGCCGCGTGCTTCAACCGTCTTGTCTTCCTCAACCGCTATACGGTTTGCCTTCGCATAGGCATCATGCCTGATGCCCGTTACCTGCCACGAGACTTTCATCCCCCGCCTGCCCCCGCCTATCTTGAATTGGTTCTCGGAAATCTCCTCAGCCACATAAACGGGCGCAAAACCGCCGATACAGGTCAACTGATATCGAAAATCCCGGTTCAATACTTTGAAATACGCCGGAAGTTTGACCACAGCTTCCCCGTTCTTATCCAAAACCACGTTACCGTTGTAGACGTTCATCATATCAGGTGACTCGACGAAGCTGTGCTGCAGATATTTGTTTTTCGGATCAAGTGGGTGATCGATCTTGAAGGAACCGCCGCCTTTCGTGAGATTGCCGGTCACATGCACTCTGCCCTGAAAGTATCCCGCGTAGCCCATGCTGCTGTAAGTCTGGCCATAAACACCATAGTTGGTTCCCGACGAAGAACTGGCCAGCCCATAGACACCCCGGCCTTCGTCGCCCGTGGCGTTACCATAGACGCCCCGGCCATATCTGCCGGCAGCCGCGAACCGGCCGCCTTCGTTTATGAAACTTCCTGTATTGCTGGCCTCACCGTATACGCCCTTGCCTCGGCCACCTTTGGCGACAAAGTAGCCCCCATAGTTCACGACACCGTCACCTGGGCTCGCAGATGCCTCACTGGAGATGGCCCTCCCGGTGGCCTCGGATGTGTTAACGGTCAGCTTGTGATCCGGACTTGTCGTCCCGATGCCGACATTGCCGTTCTTCCATACCGTCGTGAATCCTGGGCCGCCGTATTCATAAATTCCAAGTCCGTAGTCGGTTGTTCCGTCGTTCTGGATCATGAATTTATTCACACCGTTTTCACGGAAGAGAATACTGGTATCATAATTTGCCGCACAGTCAATGATCAATCCTGCATGCCTGAAGTTGTTGTCAATCATGGGATGTAAGTCGGAGCCCGGGTCTGTTTCATTTATATGAAGCCTGTAGGTTGGATTCGTCGTCCCGATGCCGACGTTGCCGGGGGGGATTGAATACATATCATCTCCAGAAACCATCCAGTCGTTATCACCGCCAGCGCTCTCGGCATAAAGCGCGTAGGGCGTCGGCGTGACCTCCTGCCGAGGACTCAGGGGCGTAAAGGGATCGGCGGTGCCGCTCGGCCGGACTCCAATCTCCAGCCAGCGAGCATCGCCGCCGAACACACCGCCGCCGAAATCCAGCTCAAC
Source organism: Sedimentisphaerales bacterium (assembly GCA_035527155.1). Classification (GTDB taxonomy): domain Bacteria; phylum Planctomycetota; class Phycisphaerae; order Sedimentisphaerales; family Anaerobacaceae; genus CS2-K091. Next base: position 1,274 of record DATLBB010000095.1, read on the forward strand.
TGTAAAGTAGCCGTCTATAACATCGACTCCACGAAAAGAAACCGTGCCGTCCAACTGACTTCCATCCGTCGGCGAATCATACAGCTTAAACTCAAACTCGTAGACCCCATCTGCCGGCTCATTAGCCTCCATAAGCCGGCCCTGGTACGTAAAGGCCGTCCCCATTGGCGCTGCCCTGGCAAGCTCAGCTGTGCAGACCATCAGAACCAAAATTGTTAACATTTTTGTAGTTTTCATCGTTTTTCTCCTTTCTAAAATTGTTAAATTTGGCTGTGCACACTGTGCGCACCGATATCTTTTTGCGAAATTTCGCAGAGATGGGTAAATATGGTTGAATTCTCATCATCATCCATTACCTCCTGTAAAGCTACTTAAAACAATGCAATTATCCACATTTTGCCCCTCAGAGTCAAGCAATTTATGAGAAATCCCAGGATGTCCACCCCCCAAAGCACTGTTTTTTGCTTGACCGAGGGCGGTAGATTCTGTAATATTAAAGTTTGTCCTGTGACTGTGCTTCTAAAGTCGAAAGGACTGAAGTACAATCGCAGGTCTTCGGGCAAATTAAGCATTTTTTTGATTTGCAGCTCTTTTGGCTGCCCGAGATCTGAGGCAATACAAGCATCCATAATAACGGCTGCTTATAAGGTGGAGGCCCCATAAAAGAGTGAGTTTTTTTAGCTGCGCTCACCTCTGGAACTCAAATAGGTCTCTGATCTGAGTCAAATGGTCAGTACTCTGCCAAAAACGGAATTTTATCTGGAGGGCAAAAAATGAGCAATAAAAGTCTAATTAGCTTCGTGGTGCTGTTTGGCGCAGCCGGCTCGGCGATAGCGGCGACCCTTGCCTGCCTATGCAGCCGCCCAAAGTAAGGAATGTTGCGGTCAGTCAAGGCGTTTACGATGACTACGTGCATATATTCTATGACTTAACGAATCCGGAGCTGATGAGTAGTGTTGGTGCAGATTGCAACATCACGTTCGAGTTCTGGCCCGACCCCAACGGCAACTGGGCAGAGATTTACAGCAGCTTTCCTAATACCGTTGAGCCTAATACAGCCTTGTGCATAAAATGGAACAATCCCAACGATTGGTATGGCAGCGCCTGTAAGGTGCGCATCACCGCCCAAGAGACTAAGCCACCGTTCTTCATGGGACAGGCTGAATCCGGGCCGTTCCGCTTAGGAGCAGGACAACGCGCACCGATACCCCAAATAGACGGGGTGACTGCCAAACAACGCAAAGATGCCAGCAAATTAGTGGATATTTATTACGACCTGTCGGCGGATGAGCCCAATTACGAGTATTATGTTTATGTGCAGATAAGCACGGATGAAGGAAAAAACTTCGATGTGAATGCTGTGGGAGTGAGTGGCGATGTCGGCGCACGTCAGCAAGCGGATAAAGCAAAACACATTATCTGGAACCCAGCGATTGACCTGGGAGCCGAAGCGAGTGAGCCGAACTGCATGGTTAAGGTTTCGGTGCACGGATTTGCTGATGCGGTTTCCGAAGTTTTCGGCATCGAATCAGTTGGGCCAGGAGATCTGTTCGGGGCGGTCTACGATAGCAGTACGGGCCAACCCATAGAAGGCGCTGAAGTCTCAGTGTACGACTCGCGGAATCCTTTGCAACCGCCGATTACCCCAATGAACACGACGGACCTGAAAGGTGAATTCGGTTTCACCGGGCTGACTGCAGGAGAGAAAATAATTATTGTTGTGAAGGCCGGCTGCTTGCCGGTTTGGAAGACCGCAACTATAGGAGAAGCGTCCCGTACCTGGGTAAACCTTGCCATGTGCCCGCTGGGTGCTGTCTATAAGGCTGCCGGCACTGAGGTTGGTGCTATCGCATCGGCGCCGGAGGTGGTCAGCGTGCGCGGTAAATACTGTGGTCCAGATAAATATGCCTGCTATTTACATGGCATCTCTTTGCAGGAATCGTTTGAGGTCGAAATCAATTGGCCCGGTAATGATTCAAATGAGGTCAATGGATAACACAGACGCATCCATCTGGCGCTCCATATATACAGCCTTGCTCAGGTGACAAAGTCACGCGGACTTTCGATATGGGCAACGATATCGGCGAAGGTAGTCTGGAGGTAATGGCCGTTTCTCAGAGCGGGTCGGAATCGGAAATATACAGGGTGAATCTGGATGTGGCTGAACCACCTCCACTTCTCAAACAACTGATAGGTGTTACATAAGGCATTTTATATATACCTGTTCCCACAGGCGAGGGATTTGAATACAGGATACTTGGATTAAGTGGGGCAAATATTGGCGCCGGCAAGTTCGAGGGAACAACAACAACAAACATTCCCATCTTTAATAAAGTGATGGAGATAGGGCTGAAACTGGAGAAACAATCAATAGAAGAAGAGAAGGGAGGCGGGTCTTTCAGCGGCAGACTTTCGGGGATGGTAACCAGCGACGGAAAGGCAGAGATGTTTTCTGTCGGCTGGGACAAGGAACACAAAAAGGAGCTTCGTAAATCAGTAAAGGGCAAGGAAGGGCTCAAATTGCCGTTTGTTTCGGCCATGCCCAGGGCTTCGGTGGGGTTCTATTTCTATTGGGACAGTGACGAAAAACAATGGGTGCCTGGCGGAGCATTTGGCTTGGGCTGCAACTTTCTGTACTCCTCACCCCCATTTGTGGTCGGTTCAGTTCTCGGCGTGCCAATCTATCTCCTTGCCGAGATAAGTCTGGATTTGGCTTTGAATCTCGGTCTCTATGGATGGGAACCTCAGTGGTCGGGGGACTTCCAATTTGAACCACTTGGCAAAGGGGTTTTGGGAGCTGGCATTGCCAAGTCGGTATGTGTGGAAGGTTACCTCGGAGGCGGGTTCCATAGTACTGTGCAGTTCTTGCCTGAAGGTACGTGGCCAGGGCAGTGGGACAAGCCTTACATCGTTGTGGTAGGTGGTGTGCGGGCCCAGGTAGGACCATTTTCGGCTGAAATGCCCATGCGGCATGAGTGGCACAATCCAAGCTCGTCGTACAATGAGTTCGGACCGTTCCAATTGCTACCGCGGGAGGATTATGATGACCCTGACCCCTGTGACTTTAAGGGAGAAATCCCATTGGCCGGAGGAACAGAAAAGCCTTACCCATACAGGGACGGGGCAGTGTTTCCGTATTCTGTGCCGCAGGTGGTGCGGGTAGGCAACGATATATTGGCGGTGTGGATAAATGACGATACCAGCCGAATTAAAATCAATCGCACGGAATTGACATATGCCACGTACGACGGTCACGACTGGACCGAGCCTAAAGCAGTAGATCCAAATAGTCGCACGGCTGATATGAACCCCCAGTTGATTTCGCTTGGCGATGGCAAAGCTGTTTGTATCTGGCAGGATGCCAAAACAGAGTTGAGCGATAGTGACAGCGTTCAGACGTTCTTATCACAGATGGAGATTGCGGTCAGTATCTATGATGGCGTAACGTGGTCGGAGCCGAACTACTTGACGGATGATGATGACCTTGACCGTTCGCCACAAATAGCCGGCCCTAATGAGAACAGTCTGCTTGCTATCTGGATAAAAGAAACGGGTAATGAGTTATTCAGCAGTAGTCGTGATTCCCAAAGCATGAGATACTCAACATACGATGATGTAAATGGTTGGACTGAGGCTGCGCCGGTTAACCGTGTATCGGCTTCGTTTGTAGGGGAGATTATGGATGCAGCTCTGGCATATGACGGCAACAACGCAACTTACGTGTTCTGCATAGATGATGATCCTACTAACACTAATGAGGCGGAGCTCTTTATTCAGAGGTATTCGGTCGGCACGTGGACAATGGAACTACCCGAGCTTTTGACTGTATATGATGATATCGGCGATGTGTCTCCCAGGCTGTCTTATGATCCGAACGGTAATTTGCTGCTGTTCTGGGTAAGAGGAAACGAAATTCGCATGGCAAAGGAATCTGACTTTACTTCCTACGATTTTAGCACGGACCCTAACGCATACTCCAGAGTGGTTGCTATGCCAGATGAATCAATGGTTAGCGAAGATTTTTATCCTGTTGTAGACCCCAACACTGAACAGATTGGTGCCTCAATGGGCGTTAAAGACTTTGCTGTGGTTACTGACAAGGAGACTGGACAAATGGCCCTGGTTTGGAGCGACGTGTCGCAGCCTTATATCGATCCTGACCTCCTCGATCCCAACCTCCCTGGCCCAAACCTGCTCGACCCAAATCACATCGATCCAAACCGCCTTGATCCAAACCTCATCGACCTAAATCTGTTCCAGACCAGTTACGACATCTGGGTCTGTTATTACGAGCCGAACATAATGGTTTGGAGCATGCCACGACAGCGTACGTGGGATGATGCAGTAGAGCGGTTTATCAGCGGCGCCTTTGATCCCAATCACAACCTGTTTTGCATTTATGATAAAGCCCAGACCGACTACAACAATGTAGTTGAGCCTTTTTGGACCGACAATCCGAGCGACCCCAACTTCGACCCCGACTTTCCGAAAGAGGTCGAAGTTAAAGGCAAGCCTGAACGCGGTCGAAGTGATCTGTACTATATGAGTTATCGGATGGGAGTGGATTTATCGTTGGCCGTAGAGGCCCTGGAGATAGTGCCGCCAAATCCGCTGCCGGGAACAGAGGTAACGATCATAGCTAAGATCAAGAATCTCGGTGAATTACCCATCTCGAATATCAAGCTGGACTTCCTCTACGTTGATCCTAACATTAACTCTCTTGGTCTTGATCCTAACTATTGGTTCCTTGACCCTAATGATCCTAACTATTGCTTCAGCGAACCTAACTATTCCTATCTTGACCCTAATAATTACGTAAAATTGATTTATTCCCTCGTGGTATGCGAACCAAATCATGTCCCCGGTGATTTCCGGGTAGATCGACGTGTGGACATAATCGACCTTGCCTTCTTTGCCAGTCATTGGCTGGGTGACTGTACCGTTGACAACAATCAGTGCGATGGAACCGACCTTTACCCGGACGATATGCATAGGGTCAACTTCAGAGATTTTGCGATTGTGGCAAAGAATTGGGAAACTATTGCCGGACCGCTGTGTGGCGGCAGTGAAGTAGAGGTCGCAGTACCATGGCCTCAGTTACCAGAGGTTCCTCATGTACGTAATATGATAAGCGGCTTTTGGACCGATGTGAACGATTTTTGGAGAAAAATATATGTCGTAGTTTCTTCTGATGACGACGAACAGGGTGAAAGAAATACGAACAACAATACTGCCAGTTGTGAAACAATGAGGCCTGACCTGACGGTTAGCGAGATGACTGTACAGACAGTAGGGACCAATGACATCATTACCGTCCGCGTAGCGAACGAAGGGGCTTTAAAGGCGAACGCCATTAAAGGCGGCGCTGTATTGCGAGCGGACAATCCAAACAGTGGGCTGGATTTAAGGAGCGAAGATATCCCTGAGATAGCTACCGGAGCGTATTATGATGTTCCATTCACGGTGACTCATGGCGTGATCAACGAGAAGGCTTATGCCATTGTCGATCCAAATGAGACTGTCGAGGAATTCAACGAGGATAACAACATTCGGTCGGTTACAATCCGGTGAGAATGAAGAATGGCGACTCATCCTCGTAGAGGATTTCATATTTCTCATCTAAGCTGTTTGTCTATCTGCCGCCAAGGGCTTTGTCATAGATGTCCATTTGTAGCGAATACTGGTTCCAGAGTAAATGTAAGTACGCTTAGACACTGGCGCAGACACTGGAAGAACAATCGCCGACACTACTGTGTGTTCTCAAAATGCCCGCCGAACTGATAAGTAGAATGCCATGCCAAAAGGCAAAGTCTTTGCTTGAGGCCTCAGCAAGCGGCGCGACAAGTATTCTCCAAACGTCCATGGAAAGACCAACGGATTTCTAAATCTAAACAGGGTTTTGTAAGTATTTGTGAATAAAGGACTAATGATTGCCAAATAAAGACTTATGATGCTGATGGTAGACCAACGAAGAACCAAAGTAGCATCAAAGGTGCAAAGTTGGTACGCGTTTTGGTGCGCGTGTTCAGTTCGCACGATATATTATCATCGCACTACCACCTGAGATGGGAACAAACGGGGACAAAATGAATAAGCAGGTCAGTGCCTATAAACCCACCGCAGTTCCATATCAGTGCGGTTGTGGGTGCGCCACTGAATTTCTTGATTGCAATCCTCGCAAGGCTTTAATATCATCATGCAACGACACAGCTTGGGTGCGTAGCCAATCCTGGCAGGTAGCGCAGGTATCCCGTTAAACTGAAACTCAGGTTATATGGAACCCAAAAAATGAAACTTACATCATGGTTTTTCTCAATAGCGGTATGTGTCTCCTTGATTGCATCAGGAGGCTCAGACGTATGGGCGCGTGAGATTCATGTGGCAAAAACGGGCAGCGATTCGGCTTCCGGCAGTCACACTCGTCCATATCTCACCATCAACAAGGCCGCATCCGTCGCACAGCCTGGAGATACCGTGACTGTCCACGCTGGAACGTATCGCGAATGGGTCAAACCCGTCCGTGGCGGAACCGGTGAGAGCAAACGCATCACCTACCGCACAGCGCCAGGCGAAAAAGTCGTCATTAAAGGCTCCGGGCGTATCACCTCCTGGACGCGCGAGGCCGGTGGCGTTTGGAAAGTCGAATTACCGAACTCATTCTTCGGCGAATACAATCCCTATGCCCTCAAGGTTTCCGGCGGCTGGCTGAATTATGGCAAGTGGCATCATCGCGGTGACGTCTATCTCAATGGCGAGGCCTACTACGAGAAAGAGACAGCACAGGAGGTTGCAGAGGCCAAGAACACCTGGCATTGCCAGGTGTATGAAGATGTGACGACCATCCTTGCAAACTTCGGCAGGGCAAATCCCAATACGGAACTGGCCGAGATTAACGTTCGCGAGAGTCTCTTAATGCCTGAAATCACCGGCCTCAAATACATCACTGTCGATGGCTTTCATTTCATGCATGCGGCTGCAAACTGGGCACCACCGGTTTTGGATCTGCAAACGGGCGCTGTCGGTCCACGGATGGGAAAGCGCTGGATCATCGAGAATTGCACTATCACCAACGCCCGTTGTGTTGGCATTATTCTGGGACATGCGCCGGGCGTTGATTACAGCGATATCAACGCCTACGGGGACCACATCATCCGCAACAACGTCATCCGGCGGTGCGGACAAGCTGGCATCGCCGGCCAGAAAGGCGCCACTCGCTCACTCATCTCCGGTAACTTCATCGAAGACACCAATTACCGCAGAGAGTTCGGCGGTTGGGAAACAGCGGCCATCAAGTTTCACAATAGCGTGGATACCGTCATCAGCGGCAATCTGATTCGGGGGGTTTACCGACAGGAGCAGGGTGCTTTTGGGATTTGGATTGACTTCGGCAACCAAGGCATCCGAATTACTCGCAATGTCATCTATAACACGCAAGCCGCCACAGTTTTCCTGGAGATGAATCACGGCCCCATTCTTGTCGATAACAACATACTCATCGGACAATCAATCAGGAGTAATTCCGAGGCCACCGTATTTGCGCACAATCTGTTTGTCGATTGCGGATATGAGTACAGTCCCGATACCAAACGCCGTTCTCAGTATTACAAGCCGCACACGACGAAAGCAGCCGGACGTAAATCCGGCACCGCCCAGGATGACAAGTGGTTTAACAATATCTTTGTCCGATGGGGACTCGACCAAGTGAAAACAGCTTCAGGCTATGCATCGGATTACAATGTTTTTCTGGAGGGAGCGAAGAAGACTTCTTTCGGCGATAAGAACAGCGTGGTCGATCCTTATGTCACGGGGTTGACCATCAAAGATCATCCTCGAGGAGCCACGATCACGCTCTCCATGAATGACACGCCGTTCCATGTGAAAGGACCATGGGTCGATGGCGAGTTGGTTGGTATTTTCCCCACCGTCGGACAAACTATCGAGGACTGTTACGGCCACCCCATCAAAGTCGATACCGACATCAAGGGCAGAAAGCTGACACAGCCAATCGCCGGCCCTCTCACAGACCTCAAGCAAGGAGTCAACACAATCGTCTGGCCAGTCAAGAAGCATTAACCGCAAGGTGTGCACCGCTACCAATTGGTTTCGCCAAGGCTTGAAGGAGTATGAAGTAATGACACTCGCAGGGCATGCCAATTTTTCCACGACTCACAAATTCTACTTGGCTGTCGCAAACGATCTGATTGATTGAGCAAGAAAAGCAACCACCCATCAGGTAAGCCAGGAACTATGATATACAATCGACCGGGTATGCAAACTTGACGTAAATACTCCTTTTCGTTATTATCAGATGTCACTAAAAAGGGCGGTCTCCATATGTCCGGAGTGCGACATGTGGTTATGTCGCGTGGCCCAGCCCCAACATATAATGAAGGAACCGAGCCTATGGGAAAAGCAAGGAAGACACGGGCAAAGTCAAAGTCGAAAACTAAAGCTGCCAAAAAAGCCGGGAAGAAGAAACGCCGCACCTCGAAGAAGGCCAAGCCCAAGACAAAAAAGGCAGGCAGCAAGGCGACGAAGAAGGCCGCCAAAGAAGTGGTCGAAGAAACTCCAGGGAAGGAGCAACCTCGTCACTCAACGGCTGAAGACATGGCGCTGCGACAGCGCGAGATCTCGGTCGCAGAGTTCTTCACAAAGAACCGCCACCTTCTTGGTTTCGACAATCCTCGCAAGGCGTTGCTGACGACCATCAAGGAAGGAGTCGATAACTCCTTAGACGCATGTGAAGAAGCAGGGATACTGCCGGAGGTTAGGGTAATCATTGCCCACAGTAATGAAGAAGATCGTTTTCGAGTGACCATTGAAGACAATGGGCCGGGCATCCTCAAGACGCAGATTCCTTTGATATTCGCCAAGCTTCTTTACGGGTCGAAGTTTCATCGGCTCAAGATGTCTCGAGGCCAGCAGGGCATAGGCATATCCGCGGCCGGCATGTACGGCCAACTCACAACGGGCAAGCCCATCTCCATCACATCGAAGATCTCGCGTAACAAGCCCGCGCATTACTACGAGCTCGAAATCGACACCAAGAAGAACGAGCCTCGCATCATCCTGGATGAGACTGTGGAGTGGCCGGTCCAGCGGGGCACCAAGGTCGAGATCGAGCTGGAGGCCAAGTTTCAAAAGGGCCGTCAGTCAGTGGAGGAGTATATCGAGCAGACCGCCATTGCCAATCCTCACGTTTCGCTTCAGTTCGTTACACCGGACGGCGAGAAAAAGAAGTACAAGCGGGTGTCGGATCAGTTGCCCTTTCAAACGAGGGAGATCAAGCCCCATCCATACGGTGTGGAATTGGGAGTGCTCATCAAGATGCTCCACGACACTCAGGCACGCACCCTTCAATCGTTCCTTCATTCTGACTTTTCCCGTGTCAGTAGCCGAGTGGCGAGGATGGTTTGTGAGAAGGCGAATGTATCCGAGCGATCCAGGCCGTCGCGCATTGCCCGGCAGGAAGCCGACAACCTCTTCAAGGCCATCAATCAGACCAAGATCATGAACCCAAGCACGGACTGCCTCAGCCCAATCGGTGAGGAGCTGATCTTAGCCGGCTTGAAGAAGCAGATCAAAGCGGATTTCTTCACCGCGGTCACCCGACCGCCCGCGGTCTATCGCGGCAATCCCTTCCAGATAGAAGCAGGGCTTGCGTATGGCGGTTCCCTGCCCGTTGAAGGGCTCGCCCACGTGTTGCGCTATGCCAATCGAGTGCCCCTGCTTTACCAGCAGTCGGCCTGCGCAATCACGCGCTCGCTGCTCAGCACGGCCTGGCGTAATTATGCGCTCCAGCAGTCCGCGGGCGCTCTGCCATCGGGCCCCCTCGTCATCATGGTCCACATGGCTTCGGTATGGGTTCCTTTCACGTCGGAGAGCAAGGAGGCCATAGCCCACTACCCCGAGATCATCAAAGAGGTCCGGCTCGCACTGCAAGAGTGCGGACGCAAATTGGCCAAGTTCGTCCGACGCCGGCGTAAGGCTGCTGAATCCGAACGGAAGAAGGCCTACATCCAGCACTATATCCCCCACATCGCCATTGCATTACGGGAAATGTTGGAGCTTTCCGTGCGTCAGGAGAAAACAATGGTGAGACAGTTGACAGATGTCCTCGAAAGGAGCCGGTCATGAGCAAGGTTGCCAATCAAATCAAACAAACTGCCACCTTGGTTCGATCCAGAATCCAGCGAAGAAGCAAGCCCACACTATCGTTCCCATTGCGTTCGTTGAGCAATGTGAAGTACCATCCAAAGAAAGGCTTCCTTGAGCTCAAAGGCAAGAAGAAGATCCGAACGCTCACCGTCGCTACGGTCAAGACCTTTGCCCAGACATTGCGCATGATGTCCCAGGCCAAGACCCTTGTCGAAGACGATGAAATCATGACCAAGCGGGAGGCATACTACGTGTCCAAGAACTGGGACGATGCACGCTTTGATGAGCAGCCCGAGTCGGACACCGTGATCGACGACATAGAAGCCCTGTTCGAGGTCAATCGCGAACAGCTCGGATTCATTCCGGAGGAAAAAGGCGGTGAGATTGCCGGCAAGCTCATTGTTATCGACCGTGAGTCGGACGGGGGCAGGCCGTTGCGTATCGACTGCACAAAATTCGGCTCGGGCGCCTACTCAATCCCGATCTCCGTGGAGCATCTGAAGTTTGAAACAAAAGCCAGGTTCGTGCTCGCCATTGAGACTGCGGGTATGTTTCAACGCCTGGTCAAGCACAGCTACTGGCGCAAGGCCAACTGCATCCTCGTCTCCATGGGGGGCGTGCCCACGCGTGCCTGCCGTCGCTTCATCCGTCGGCTCGCTGACGAGTTGAAGCTGCCGGTATACGCGTTCGTGGATTGCGACCCATACGGTATGTTCAACATCTACCGCACGCTGAAGGTCGGCTCCGGTAACGCCGCGCACATCAACCGCTACTTTTGCGTGCCCAACGCCAGGTTTCTCGGCGTCACACCCCAGGACATCATCAACTACAAGCTGCCCACTCACCCGCTGAAAGAGGTCGACGTCAAACGGGCCAGAGATGCTCTCAAGAACGACCCCTTTGTGCAGCACTATAAGCCCTGGCAAGACGCTATCCGGCAGTTGCTCGATATGGGGGTCAGGGCCGAGCAGCAGGCCTTTGCGGTGCACGACCTCAACTATGTGATCGAACACTACCTGCCCGAGAAGTTTGCGGCACCAAAGACGTTTTTGCCATAAAGCCAAATGCTCGCAGTCTGGCCGATCTACCAAAGGGAATTGATAATTGACGTTGGACATTGCTTGCAGGAGCAAGTTGGGCATCGGAGTTTGAAAACAACATCATTGTACCTATGTCCTTCCTCAGTGACGATTGTCAAGGCATACAGCCAGGCTCGTCATGACAAGAACTGTGTAAAACCAGGCAAGTAGGCGAAAAGTCGTCCGATATAATCTGACGTGAGGCCACAGAACTGTTGAGTTACGCTCCAGGTGTCGGTCTGTTGGGTGCGTTCTGTGTTGCTCCTGGCGTGCAGCAAAGTGTGTAGCCTCAAGACAGAGATATAAACCAATCAAAAATCAGAAAAGACTTGACATAACATACCGTAATCCCTTATAATATTGTATTTGGGCGAGTTCGCTTTCAACCGCACATGTCCGGTATACAAATAAGCAGCTTGCCCAATATCACATGAAAAAGGAGGACAGTAATGACGTATATACGAATGATAGTGATTTTATCATTTATAATGATGAGTGGAATGGGTTGCTTTTCATCTTCAGCTCGGCCTGAAGACATAGAAGCGTTTCTAAAGCCCCATCAAGTCAACGTCACTGCTGAAACTTATATTTTGCAGCCGCCGGACGAGATTGAAGTACGTTGTTCGAAGGTGCCGGAAATCCATGAGCAACGGCAGCAAATTCGGCCGGATGGTAAGATAAGCTTTGAAAGCTTGGGTGAAATAGAAGTAGCGGGCAAGACTGTTGAAGAAGTTGCAAATATCTTGCGGACGAAGGTTTTAAAGCTTTACAAGATAGAAGGTGACAAGCCGGTCGACGTTCGGATTGTTACGTACCGAAGCAAGGTGTTCTATGTATTGGGCGAGGTCTTTTTGCCCGGCGCCAAGGTCTACACCGGGCGTGATACGGTATTGCGCGCGCTTGCCGAGGCACGAACCAATGCTATGGCGTGGGAGAAACGCGTCCAGGTAATAAGGCCGTCAAGCGATGAGAACGTCAAGCCTAAAATCTTTGAAATGAACTTTGAACGTATGATTGCTCACGGCGATACGAGCAAAAATGTTCTTTTGCAAGAAGGTGATATAATATATGTGCCGCCAACTATATTATCTGCTATAGCACAGGTAATAGAGGAATTCGCACGGCCGATTGGCCGAGCTTTCTCAACCGTATATATTGTGCAGCGGGCACAAATGGGTGGTGCTGGTGGTGGACTCGGTGACGGTGGCTATGGCTATAGCCCTTAAAAAGTTTTTTTACGTTGCCAATCCTACGCAGTCTAACTGGAGAAAATAGCCAAGATTGTGAAGGAAGCAGCCATGACCAAACATAGAACGTTGAAGTTAATTCATCTTGCCAGCACGGCCTGGTTCATCCTGTGCATTGGCTATATTCTGGTTTTCACACTGCGGCAGGTGGGTGTTCGTTGGTGGGTTATATTTTCCCTTTCGGGGCATTCGACATTACTTGTTCTTCTGCTGGTCAGCTTATATCCATTCGCGATTTTCAGAGGTGTTGGCAGGAGCCAAAAAATAGAAGCTGAACATCCGTTAACCAGCACGAATTACTATATGGTGTTCTATGCTGCAACGCCTTTTTTGGGCGGCTTGGCAGGCTGGGTGGGAATGATAGGCGTAAGTGCAATCAAGCAAGTCCTTTTAGGAATCGCCCTGGGAACTTTGGTGGCAACGTTTTTGAGCTGGGTAATTGTGGACCCGGTGGTTGGACTGCTGGAGATGCTATTGCCTCCTTCGAGCCGAAAGCACCGCGCAGAACGGCTGGTCCAAGCTAAAGCCGAACGAGAAAAGAGACAGAAGGACAGTGAGTGTTTGTTAGCAGATGTGTTGGCGAAAGAAGATTCAGACCGGCACGGCTGGCAGGAGGTGTTGAAGCCACATGCTGAAAAGCTCGCTGAACTCTTGACAACCAATAGGACCGACTTTAAGCAGGCAGAACGCGAGGCGGCTGACATAGGTGTCAAGGCCTGGCAAATTGGTGGATTGGGTTGTATGCGACAGCTTCGCGATATGGCGATAGATTTATATAAAAAGAAGCATCAAGATTCGATGACTATTGATTACATCTCTACCTGGTGGGATGGTATCGGAAGCTGGCGAAGTCCATCCCTTCAAGAAATGATAAATCTCTAAGGATGAAAACAAAATCTTTCGGTTCCAAAAGGAGTGAGGGTGTGTAAGTCAAAACCAGTTGTGATCATACTGTTTAGTCTCTGCCTTGTCTCTATTTCTAATGCTACAAATGTTATATACGTTGACGCAAATGGGCCAAACGATCCTGGCAGGGGAACGTTTGATGATCCTTTCCGCAGAATTCAAGATGCAATCAATGCGGTCATTGATGGTGATACTGTAGAGATACGACCCGGCACCTACACGGGGGAGGGCAATTATGACCTTGATCCCAACGGTAAATCTCTCACCCTCAAAAGTGTAAATCCAGAGGAATCCAATATTGTATCAAACACAATCATCAATCCAAACGGGGCAGGTCGAGGCTTCTATTTTCACAGCGGCAATGATGCAAATTGTGTTGTTTCCGGGCTCACTATAACAAATGCAAACACAGGTGGAAAAGGCGGCGCAATTTACTGCGATTACAACAATATCAATATTACCAATTGTATAATCCGTAATAATTCAGCCGGTGTTCACGGCGGCGGAGTGTTCTGCCATGACAGCAACTTGACGATGGTAGATTGCGTTATCAGCGGAAACTCTGCGACACTGGACGGCGGTGGTTTGGAATGCTGGTTTGGCAGGTCATTTATTAAGAATTGCTTCATCAGCAACAACCATACGCTATGGGCAGATAGTAAAGGTGGCGGTCTGGATTGCTTTAATGCAGGTAACTCTGCTCTGACAAATTGTACCTTTGTAAACAACTCAGCTGGTTCCGGAGGTGCTGTTTACTGCTGGGGCGGTAGCATAGCTATGAATAACAACATTCTCTGGGCAAATGGCGCGAACGAAGGCCCACAAATAGCCTTAAAACCATATTTGGATACAAGTAGCAGTGTATTGGTAAGCTACAGCAATGTACAAGGCCGAGAGGCTATGATTTACGACCCGTGCAGCGGCCTTGTGTGGGACGACACCAACATCGATACTGACCCCTGTTTTGCATCCTTTGATCCAAACGGCGACCCGAATATGTGGGACTTTCATCTTCAAAGTGCCTATGGTCGATGGGATCCGAGTAGCCAAAGCTGGGTGAGCGACTCGAATACAAGCCGGTGTATTGATGCGGGAGACCCGAATTCGGATTGGAGCAGCGAGCTGTGGCCAAACGGCAGGCGAATAAATATGGGGGCTTACGGCGGAACGGGTCAGGCAAGTATGAACGGCAATCCGGCTGATTTTGATATTGACGGGTCAGTCAATTTTGTAGATTTCGCTGAATTTTCCAATAAATGGTCGGCGAAGGTGCCTTGTATTGAGGATTTAACTAATAATGGCGTGGTCGACTTTGCTGACCTCAGGATGTTTGCTGACAACTGGCTTTGGCAGCGGCAATAAGTATTCGGCTTGTGGATAAAACAAAGAGGACGAAGTTATCCGGCTTCGCCCTCTTTTAGCATATACACCTTTAGTATTTGTTTCTTTTTACAAAGTCCCTTTCCTTCGAAGCCAGCCGACGAGGACTATGCCAATACCGCCGAGCAGGATAGCACCCGGTGCGGGGATAGGCTCGGGCTTGTTAACGAAGCTTTCGCTGCCGTCACCGGCTTCGCCGTCCTCGCCTAGTGCAAACCCTTGGACGTGAATGCCAATTATTATGTCGCCAAGAGCTATGTCATCGACGACATTTTGGTAAGCCATTCCGGGCCGAAGATCAAAGACAATTCCAAGCCACTCACCAGGATCAACACCTTCAGGTCTCGTGGGGGAGTCTGGGCCTGCAGAGCCAACAACAATAAAACCGTTGGAGAGTTTCAATTCTTCAATGCCCGGCAAATTCTCTGGGTTTGCACCTTCCGAAAAATTAACGCTGGAATCACCGACAAGCCCTCCAATAGGATCATCAGCGTCCCAAAGGCCGGCAATTCCGAACAGGGAGCCATCGTAGAAATAAATATCGGTGATTGAGGATGACTG
>DATLBB010000096.1:0-7788 GCA_035527155.1 Sedimentisphaerales bacterium
CCGCACATGTCCGGAGGCGGCGTTGGGTATGTTGACGTACTCCACTTCGCCTCTTGCACGCCAAACATCGGAGATTTCCATGAGTATAAGGGCGGTTTAGCTCAGACGGGCCCTTGGTATGATCCGCCTCTCCGGCTGAAAAACGGCGCCATAAACGTGCCCACCGGGCCTGGTCTTGGAATTACAACGGACGCGGATGTTCTTCGTAATGCCAAGCCAGTTGGGTGATGAGCGCGAATGACAGGGAACCGACTTCCAGCAATAAAAGGTAAACTTGGCACACAAGCAGCAGCTTGCCTTGCTTAATGTCATTGGCCATACAACCATTTTGAAACTGTTTTTTCATTGCCTGGAGTATAGCCCGATTGTCTCATAAGTTGCTCTTTTATTATGTTGACTCCAAGGCGGACTGTGTGGCAAGGGTCCCTTTCTGCGTTCTCGATTGCACGGTGCAGTGATGCTGCCTCGTCGAAGTTTGCCGGTTCGCTCGACCCCATGAT
Source organism: Sedimentisphaerales bacterium (assembly GCA_035527155.1). Lineage (GTDB taxonomy): Bacteria > Planctomycetota > Phycisphaerae > Sedimentisphaerales > Anaerobacaceae > CS2-K091. The sequence goes on from DATLBB010000096.1 coordinate 501, forward strand.
AACCGCTACCGTGTCCGGTTGAGCCGCCCGCCTGGGCGTTTCATTTCGTGCCTGCTCCAACACATCCTGCCATTTTATCAGCTCCAACGGTCCGAAGTGTAACTTAACAAAGGCTGGTAACGAGAGAACATGGTAATCCTGCTCGGACCTTACCATCACCGGCCCCATAAACTTCAGTCTCGGGTCCGTTTCGCCGGCCCTTGCCGTCTCAAGGTTACCTTTACATAGCTCACATAAGTCTTTTTGCCGGTCCTTCTGGAATGGCAATATAGTTACTCTATAGCTTTCATACATTAGACATGATTTGTCCCGGCAATGGCACTGCCAATCATCCCCTCGCTTTTGACTCCAGGTGAGACCGAGAATATGACCGACCTCGTGAAGCAATAACTGCGCCTCGTATTTACTTAGATGATGTTTTTTGATGTATCTGGTATCCATGTAGATTGCTGCCGGGTATGGAAGTAGTTTGGCATGAGGGTTCACCGCCTGGCGATACCTCTTTCCCGACAGTTGTGAACTGTCGTAAAAGAACACATACAAATAAGCGGTACGGCCATCGTGTTTCGTGGCACGGCCATCCTTGGCCGTGTTTTCACGGGCTGGAAGCCCGTGCCACGGCCCATCCATATACCGAAGGGCCAATAGCTCCGGCCTCGTAGCCCGGGCGTCCTCCAGGGGAATCGATATATTGCGAACAATCCGAACTCCATCAGGCTTGTCGCAATATTGCAATAGACATTGACGTAAAGTCCCGATGATGTCCTCGTTTGGTTCACTACCCTCCACAGCATCTATCTCTACATAAAGGCCCTCGTAAGGCGCGCTCTGGAGGTACAGCAAGTGCGGCTTCCAGAAACTCAGGCTTCTCGCATCGATGCTCTGTTTTGTACATCCGGTGCACAGCACAGCGAGACACAACGCTGCGTTGATTGTGTAACGAACCCCCCATGCCCTCCGGATGTGTCGCATTACCGACCTCCTCACAAAGCAAAACCACTGTGAACAAATTCAACACTTTGACGTTACCGCTTCTGTGGATTTTATGACCCAACCGTCAAAGTGCCGTTTTGTTCATGAAACAGCAGTTACCCCTGTTTACGCCTCTGTCTGGTTCGTCAAATTTTCACTGCGAGTTAATCTCCGGAAGGACCTGATTTGGTGCCGGATTGTAGAAAAACCCAAATCCTGAAGTGCCATTATCAATAAGAGTAGGCGGGTAAAGGTTTTATCTCGTGTGCTTATGTAACTAAAGACCGAAGCTGTTCGACAAAAAAAGGGTGATCCGGGGAATAGACCTTTTTATCGGGCAAATCCCAACCCAAATTGAAGAAGGGATTTTAGAATGAATCGTTACTGGTAAATGCGACAAGAAAATCGCCTATCTGCACCACTGTTTGGTCCAATTAGTTGAAGGATATCGCAAATGAATTGTGCACAAATTTGATGTGGTTGTTGTCGGTTTCGGTAGATTACTGTTGGTTTCTGTAAGAGAAGGAAATGGGAAAAAATTAGAACGGCGCACTCAAAGAGGGTTTTAAGCCCAAAAACAATGTTTCTGGCACAAATTTGTTGCAAGAAAAATTGGGGAATTTTGTGAAAAACGGGGAAATCCTTGATAATTTTACGTAGTTTAGTTATAGTAAATGGTTGCGCAAAAAACGAAAAAAAGTTAGAATATCACACACAAAAGTTTTTAACTTGGAGAGTGACGTTTGGAGGAAAATAACGCAAACATAGTGTTATGGAAAATTTGAGAGGAGTGCAGGTATGAACACAAGAAAGAGCAAGACAAAATGTTTTTGGACAGGGCATAAATTTTGTTTGATGATAGCGTTAAGCGTGGTGTTGTTGCTGCCGTTTGCTAAGGTCGGCTTGGCAGCGACAAATGAAAACGTACAGCACTTCAAAATGCTTTCAACCATAGAGTATGCCGGCAAGGGCCAGTTTAGGAATGAGGCCGAAACACAGTTTACTGTAACGAAGCAGCCATTGGGTGATAATAAAGTGCGCTACTCTGTTTCTCCCAGGGAAATTTCATTTGTTCTTGATAGAAAGACCAGACGTTTATCAGTAGCCAGCAGGGATTTGGCACTTGTTGAAATGGTAAACAATCAATGTGTTAGGTCTCTCAAGAAAGTAACAAGGGAAAATATTGGGAAAACATGGAAGCAATCCTTCGGCCTGTCGTCCCTGAGTAAATCGCTTCCTGACGAGTTGAAATTCACTTTGGCAGCGATACGAGTGAAGACAAAAGTATTTGGCGAAATGATAGCGGTGAGGGCTTTATCGGAGCCTTTTGTTGTTAAGGCCCCCAGGAAAGGAGGGGGCACAAGCTCGATTAAATCCAGGGTTGGCTCTGTTTACCTTTTCGACCCGGAAATGGAGGATATTTACCTGAGTATATCCATTTTCGAGGCAACAACAAATATCAATGCTCCCAAGGAAAAGCTCCGGCACGAAGTCGCAACATACATGACCGATGCTGCGGGAGGAGCGGTCGACTTGGGTGGTTTAGGCAAAAAATTCGAAAAGTTTGTACAAAAATTAGGACTGGCCGGGAAAAGTCTTAAGGTTGTTAAAGAGGCGCTTTTGCCTCAGTGGGCCCAGTCTGAGGCTTTAAACGCCGCCCACATGGCCAATATATGTGCGGCAACAGCCTGTGAAGGTGCCTTAAATCCTGTTGTTACGGTTTGCCTGCCCGCAGCCCGCACAGTTTCGATGCAAAGTTTTGGCACATTAGCAGGTGGTGGATTCGCGGCTGCCGGCGGCACTGTAGGCTCGCTGGGGGCCGGTGTTCCTGCCGTTGGTGCTTTGAATATAGCGGCTGCGCCGGCATTTCTGGGCGTAGGTGTCGGGACTGCTGCTGCCATTGCAGGGGGAACTGCCGGAACAGTTGCTATAGCCGGTGGTGGCGGCGGCGGCGGTGGTGGTGGAGCCGGAGGAGTAACTCCTGCCAGTCCATAATAGGTTTTAAGTCACTTTTTTGTCGAGTGTGTCCCGATTATAGTTGAAGGTAAGGCATCGTAAACATCTGACAAAGGAAGCCGTGTGTGAGTATGGCTGTAGTGTTAGTATGCTTTACCTGGATTTACCTCACCAATAAACAGCTCTTGTTATTGAACAAAAGTTTCTTTTAATTGCTCCAGGATTTTGATATCCATATTTTTGACCTCCAACGGCGATAGACTTTTTCGACAAGTTTAACCGACAATTGTTGAAAATATAAGACTTCATTTGACGGGTTGGGACAGGCTTAAAGATAATTTTCACTGGTGATGAGGTCGTTCTTAATATAAACTTACCTTTTTTGCAGAAGATTGGGTAATAAAATTTAGTTTGGGAGAATGAGCTTAAAAACGAGAGGAAGTCATGAAAAAAATGTTAATTGCAGTTCTTTGCTTTACTATGCCCCTTATTCTTTTTGGTTGTGGGCATAACGCGAAGGAAAAACAGTTGGAAAAGTTCATTGCAGCCCATATCAAAAAAATCGAACCTGTAACAACGCAGGCAAATCTTGTCTATTGGGACGCCTCAACTACCGGCAAATCAGAAGATTATGATAAGCTCAGCCGGTTGCAACTCAAGATTAGTCGAATCTACAGTAATGCCGAGGAGTATGCTTTCGTTAACGATATTAAAAAGACCGGGCAAGTCAGGGACACAAGACTCGCCCGACAACTGGATAAGTTATACTACGCTTATCTGCGGAACCAGATAGAGCCGGAGCTGCTGGAAAAACTCGTTGATTCGGACACGAAGATTCAGGAAAAGTACAACACTTTTCGCGGCACAATAGACGGCGAGAAGGTTACGATGAGTGACATCTATACAATTATGACAACGGAGACGGATTGTCGCAAAAGGGAATTGGCCTGGCGGGCCGGCAAGCAGGTAGGCGATGCGATTGTGGACGATCTTATCCGGCTGGTCAAGCTGCGCAACCAGGCGGCCCGTAAGGTCGGCTTTGACAATTATCATAGGATGTCGATAGTCACGGGCGAGCAGGACGCCGAAGAACTGGACCGCATCTTCGACGAGCTTTGCGAATTGACCGATAAGCCCTTTGCTCGAATGAAGGAAGAATTAGACCGTATCCTGGCAGACAGTTACGGCATCACGCCCGACGAACTGAAGCCCTGGCACTATCATGACCCATTCTTTCAAAGGACTCCTCTGGTATATGAGCTGGATTTGGATTTCTACTACAAGAAACACGATGTCAAACAACTGGCGGAAGAATATTATGCGGGTGTTGGCCTGCCTGTGGATGATATCCTTGCCAGGAGCGATTTATATGACCGCGAGGGCAAATATCCGCACGCTTTTAGCGAAGACGTGGACCGCCGGGGTGACGTTCGCATTTTGTGCAACCTTCAAAATACCGAACGGTGGATGGAGACAATATTGCACGAATTGGGCCACGCCATTTACAGCAAATACCACGATTGCAAAGAGCCCTGGCTGCTTCGGGAACCGGCCCACAGCTTTACTACCGAGGCGATTGCGATGTTCTTCGGCAGATTGAGCCGTAACGGTGCATGGATGCAGGAGATGTTAGGCCTGTCGGAGAAAGAACGGGCAGAAATTAAAAAGGTAAGTGAAAAATACCTGCAGTTTCAACAGGTGCTTTTTGCCCGCTGGGCGATGGTTATGTATAATTTTGAAAAGCAGCTTTATGCCGAGCCCGACCAGGATTTGAACAATCTATGGTGGGAGCTGGTTGAGAAATACCAGTTCGTTAAACGACCGCCGGGGCCTGTAGATGCAGGCTGGGCTTCAAAGCTTCATTTCACCACTGCGCCCTGCTATTACCATAATTATATGTTGGGTGAATTGCTTGCCTCTCAACTGCATCACCAAATAGTTCACAAAGCCTTAATGCTTGAATCGGATGAAGGCGTCAGTTATGTCGGCCAGCCAAGGCTCGGAGATTATCTGCGAGAGAAGGTTTTTGGGCCAGGAGACCTCTATCATTGGAACAAAATGATTACACGGGCAACCGGAGAGCCACTAACGCCGAAATACTTTGTAGAACAGTTTGTCGAATGAGGTGTACAAGAGACGAGAGATGACTTACTTAATTGCCATATTCGCCTATTTATTTCTCCTGGCTGGTATCGGGATTTACAAATCCCGACAGGTCAAAACCCAGGCCGATTTTGCCGTGGCCGGCAGGACGCTTTCGCCCTGGATAATGGTCTGTACGATGCTGGCGGTATGGATCGGCACCGGCTCAATCGTGGGCAATGCCGGAAAAACTTATGAAGTCGGCATGGCGGCCTTTTTCCTGCCTATTGGAACTTTTGTCGGCATGATTCTGCTTTCCTTAATCGCCGCGCGGGCCCGCAATATCGAGGCCCTTTCGGTGCCAGAGATTATCGGCAGACGGTTCGGCAATACTGCCCGGTTGTTAGCTGTGGTCGCGCTGGTGATTGCCTATATGGTGATTGTCAGCTATCAGTTTAACGCCGGCGGCATGGTGCTGGAGGTGATCGCTGGAAAGAAAGAAAAAGTGGCTCTGAGGCTCGATAACGTCCTCACCAAAAATCAGGTTCGCAAAGGATATTTCCATTACGAGCCTCCACGAGACTGGACCGGAACTACAGAAATACAATTTCATATCAAAAGCAAAGGGTCGGACGAATGGTCGCAGACATCGGAAATCTTTACTATCAAAGTCGTTAAGTCAACCGATATCATCTCCGAAAAAGCTCAAACCAGCCATTTGAAAAACACCAGCGTGATTAAAGAAAACACTTTTACCCGAGTTATAATAGAAGGATACGACGACGGTTTTAAGAAGCGCGACGGAATATACCGATTAGCCGAAATACCGAAAGAGGGTGAAATCTATCTGCACGAACCGGTACTGACGGCCCATAGGGCGACGATTATCGCCGCCATTTTCATCATTGCTTATACGATGCTGGCGGGTCTTTTGAGTCTGGCGTTTGCGGATATAGTAACGGGGATAATTATAACCGTTACGCTGTTGATTGCGTTTCCGGTACTGCTGATTAAGGCGGGAGGCTTTGGCGGTATGCAGGCGGCGTTCACCATGATGGGAGATCGGCCGGACAACATGAAGCTGCTCGGAGTCTTTAGTGCCGCCGATTATATTAATTTCCTGTTGCCTGTTTTTCTCCTGGTTTTGGGTGACGCCAACCAGTACCAGCGGATTTTCGCCAGCAAAAGCGCCAAGGGCGCACGCACTGCCGTGATTGTTATGATTTTCCTGGCGCTGCTGGTAGAAGAATTGATAATCGCCGAAGCATGGTTCGCCGGGAGTTTGACTCCCGACCCGGAAAACGGTCGCTACATTCTGATTTACGCAGCCCGACATTTTATGCCCCAGGCGCTGGGGATTATTTTTATGATTACGGTCGTGGGTATTATTATCTCCACGGCGGATTCGTTTCTGCTGGTTCCTTCGACCACCTTTATTAAGGACATCTACCTCAATCACATCAATCCCGGGGCCTGCGAAAAACGAATCGTTTTCATGAGCCGCTTAATGGTGCTTACCTTTGGAATCATCGCCTGGCTGGTGTCGCGGGTGTTCTCGGAGTCTACGACGGTATTTGAAAAAGCGCTGTATGCCTTTACCGTTTATGGCTCATCAATTACTCCGTGCCTCGTGGCGGCCCTGCTCTGGAAAAGGGCCACAAAGGCGGGCGCAATTTCTTCGATACTGGCCGGGACGGCGACCACACTGCTGTGGGAAGAAGTGATAAAGGTCCATTTGCCGGCAGAGATGGCAAAGCTGGATGCAGTACTGCCGGCGATAACACTGTCGGTGATTTGTCTAATAATCGTAAGCCTGTGTACCACGAATAAGAAAGAGGCAGCTGAGGGACAACATCATTCATAACAAAGAGATGTTTGCGGAAAAGGTATATATCGAAAGACGAAAACGCCTGAAGGAGCAGGTTGGCTCCGGGATAATTTTGCTTTTGGGCAATGAAGAGTCTCCAATGAATTATCCGGACAACCAGTATCCCTTTCGGCAGGACAGCTCGTTTCTCTACTTTTTTGGACTCGATTCCCCCGGCCTCGCTGCCGTCATCGACGTCGACCAGGACAAAGAGGTTGTCTTTGGCGATGATTTGACAGTAGATGATATTATCTGGATGGGGCCGCAGCCGTCGTTGAGAGAGAAATGCCAAAAGACGGGTGTTTCTGAAACGGCCGCGCTCGACCGGTTGCACGGAAGTCTGAAAAAAATAGCCAGCCAAAACAGAGAAATCCACTTCCTGCCACCATACAGGGCCCAGAGCACGCTCAA
>DATLBB010000097.1:0-23466 GCA_035527155.1 Sedimentisphaerales bacterium
GAATCCTTTGGTGCAGGCGGATGGATAGGCTCACCTGTGGCCGAAATACTTCCAGTAGATTTGGACCCACCTCAGAAAAAGCAATTGCCCAAAGGAGCTTTAGTGTTGATTATGCATTCCTGCGAAATGCCACAGGGTAATCTTTGGGGCGAAAGGGTTGCCATTGCCGCGATAAAAACTTTAAGCCGACTGGATTTGGTTGGTATCCTCGCTTACAACTGGCAGGGAAGTGGCGATTGGGTATTTCCACTGTCGGCGGTTGGTGACAAACAGGCGGTAATTTCTGCCGTCAAGCAAATGCAGATAGGCGATATGCCTGATCTTGGTTCTCATCTGCAGCAGGCCTATGATAAACTAAAAGATTGTGATGCAGCTCAAAAACACATCATAGTTATTAGTGATGGGGACCCCCAGCCACCCACTGCCCAGTTACTGAATCAACTCAAACAGGCAGAGATTACCTGCACCGGTGTTGCTGTTTTTCCACACTCACCGGCGGATGTACAGAGTTTACTCCGTGTTGCCCAACTGACGGGTGGAAGGTTTTATGATGTAAAAGATCCCCAACAGTTACCCCAGATATTTATCAAAGAAGCACAGGTGGTTCGTCGCACTCTGATTGTCGAGGAAACTTTTTCTCCCCAGGTAGTTTATACTCTCAGTGAGATTACCAAAGGATTATCCGGTCCGCTGCCTAACCTTGACGGTTATGTATTAACCGGTCCAAAAGGCGGTCTGAATCAAGTCATTATTACCAGTAACCAGGCTGACCCTATACTTGCCACCTGTCAGGCCGGACTCGGTCGATGCGTAGCTTTCACCAGTTCAGCAGACAGCCAATGGGCGTCCAGTTGGCTTGCTTGGCCCGGCAGCGAAAGATTCTGGGAGCAAACAGTTCGTTGGGCTGCCAAACCTGCGCAATCATCCGATTGTGAAGTTTTAGTAGATGTACAGGGCCGCCAGGTTAATATCGGTGTCGAAGCAATAGATGCTAAAGGCAATTTTATGCAATTTGCCCACATTGATGCGCAAGTGATAGAACCAGATATGTCAACGCACTTACTTGAGCTAACTCAAGTCGGACCGGGTCAATTCCAGAGCCAGTTTCAAGCTGCTGTTTCAGGCAGTTACATTGTAAACTTACGTTATAGAAAACTCGCAGAAACAAAGACACATCTTATGCAGACACCGGTAACAGTTCCCTTTGCACCCGAGTTTCGGGACCTTGTGGACAATGCAGCCTTGCTCGCGGAAGTTACCGCTATAACGGGCGGCCGCATTTTAAGCTCTGATCCGGCCCAGACCAAACTTTTTGATTATTCAGGCTTAAAATTCCCGGAAACTCAACTACCAATGACACGTCTGTTAATGTTAATTTGGCTGACCGTTTTCCTGCTGGATGTGGCTGTGAGAAGAATTGCACTGGACATTCGAGCTATGGCCCAGCGCGTTACTTCTTTCGTCCGGCGGCCCTTGGCCGAACGTAAGGCAGACAAGAACCTTGAACGCCTCCGCCTTGTCCAAAAGAAACTTCGTGAACAACTTTCCCGTTCTGACGAGTCACTTGCCTCCAGACGATATAAAGCCGACGAAGCGTTTTCAGGTGATTTGCCGCAAGCTCAGGTACCATTGCAAAGCGATGTGACGACCGAAAAACCGCCTGAGAAACCTGAACCGCTAAAAACAGATACGGAAGAAGACCAGTCACATATTCAACAGCTTCTCAGAGCCAAACGAAAGGCTACTGAAAAAAGAACAGATAGCAAAATGGAAAATAATGAATAGTTACAGAGGAGACATAGATATGTCAGGAACAAAGAAAGATGTTGAAAAACAATGTCATGAATTTCGTCAAATGTTTGAATCACTTCGTGCTGAGATCGGTAAAGTTATCGTGGGACACGAAAGAATAGTGGACAATGTGCTTATCTGCTTGTTTTGTGGAGGGCATATTCTCCTTGAGGGTGTGCCAGGATTGGGCAAGACACTGTTGGTGCGCACGCTCAGTTCTGCTCTTTCGCTGGAGTTTCGGCGAATTCAGTTTACACCTGATTTGATGCCTGCAGACATTATTGGCACCAACATTGTTATGGAAGACCAGGCTACCGGCAAGCGCCACTTCCAGTTTCAGACGGGGCCCATCTTTGGACAGATTATTCTGGCCGACGAGATCAACCGGGCTACTCCCAAAACTCAATCTGCAATGCTCGAGGCGATGCAAGAGCATTCAGTGACCAGTGGTGGACAAATTCATAAGCTGCCCGAACCGTTCGTGGTCCTGGCCACTCAGAACCCTATTGAGCAGGAAGGAACCTATCCTCTCCCGGAGGCGCAACTGGACCGATTTTTCTTCAAATCACTTGTCCAGTACAGTAATCGCGAGGAGCTGAGCACTATACTTGACCGTACTACTACAGCCGAGAACCCGAAAGCCAAAGCAGTTCTTGATGCTAAGCAGATAATTACATCTCAGGAGCTGGTCAAGCGAGTTGCTGTCGCACCGCATGTGCAGGACTACGCTATTCGCCTCACATTAGCCACACATCCTGGGGGGGAATATGCCCCTGAAATAACTAACCAATTTATTCGTTTTGGCTCTTCGCCGCGTGGAGTTCAGGCCCTTATCCTGGCAGCTAAGGTTCGTGCTATGCTTGATGAGCGTTATCATATCAGTTTCTCGGATGTTAGTGATTCAGTTCTGCCAGCCCTGCGTCACCGCATTCTGCTGAATTTTGAAGGTCAAGCTGAAGGCATACAAAACGACGATATACTCAATCAAATCTTACAGCATACTCCTAAAACCCTTGAGAAAAATGTTAACGTACCATAAGAATAGAGGTGCCGTATTGCTATGAATCAGATAAAAACAGCTACACACCGGAGGCGATTGACAGAGTTGCTGGACCCTGATTTCATGGCTCGTCTGGATTCACTTGATGTTCTCAGTCGCAAAATACTGAAAAGTAAACTTCAGGGTGAACATCGTTCCAAGCGTCGCGGTCAGAGTGTGGAATTCGCCGATCATCGTCCTTATGTTGCCGGTGATGACCTTCGCTTCGTGGATTGGAACATTTATGGGCGCTTGGAGCAGTTATTCCTTAAACTATTCATGGAAGAGCAGGACCTGACAATTCATATAGTAATCGATATCAGTGCTTCATTGAGTTTGGGAGAACCTGCCAAGGAACTCTTCATCAAGAAGTTGGCCGCAGCTTTAGGATACGTCAGCCTGGTCAACAACAATCGCCTAACTATCAGCTCCTTTTCAGAGGGTGTGAAAGGTCAGCTAAAAAATATGCGAGGACGTAACTACATAGGCGCCATGGCGGAATTTCTTCTAACCTCTGGTTGCGAGGGACCTTCGCATTTCGATAGTAGCTGCCGGCAACTGGTTGCCGGACGGATAGGCTCCGGGGTCATGATTGTATTGTCTGATTTCTTGTTTAAAGAAGGTCTTGATACCGGCCTGCGTCGCCTAATCAGCAGGCAATACGATTTGTATGTTATACAGGTGCTCTCTCCAGAGGAACTTGCACCTGAACTTACCGGTGACTTGAAACTCGTGGATATTGAAGATGCTGATACGGCGGAGATTACTATAAGTGGTGCGCTTTTGAAGTATTACAAACGAAATCTTACTGCTTATTGTAATGAGCTAAAAGATTTTTGTGCGCGCCGCGGAGCTGCATATGTCCTTGCAAATAGTGCCGACTCTGTTGAGTCGCTAACGCTGAACTATCTGCGGCGGATACGTCTGTTACGTTAGTCTTTTACCGGGCTTTGATTATGGAATGGCTTACACCATTGACAGCTCTTTATGCCGCAGCTGCAACCTTACCTCTGCTGCTACTTTTGTACTTCCTAAAGCTTAAACGTCGCGAGCAGATTATATCGAGCACTTTGCTGTGGAAACGAGCCATTCAAGATTTGCAGGTCAACGCACCGTTTCAAAAAATAAGACGAAATATTTTACTTCTGCTGCAACTGCTGATGTTGCTGGCTATTTTACTTGCGCTCGCTGGGCCGATACTGTCATTAACCACAGGGCCATCCCGTCGGTTTGTATTGCTGATAGACCGATCTGCCAGTATGAGCGCTAATGACATTGAACCAATGCGTCTCGATGCCGCCAAAAAACAGGCAAGCACATTTGTTGAATCTCTGCGTGGTAAGGCATTTTTTTCATTGAGAGATGAAGCCGACCAGGTAATGATTATTGCCTTCGATGATCATGCCAAGGTAATGTGTAACTTCACCTCTGACAAGCACCAGTTGCACTCTGCCATAGAAGCAATAACCGCCGGTGATGGTGGCTCGGCTCTGGCTGAAGCGATAGTAGTCGCCCGGGCCTTTGCCCAGTCGCCCGGTACAGAAGCCAATAATCGTAGTGTAGAAACACCCGCTCAACTGATATTATTCAGTGATGGGAGAATCCGCGATGTAGACCAGATAGCGGTTGGCTCTGGTGAGCTGATTTTTAACTGCATAGGAAAGTCTCCGCAAAATATCGCCATAACGGCTATGCAGGCCCGCAGGTCTTATGAAGATCCTGACGAAATAAGTGTTTTCGCAACCATAGCCAATTATGATACTGCGGAAACGACCTGTGATGTGCAACTCAGTATAAACGATAATGTTCAGGCCATAAGGGCTGTAACTATTCCACCGCAAAAAACGAGCGACACTACTGTTACTGCTCAACCTGGCAAAGTATCAATTGATTTTTCCTTATCTCATGTGGAGGCTGGAGTGCTTGAAGTAAGACAGCTACAGCCTGACTCATTACCTTGTGATGATGCAGCTTGGGCTATTCTATCACCTCCCAGGAAACTTACAGTCCTTCTTGTTACTACCGGTAATATAGTGCTTGAGTCAGCACTACAAGCCTGTCCGCTTGCACGGCTGGAACTATGTTCTCCGGATGAATTTGAGGCGATGGACTTTGGAACCATTAGCGTCAAACAGCCTTACGATGTTATTGTATTGGATAATCACATACCCACTCAACTGCCTAAATGCCGCTATCTGGTCTTTGGTCATCCGCCGAAAGGTATCGATGTATCGGCTCCTGAGCAACTGGAGAACCAGGTCATTGTAGATTGGAGGCCAAGGCACCCAGTGTTGAAGTATGTCAATCTAATGAATCTTTTTGCAGCCAAGTGTTTTAAAATAACCTTACCTCGAGATGCAGAAACCTTGGCTGAATTCGGCCAGAGCCCTGCCCTGGCACTGGTTCGGCGAAAAGGGAGTATCTTTTTGCTTGCCGGCTTCGATATCCTGCAAACCAATTGGCCGTTTGAACCAAGCTTTATCTTGTTCTGTTACAACGCCACTGCTTTTCTTGGAATGCAGGCAGGACAAAACCAGGAAACTAACCTGCGGGTAGGTCAACCTATTATAGTTGAAGGTCTTGCACCGGAAACTCTGGCTGAAGTTAGTGGTCCTGGATTTTCTGGAAATGAGATCAAAGCCAACGCAGCGGGTAACATTCGTTTCCCCGGTATTGATAAGGTCGGTGTGTACGGTTTGAAGGTTCCTGACCAACCACTTAGGCTCTTTGCTGTCAATCTCCTTGATTTACAGGAAAGTAATATCGGGCCTATGCGGGAAATTATCCTCTCAGGACAACCGATTCAGGCTCGAGATAATCCTATAAGCCGATCGAATCTGTCGTTATGGCCGTTCCTTGTAGGAATAGCTTTAGTCCTTGCGTTGCTGGAATGGTTAATATATAATTCCAAGGTGCGGGTTTAATATGTAAATGTTATTTGTAGCAAGGTTTACAAATGTTACGCATTTGCTTAGCGCTGCTGGTAGTTTTTGTTTTCGCCTTTGCTGGCACTGCATCGGCTGACTCGCCTTTCAATATCGACTGCTTTTTCGGCTGGGGTGGTTGTTATCGCCCCATGGAATGGACTCCTGTGGAAGTTGGTATCAGTAGCATACTTACTGAGCCTTTCGCAGGTTCCCTGAACGTATCAGCCAAACAGGATGGTCTAAACACCTTAAACATTACCCATACTTTCGTGCTAACACCGGATGTCCCTTTACATATACCGTTGGTCACAAAATTGGCCTTTGCCCTCGATAAATGCAGCGTGAGAATTTCCGATCAACGCGGCCGAATACGCTGGAGTCACGATTTTGAACTTTGGGATTTTTCCCCAAGAAACCGGACACTGACCGCCATAGGTGAGAATGACTTGTTCATCGGACTCATTGGTCGGAGAAAATTCGGTCTGTTAAGTTTATCTGAACAATCCGCCTGTAAATCGGAAACGGGCCGGGGGAAGGTGCATTTAAAAGATAAACTCCCACGAATGGTTCCCTGGGACTGGACGGGTTTTGTTTCTCTTGACCTGCTTATCCTCTACGATCCTGATTGGAACCTGTTTAACAAAAATCAATTAAATGCGATAGCACAATGGATTTCCAATGGCGGCAAATTACTGCTCATCCTCGGAAGCCATCCCCTCTTGGGAGAAAATCCAATCGCCGAGTTACTCCCGTTTGAAGTTCAGCAGGCAAAGCAAATTAACGTTACCATAGATAAACTTAAGAATTGGGGATTGAACGCTACTAATTCAGAGGCTGTTGTATGTTGGCCCCTCAAGCCCAAACCTGGCGCCCATTGCTACAAGACTGACGATATAAATAATGGAGAATGCCTTTTTGCTACAGGATATGTTGGTTTTGGCCGCGTTGGTGTATTAGCGTTTGATCCTTCCACTATGACCGAATTTCAGAAAATAAATTCCGCCCGATTCTGGATTAGTCGTATAGCAGCTATTTTAGAGGATAGTGACATCAAGACCGCTGAGTTCGAGACAAAAGAACAAATCCAGAAGAGGCAACGTAACAGAGAGGTTTATCGTGGGCTCGGCTCTCACAGGAGTATCACACTTGCCGAAGATGCCAAAGATGCCCCTGATAATCGCCGATATGACAATCAATACGCCATTGGCCAGGCCCAAGCCGGAAGTAATGCGGTGATGGAATACCTATACAGTATTTCTGAATTGCGGCCTTTGAGCATTTGGTGGGTAATACTTCTACTGACTCTCTTGGCGGTTCTATTGGGACCGGTAGATTATATAGTGCTCAAACGTATAAACCGTCTGCCATTGACATGGGCCACATCTGCTTTTTGGATTATCTTATTTTCCGTGGGCGCCTATTATGGTGTTCAGGCTCTTCGTGGCGGCAAAATGCAATTCCGAGTAGTTTCAGTTCTGGATGGAATCAAGCACTCCAATCGTGCATGGTCCACTGGGTATTGCGGTTTGTTTGCACCTTACAGCGATGACTATCAGCTTAAGGATCTTGATGAAAAACAATGGTGGTCCGGCATTGCTCCCGCACAAGAACATCTTTATGCTTACCGCCAACAAACAGGCAGTAGAAATATTTATTGCTTCCAGCACGATGGAAGTAACCTGCCCTATTCGTTACCCATCAACATATGGACAATGCAGTGCTTAATGAACGAATCGCCCGTACAGCAACTGCCTATTGATGCCAAGGTTGAACGCCGAGGAGATGAAATATTTCTTACAATCGTCAACCAATCAGAAAGCCCAATCAAAAAAGGTTATGTTCTATTTGATAACAATCAATCTATCAGTTTTGGCTCTGTTAGTGGGTACTCAACGGAAGACTTTTCTGACAGGTTGAAACCATATAAAGGTTGGGAGAGCACTATTATCAGAAATCCTGATGGAAGATATCGGTACAATGTGGAAGGTTATCGAACCGGATTTAAAAATGAAACTGCCTACTCTGCACAGGGATGTTTACGGCGAACTCAAACCATCAAGGCATATCTTGCAAAGGGAGCCGCAGTAGTCTGTGCCCAGTTCGACCAGGCTCCCGTATCGTTCGCTGTAAAGGACCGTTCGTGTGATTATAATCATACCCGGCTGGTGCGTCTTGTTGTTTTTCCCAAATAGATCAAGAGGAAATAGGAATGATTGAAACGAAACGTCTCACTAAAAATTACGGGAATTTAGCGGCGTTGGTTGACCTCGATCTGGTCATTGAAGCCGGCGATATTTTCGGTTTCATCGGCCCTAATGGTGCTGGAAAAACTACTACCATGCGCATATTAGTTACCTTGTTGGAGCCCAGTCGTGGGCAAGCGTTCGTTGACGGCCTGGATATCACTAAAAAAGGTAAAGAGGTTCGCAGAATAGTTGGATATATGCCTGACTTTATGGGGATCTATGATGACCTCAAGGTGTTTGAATACCTTGAGTTTTTTGCAGCTGCTTTTAGTATTGAACACAAAAAACGAAAGTCCATCGTCGAAGGTGTGCTCGAATTGACCGATTTGCAGACCAAACAAAGCTTCACTGTCGACAGTCTCTCTCGGGGTATGCAGCAGCGCCTGGGTCTGGCCCGTGTACTCATTCATGACCCAAAAGTACTGGTTTTGGACGAACCTGCCAGTGGCCTCGATCCACGTGCTCGCATTGAAATTAGAGAGCTGCTCCGTGAACTCAAACGCATGGGAAAAACTATTATGATATCCAGCCATATACTAAGCGAACTTGAAGAAATCTGTGATCACGTTGGCATTATTGAGCACGGCCGGCTGGTATTTAGTGGCACGATGGAGGAAATTCGACAGCGAATGGGTGTTCAAAGTAAAGTCCGTGTGCATGTAGCTAATAATCAGCAGCGTGCGATTGAGCTGCTCTCGGCCCTGCCCGAGGTTCAGGATGTTCAATCCACAGGGGTCTATATCGCCGTCACCCTTCGCAAGGATCAGAACACCGACGGCATTATTGCTCGCGCACTGGTGAACGGTGGCATAGATATTGTGTCACTCGAACCTCAGCAGGTCAAACTTGATGAGGCGTTTCTCCAGTTAACCAAAGGTATCGTTCACTAATACAAAAGGTAAGGTGAGCAATCATTACTGTAAGCAGTAAGGGCCGATCTAAAGCTAAGGGTTGTATATGGCTGTGGCATTGATCAGTTCGTTTTCAAGATTCATCAATCCGTCCTGGTTAACCGGGCCAATCTTTGACAAGGAGTTGCGTGTTTCCAGTCGCAGACGCCGAAATTATGTCCTCCGTTCTGCTTATCTGTTAGTACTGGTCTTTGTTGTAGCTGCCGCCTGGTCTACTGCTCTTTTAAGGAGCTCGGCAAATACTGTCGCCTGGCAAGTTTCACGTATGGCCGAACTTGGCAGAAGCCTTGTTCTGATGATAACTTGGTTTCAATTTTTGACCGCTCAGATTCTTGCAGCGGTTATGCTCAGCAATTCGATTAGCGATGAAATTCGCCGAGGCACAATGGATGTTCTTATGACCACGCCAATCAACTGTGTTCAGATCGTTCTGGGAAAGCTGTTCAGTAGACTGGTTCAGCTGATTCTGATATTGGCTGTAAGTCTGCCTTTATTGGCCGTCATTAGAGTTTTCGGCGGAATCCAGTGGGATTATGTCGTCTCTGCTTTGAGTATTACCCTCACCACTACTGTCTTTGTCGGATCGTTGAGCATGTTTTTGTCTACAAAGTTTCGCCGTTCGTATCTTGTCATCCTGATTATGACGACCTTCTTAGTCGTTGCTTATCTAATCATGATTCCGCTATCTGTCTTTCGCGGTTCAAGCAGCGTCCTGATGAGCGTTATACTGCATATCAATCCTTTCGCAGCGATGACTCAGGTTACTTTAGCCGCCTTCCCGGGTTCCCGCTTGGGCACTACATCCTTTTCTTTGCCATTACATTGTCTGGTAATGGGGGGCGCTTCAATGTTCATGCTTTTTGCATCAGCATTTAGAATGCGAAGACGTGCGCTCGATTCCTTTCTGGGAACTAACGCCAAAAGAAAATTGCCCATATGGAAGAGAAACTTCATATCCTCAGTTTTTAAAAGTAAAAACTCTTTTTCCACGACCCGTCCCATCAGGCCAGTCACCGGCTCGCCAATCTTCTGGAAGGAACTGTCAAAGCCATTTTCCAAATCTCTCAGATCAAATGCAATAATACTCGGCATTTTGTTACTCCTCTTATTCATATTTTTTTACCTGGCTTATTTATTCAATGCGTTTTCCGCTCCCTCCCCGGTCGCAATGATATTCTATAGCATGTTCACAAGCGGCCTTTGGATGATCGCTACTATTCGCACAGCTGCCATGGCTGCAACCAGCATCACAAAAGAAAAGGAGGCACGAACTTTGCCCATTCTTCTTGGTACCTTGCTCGAGCCAAAGCAGATTATTCGCGGAAAAGCTTTGGCCGCTTTATGGCGAAACGCACCTGCATGGCTCATCTTGACTTTGGGCACACCTGTCTTTTACATTCTGATGATTACTCTTCAATCAACAAAAGGTAATCGTAGTCTGGATTTCTACTATTATTATTACATCATCTTTGGACCGCTTGGGATTATAGCAAATGTAATATTTCTGATTGGCCTCGGGATGTATTTTAGCACGCGTCTGAAATCGAGTACTGCCGCAGTAATGGCTACCATTGGCTCATTGCTTGGTTTGTATGTTATACGTCAATTTATGTTTACGTTTCTCTTTGCTATCCCGGGCGTGATGATGATGGGAAATATGCAAGTTGCATTTATATTAAACCCGATTGTTATGATAGTTTTCAATGCAGTAATCGGCATGGTACTTCTCTGGCGGGCAAAGTGCAGATTGAGGCTGGATATCTTCTGATTCATTTATGAATATTGGCTTGAGTAAATCTGTTCGCTACATTCTAAAACCTTCCTGGCTGACCGGACCTATTTTCGATAAAGAGCTTCGGGTCTCCAGCCGTAGAAGAAGAAATTACGTCCTCCGGTTCGCGTACTTAGCCATTTTAACCGTTTTTGTTGTTTTAATCTGGCACAGGGTGGTCAAATTCCAAGGGGCCGCAGCATACCGAATTTCCCAAATGTCCGTAGCCGGCCTGGCCATAATTACAACCATAATCATGTTTCAGTTTGTTGCCACTCAATTGATTGCAGTGGTCATGCTCAGCACTTCTATTAGCGACGAAATCTACAATCGCACTCTTGGTGTGCTCATGACCACCCCCATCAATAGTTTTCAGATCGTCATGGGGAAACTTTTCAGTAAACTCCTGCAGATAATACTGCTTTTAGCCATCAGCTTGCCACTACTGGCTATTGTGCGTGTCTTTGGCGGTGTGCCCTGGGATTACGTTATTTCAAGCGTTTGTATTACGCTCACAGCTGTCATCTTTGCCGGCGTACTGAGCCTATACTTTTCGATCAGTGGCCGACGAGCCTATGTGGTCATTCTCAAAACCCTTTTTACTCTCGGCACTATTTATCTGTTCATTCCAATCATGGTGTTTTTGGTGTACCGGAGTCTTGTGCCCGCTGTCCGCCCGTCACTTATGCTCTTTTCCATCGTGATGCTTCCCAACCCCTTCGTGGTCATGCAATTCAACACTGCGGCAATGATGTCTCCAGGAGGGACGGGGATTATGCCTGTCCAGTTCTCATGGCCCCTTCATTGTGGGATTATGCTCGGCGCCTCTGTTTTCTTGCTCGCTTGGTCGATGAGGATTGTGCGCAGGGTTGCTCTGCGTCAGGCTACCGGCCAACTTGACCTCGCTACCAAACATACTCATAAACAAAAAAAGAAAAAGCTATCACTCAAAACGACAAAATCAGAGGGGCAGTCCGGGCTTATAAGGCGTGTAAAAGGTTCACCCGTGGTTTGGAAGGAACTGAGGGCTCCAATCATTCAAGGTGGCAGGAAGAAGAATATCATTGGTCTTGTAATTACTATAATTGCTCTGCTGATAACTTATGCTGTAAATATGAAGGAAAAACTCCTGGATGAAGATTTTACTCATGTTGCATACACTTTGATTTTTGTTATTATCGGTTTGATTACTAATATAGTTCTTTCGGCTACTACTATCACCACCGAAAAGGAAACACGTTCCTGGCCTATTTTGTTAGCCACCTCTATGGGTGATTGGCAGATTCTTATCGGCAAGGCTGTAGGAGTATTCCGCAGATGTCTTCCCATCTGGCTTTTCCTGGCCGGCCATCTTATTCTTTTCATTACAGTAAGATACATTCACCCAATCGCTGTAGTGCATTTGGCTATACTCATCACCTGGATTGTGGTGTTTCTCTCTGGCTCGGGCCTCTATTTCAGCGCCCGTCTGAAACGTACTACCTCAGCGGTGGTCGCTAATTTTGCCTTAGCCCTGACCCTATGGGCAGTTATTCCCTCACTGCTCGGACTGGCAGCGACAATCACCCACGAAAGCGATTTCCTGGAGGCGTATATATTGGCCAATCCCGTGGTGCAGACCGTTGTTATTATGGATGGAGCCGGCGGCAGTCATAATGCAACGAGGAATCTTTCCCGTCTGGAATATGATTGGCCAAGTGGCAGTGGTTGGAACAATATCCGGTCTACAACAAGCATCCTGCTGATTACGATGCTAATCTATATGTCTATGGGATTGTTATTTGCATGGCGGGCCAAGTGCCGATTTCGACGCAATATCTTTTAGTTCCTCTTTTTTAGATTATGACAACAGCGTTGATAAATTTTGTTTCAAAATTTCTAAGCTTGTCCTGGTTGACCGGTCCTATTTTCGATAAAGAGCTGCGAGTCTCAAGCCGTAGAAGAAGAAATTACGTCCTTCGGTTCACTTACCTGGCACTGTTGACCATTTTCCTGGTTTTCGTCTGGCTCAATGAGGTGAGGTATCTTGGTTCTGCGGCATATCGAATATCGCGAATGGCCAGAGCTGGACAGACCATTACCTTATTCATCGTTTGGTTTCAGTTTTGTACTACCCAGCTTATTGCCATTATTATGCTCAGCACTTCTATCAGTGACGAAATCGACAATCGCACACTTGGCCTACTCATGACCACCCCCATCAATAGTTTTCAGATCGTCATGGGCAAACTCTTCAGTAAGCTCCTGCAGATAATATTGCTTTTAGCCATCAGTCTGCCATTACTGGCTATTGTTCGGATCTTTGGTGGTGTGCCTTGGGATTATATTATCTCCAGCCTTTGCATAACGCTGGCAGCTCTTATTTTTGTTAGTTCGCTCAGTATGTTTTTCTCCATTTATTTCCGAAAGGCCTATGTTGTTATTATTATGACCATCCTGTCTCTTGGGTTGCTTTTCGCTTTGCTGCCGTTTTTGTGCTTTATGATTTTTAAAGATATGATGTCAAACGATAAACTCATCTCTATAATCTTTCAACCAAATCCTTATGGTATCATGGTGTTTAACACTGTTGTTATGGAAAATCCACGCAGTCTTGGTAGGATATTTTATTCTTGGCCTTTGAATTGTGCTATTATGCTGATAATTTCCGGGGTGCTACTGTCGGTGTCTATAATTAAGGTTCGTAAAGTTGCCCTGTGTCAGGCTACGGGTCAACTCGACAGGTTCTTTCGAAAAAAGCCCACCAATGGGGCTATTGAATCCAAGCCAAATACTTCTGCAATAAGGCCCGTAGGCAGACTTGCTTTTCTGTGGAAGGAACTGAGAAGCCCCTTGTTCGGGCGAAACAAAATCACTGCTATTATTGTGATTTCCATATCCCTTATTCTGCTCTTAATAACATATGTCCTTATAGCCAATGAAAACGGCTTAGACGATCGAGAGGTGCAAGCGTCGTATTTGGCAATTCTTGGAGGGGTAGGGATGCTGTTTGCTATCATTCTTCCAGCTACGTGTGTTACATCGGAGAAGGAATCCCGCTGCTGGCCTTTGATCTTAACTACCACATTGAGTGATTGGCAAATACTATTGGGCAAAATCATTGGTACATTGCGCCGCTGTGCGCCCACTTGGTGTCTGATGTTCGGGCATTTGATTGTGTTTACACTAATCGGATTCATTCATCCTATTGCGCTGATACACCTTCCTGTTTTGGTGGGATGGGTAATTGTATTTTTTCTTGGAACAGGTGTTTACTTTAGTACTTGCTTCAAACATACAACTACGGCGGTTATCATGAATTTCACTTTCGCTGCGGTAATTTGGGGCCTTGTGCCTCTGCTGATGTTCCTTTATGCTTTAATGACACACACAAGTGAGAATTATGCTGAGAGATATATGAATATTAATCCTCTATTCCAGGGTGCTGTCGTCTTGGAAGGAACTTGTGGTAGCGGACGTGCGCGAAGAAGTGTTACAGAATTGCGCTACCAATGGGCCCGAGGAAGTGAAAATGCTGTGGAATCAACCAGTTTTTTACTAAGTTCCATGCTTGGATATATGCTAATCGGCTCTTTATTTGCATGGCGGGCCAAGTGCCGATTCCGGCGAAATATATTTTGACCTTTCCTTGAGACACAACCTATGACTCGAGTTTTATTAGAAAATGTTAGCAAGGTTTTTGATAAACAACTTACCGCCGTCTCTGATTTTAGGTTGGAAGTAGCTGATAGTGAGTTCATGGTAATTGTTGGGCCCAGTGGCTCCGGCAAAACCACAATTTTAAGGATGATTGCCGGACTGGAAAAAGTCACTTCTGGAAATATCTATATCGGGGATACTTTGGTTAATGATGTTCCTCCAAGAAATCGTGATATTGCTATGGTGTTCCAAAATTATGCTTTGTACCCGCATATGAATGTCTATGAGAACATTGCATTTGGGCTCAAAATGCGGAAGTTCTCAAAGGAAGAAATCAATAGGCGAGTTAAAAAGGTCTCTGTTCTGTTAGGCATAGAGCACTTGCTTACTCGAAAACCAAAAGCCCTCTCCGGCGGGCAACGTCAGCGAGTCGCTGTTGGTCGCGCTATTGTTCGCAGTCCAAAAGTATTCCTGTTCGACGAACCTTTAAGCAATCTCGATGCCGGATTACGTGTAGCCACTCGGGCGGAATTAAAAGCCCTGCACCACAAATTGCAGATTACCTCTATCTATGTCACTCACGACCAAACGGAAGCCATGACCTTGGGTGACCGTATCTGCGTGATGTATAATGGCATAATTCAGCAAACAGCTTCTCCAATAGAGATATATGAACGGCCAATTAATAAATTTGTCGCTGGTTTTTTTGGTTCACCATCTATGAATTTCTTTACTGGATGGGTGAAGTTTAAAGGCGATATTCCATGCTTTGTGATTGGTGACGATACCATAACTTTACCCCAGCGATTGAAAACTATTTTAGCTGATTATTCTGACAAGAAAATGACAATGGGTATAAGGCCGGAGAGTCTCTCTCTTTGTAAGTTCTCCAATCAAGTTGGCAATGCGATTGGTGCAATTGTTGACATAGTTGAACCATTGGGAAACCGTGTGGATATTTACCTGACCAACAATACTGGCACCAAATTCATCGCCAACACAGATCCTCACATCGAGATCAACGTA
Source organism: Sedimentisphaerales bacterium (assembly GCA_035527155.1). GTDB lineage: Bacteria > Planctomycetota > Phycisphaerae > Sedimentisphaerales > Anaerobacaceae > CS2-K091. Next base: position 15,351 of record DATLBB010000097.1, read on the forward strand.
CAAGATGTGGTAAAAGTGCATATTGACTCCGAAAAGATTCACATTTTTGAGCATGGGGAAGCTGGTAAGAATATTACATTATCTGATGGCACATTAAACTGATGCAGTGTTCGGAACATATAACTCGCCAAGCTCAGAAACTTTTTGGCGATTGTGTTCGTGGTCAGCTCCCCGGCCAGCTAAATTGTTACTGTCTTTATTGCTTGTGTGCAAAAACGGCCAAATGCTATGTTTTCGAAGATTTAATCTGCAAACCGAGCCATAAGCACCCTGAAGTTTCCTTTTGTAGTTTTGCAGATCCAACGTTGAAATATTCTTTATCCTTCGACTTTGTCCAAGGAAGGACATTAATTTGTGCACACTGCTGATTTGATCGTTATGGTGTTTTGGGGTAAGGTCGTTTGCCAGGCGTACGGTTAAAATTCCAATAAAATCGCAAGTACCGGTCAATACAGGCAGTTATGTTCTTGACTTATTCGCTGTTTTGGCGTAATAAATTGATAAAATAGTGTGTGTTTTTGGCCCCGTAGCTCAATTGGATAGAGCGTTGGTCTACGGAACCGAAGGTTAGAGGTTCGAGTCCTCTCAGGCGTGTTGGCAGATTCCTGCAAGAAAACGGATGACAGCAGCATTGCCTTGCTATAATATGACTTTAGAACAACTATGATGTCCTGGCTTATATTGGCCCTGACAATTAATGGTTCGACGGAGGCAATTTATGGATATAACGGTTACCCTCACTGTCAACGGAAAAAAGAAGACCATCACCACCGACCCAAGAAGGTCTCTTCTTGACGTCTTGAGAGAGGAGCTGCATCTGACCGGTGCTAAGTACGGCTGCGGCGAGGGCCGTTGCGGTGCGTGCACGGTCCTGATGGATGGCAAACGTGTGCTGTCTTGTGTCACCCCCGTAGCTCAGGCCAACAAGAAGTCTATTACTACTATCGAAGGACTGGCCAGGGGTGACTCCCTGCATCCTGTTCAGCAGGCTTTCCTTGCAGAGGGGGCGATGCAGTGCGGGTATTGCACCCCAGGGATGATTCTGACGGCGGTAGCGCTGCTTGAAAAAAATCCTAATCCTACAGATGAAGAGATTACTACGGCGATGAATGTCAACTTGTGTCGGTGCAACGGATATACGAAAATTCTGAATGCCGTGCGTCGTGCCAGCAAAAAATAAAGAGGTAAAATCTTATGACCCAAAATATCTTAGACAAAACGGTCGAACCACAGCAATATGAGCCGTCTGATGAGTCGAGAGGTGAATTCGAACTGAGCCGGCGTTCCTTTGTGAAGCTGCTTGGTGCGGGCCTTCTAATCACGGTGACTGAGGGCGTCTCTTTTGGTCGGCGTGGCGGCCGTAGCCGCCAATCCATAACCGTAGCGGCACGACTCCACATTAACAAGGATGGCACGATTACAGTTATGACCGGTAAGGTCGAGGAAGGCCAGGGCGCACGAGCACAACTAACCCAGGCAGCGGCAGAGGAGCTGCGTGTTACCGCTGACCGGATTCGCCTTGTGATGGCTGATACGGCACTGGTTCCTGATGATGGCAGAACAGCCGGCAGCCGAACTACGCCTTCGACCGTCCCGGCCGTACGTCGAGGCGCCGCAACCGCACGCGAGCTGCTGACGCGTCTTGCAGCCGAGGAATGGAAGGTAAATCCCGATGCCTTAGACGTACGCAATGGAATTATTAGGCACCAGAAAACGAAAAAGACTATTAGCTATGCAGAACTGGCTAAAACAAAGGACGTTGCCGGGGCTTTCAAAGAATCCATTCCGTCCGATGTAACTCTTACACCGGTCGGCGAATGGGAAGTGCTCGGCACCGCCGTTGCCAGACCAAACTGGCGTGACCTTGTTACCGGAGCACACTGCTTTCCTTCGGATATTGTGCGTCCAAATATGCTCTACGGAAAAATTCTGCGTCCCCCTTCTTATGGTGCCACTCTTGAATCAATCGACCTCTCCAAGGCCAAAGCCATGAAAGATGTGGTCGTCGTTCGTGACGGTCAGTTCGTGGGATGTGCTGCACCATCGTCGTTTCGTGCCACTCAGGCACTGGAGGTTATTGCTAAAACTGCATCTTGGAAGACCGTTTCTCATCCATCGAGTAAGGACCTTTTTTCCCATCTCAAGAAGAATGCCCGTTTAGGCGGAAGGTCACGTCCCCGAACAAGGGGTTCTATTGACAAAGGCCTTGCCGACGCAAGCAAGGTCCTGGAGCGAACGTACGAAGTGGCCTACGTTCAGCACACCCCAATGGAACCCAGGGCGGCTGTAGCAGAGTGGAAAGACGGCAAGTTGACCGTTTGGACGGGGGTCGATGGCCCCCAGTCGGTGCAGGGGGACCTTGCCCGAACTTTCCAAATTCCATCCAATAGTGTCCGGGTTATTGTGCCCGATATGGGTAGCGGATTCGGAGGCAAACATACTGGTGAAGCGGCAGAAGAAGCAGCGCGATTGGCAAAGACCGCCGGCCGCCCGGTGGCCGTGCACTGGACGCGAGCCGAAGAGTTCACCTGGGCCTATTTCCGCCCGGCAGCAGTAATCGAGTGCAAGGGCGGCCTGGATGCGAAAGGCTCGCTTATTGCCTGGGACTTCACCAACATCAACGCCGGCGGTGCAGCAATTGATACACCATACAATATAGCCAACACAAAAATCCTATCGGCCGGTTCCGATTCTCCTTTACGCCAGGGTGCATACCGCTGCCTGGCTGCAACGGCCAACAATTTTGCTCGAGAGTCCTTTATGGATGAACTTGCGGCAGCAGCAGGGGCTGACCCACTTGCCTTCAGACTTGCCCATCTTGACAATCAACGCATACGAACCGTACTTGAGACTGCTGCAAAACATTTCGATTGGCCAACGCGCAGAAAAAAAGTCACTCGTGAAATAGGTGTTGGGCTGGCTTGTGGGACGGAAAAGAATTCCGTTGTTGCTGCATGTGTGGAAGTTGGTATCGACCGCAAACGGGGCGAGATAAAAGTACATCATGTCTGTGAGGCCTTTGAATGTGGCCCCATCCAGAATCCTGCCAATCTGCTTTCTCAAGTTCAGGGCTGCATCATCATGGGTATGGGTGGTGCGCTGAGTGAGGAAATACAATTCGAAGGCGGCAAAATCCTGAACGCCAGCTTCGCAGGGTATCATGTTCCTCGCTTCAAGGATGTTCCCAAAATCGATGTTCATCTGGTCAACAAAACTGATATTCCCTCAGCCGGCGGGGGTGAGACACCCATTATTGCAATCGCCCCAGCCATAGCCAATGCCGTTTTTGCTGCCACGGGCGTCCGCATTCGGTCCATGCCTATCCGCGGTGACCAAGTTAAAAACCCTGGTTGAGGCTGGTAACTACTAATGGTGCGGGAAGAACATGGATAGTAATAGAAGAACATTTACGGATCAGCTCCGAAGTGCGACTTGTAGTTCTCCGGAGTGTCGATGCCGATCAGGATTCCGCGTTCGGATACCTCAAGTTCAAGGATTTTCCCTTCGTTTGAATACAGGACATGCCTTGCGCCTTTTTCTTCCGGTGCATTCAAAAGTTCGTTAAATAATGACCTTGAAAATAACGTAGGGTGCCCTCTTTCTTTATTGAAGACTGGAACTATGATTGGATTATTTGTTTCTTTGAATTTGCTCACAACCTTATTAACAACTTCCCTGGTAATGAAGGGATTATCCACCAAACATAAAAGTATTGCATCAGTCTCTTGTGGGGCTTGCTCTATTGCCGCAATCAAAGATGATAGCTGTCCTCTTTGGTAATCTTTGTTTATAACGATGTTTGTTCCGGAAAAATCAACCGAGTTTTTTATAGTTTCGGCTTCTGCTCCAAGAACCACGGTGATTCTGTCCACATCGGAGATTTTGAGTACTGAGATAATTTGACCCAAAAATGTTGTATCATTGAACTTTAACAGGGGCTTTAGTTTCCCCATTCTCTCTGACCGGCCGGCAGCTAATACTATTGCATTTATCATAAACCTTCTGCTTTCCAATTATTCGAAGAAGCTATTGTCATGTATTTTGTTTCGGGTGTATGTTCGAGTCTTCTTATTTTACGAGTTCGCATACTATGCTGAAAGCAATTTCCTTCGGGGTAAGCGGGCCGTTTGAAATTGGCTTTGATTGGCTTTGAATTGGGTTTGTTTTCAAAAAGTGTCCCATTGGATATATTCTCATAATCCTTTGTTAATACTTTATTTACGTTATTTACGTTCATTTGGTCATTTAGCAAATTGGCTTTGATTGGGTTTGTATTGGCTTTGTTTTTACGCAGTTTGGAATTGGCAATATTTTCATAATCGGCTGTTATTAAAGATGTTACGTTCATTTGAGTATCCGGGAAATTGGCTTTGTTTTGCATAATTGAGTCATAATTGGTTGACAAGTTAGGCTGAATAGGCGGTTTGTTAGGGGTGGCAGCGGAATTTGGGGTGTATAGGCGGTTTGAGTAGCTTGTATATCGTATGTCGTATATCGTATATCGTATTGCGTATTGAGTAGGTTGCATTTGTTATTCCCCTAAGGGATTTCCGTCCTTTTAGATGGGGGCTGAAAAACAACTGTCCCTCTATAATTGGGCGAATGTGCGCGTTTGATGCGAAAAACGGCTTGTTTTTGACAGGATTTACGGGATTAACTTGTTGTGGGCAAAGCAGTTAAAATTTTTTTATTTTTTTCAGATTTAGCCGGTTACTATGTGCGCTTTTGGTCGCGCATTTTACCTATTTTAACGCCCCATTAGAAAACAGAAAGCATGTTTCTAACGGGGTAAACGGATTAAACCCCATTAGAAGACAAAAGGTACGTTTCTAACCCCGGTGAGATAACCCCAGTGAGATAACGCTCCGCTATCTCACGGGGCAGGCGGGGTAAAGGGATAAAAAGCATAATAATTCCGTCTTTCTTAGTAAAAATGACCAAAAAGTGTTTTTTTGACCCACCATGCAACCCCCGAAGGAGGGGACCCAGCAACACTTATACCCCAATTCACCAAACACTAAACCACTACTTAACTTGACGGGAATTGCGATTTAGGCTTTGTTTAGACTAAATCGGACAGCAGATTAGAAGACACTACATTTGACAGGAAGACGGACACTTAACATTATTATTTAAATATTACCTGCATAAACGGCAAAATTAGCTCAAATCAGCGGATATTTAAAAAAATAAAAATATTTAGAATTTTTTCTTGTAAATTTATCAATTATTGTTATATTATCAGGAATAATAACAGAAATAAACAATAATAGGGCTTATTTAGTGTAAATCAACGGGAAAATTTACGTATTTACCGAAATTTACCCTTGACATTCGAATAAATACTTTGTATTTTATGGTATACGTGAAACGTCCGGTAAAAATATTGTTTGGAGGAAATAAGATGGTTCGAACAAGTCAACATTCACATTGTTTGGGTAATTCAGAAATGACAAAATATTTAATTCATCAAATCCTGAGCTTGGAAAGAGAGGTTTGCATATATGAGAGAGACATTATAAAGGAGCAGTGTCCGCGAATCAAGCAAGAATTAGAAAAGAACCAAGAGGTTCTTAAAAAAGAAATCAATTTTCTGAAAGAAAAATTAAATGAAAAACCAAGACAACAATCCGAATAGCACGAAAGAAGAATATGGTGTGAGTGACAATAGTTTAGGGCGCATATTGAAAGCCTGCCGAGAACAAAGGGATCTTTCTCAAAGTGATGTTGCGGGGAAAACCGGTATTAAGGGATCGGCAATCAGCAATTTTGAAAACGGTCAACGATTGCCTTCATTAACCCAATTAGCACAGCTTTCAGCAGTACTTGAAGTTGATCTTCAAAGTCTGATACTTTCACGTACTTATGACGAAATATGTTCAAATGATATATCTAAGTGGTCAAAGGAAGCTTTATCCCAACGGGATAATTTACTGGGTGATCTAAAAAGATACATACCGGACCCAGGATTCGCAGCTTCTATGAAGTTGAAGAGACATCCTAAGGGTAGGTCATTTCTTGATTTTCCTGGAGCATTCCCAAATATCAAAGTTATTACAGGAGATAGACGGGAAAAACCTCCTAAGACCGCTGGGGATATAGGGGTGTACAGCGCATGTCCTATTGATGACCGATGGATATATAGCTTGGGATTACCAAAAGATACCGAGAAGGTTTCGGACAAAGAATTTATTGTATCCACCGAAGAGAAACTACGCAAAAAATATGGCAATTCTTCGCTCTTAGTCATAGGATCACCCGCCGGCAACCATCTATCAAGAATTATCAATGAACATTCAATTTTTAGGTTTAATTTGCAAAAAGGATACAATGAAGCGTTAGATAATGTTCTTAAAGATAGAATGGTTGAAAAATCTGAAGGAAGCGCCACATCTAGAAAAGATGAACACTTAAAGGATCTAAAGCGGATGATGATTCAATTCTTTGCATTTGGTATTATTGATCCGATGTACTCGAGAACTCTCCGTGGTGTTGCACTATCGGGAAATGTCGACTATGGCACAATTACATTCGCTATCAATCCATTTTATCAAGGAGATGATTTCCGATATGTTGCAATAATGGTTGCAGGTTTTCACCATCCGGGAACTATCTGGGCTTTGCGGAGCCTTAGTGAACCACGTAATGTAAATGAAGGATTTGTAAATCGACCATATGGTGGAGTTGTTGAGGTTAAGATTGATACCGAGAAACCATGGGAAGAGCGAATGCGGTCAGCAATCTGTTCTTGGGACACAGACCCATATAGTCAGGAAGATTTACTAAAAGGATTGGATGAATTAAAAAACCGTGGATCGAGTCTTATGCCAGTTGATCCTGAGAAAGTTGATCAATGCAGACAACTATTGAATTATTTATAGTAACATCTTTCTTTCCTGCAGAAACTGCAAAATAGAGATAGTTGGCCTGTTAAAAAAGTTGATTGAGTTTGGGAAATAGACAGGCGGGTTTTAATTTGACGGGAATTGCGGTTTTGGTTTGTTGAATGATTCCGCGTGTGCAAACAAGTTGAGAACCCTACCCGACTGGAGCCGGATATTAGAAATTACTGTAACAAGTGAGCTATTCCTGAAAAAACTTTCTTGAAAAGGGTAAATAACAGTTGACCTTTATCAGTATCTAGTGACAATGCAATAGAAATTGAGACTAACATAGAAAGCGCCAACGCTTTCCAATCAAAGCGGTTGAGCCTATCTACAGATTCAACAAGATAGTCAAGCCTTTCATTGATCAACTCAATCTGTTTTGAGTCAGGTTGGAATGTACTCGCTATTAATTGGCGCAACTCACCTACTGCCATTCTTAACTCAGCTTTTTGTTCCTCTGAAAAGAGCAGCTTATCCTGATCGACTATTCTTGTGGCAGTTACTAACTTCTTTTGGCCTTGAATCTGTTCCCAAAGATCCGGCTCAAGCGATTCTTCTACATACTGTTGAACTTCCTTTAACCACTCGCGAAACCTATGATAGACTTCATCAATGTCAATGTGGTATATTAACCTTTGTGGTTTCTCTACATTAGCCCAAGGGAAATCTGGATTGAATCTCGTATAATTAAATCTGAAGTTATGATGGCTACGAGGATTAACTGCAACGTAACAACGCAAACCGGTATCATCGTAAACAATTATGAATTTATGTTCAGGGCCTGTGATGTCTTCTGATGTCTTGAATTGCGAAAGATCAAGTCCTGTATCTCGGATTATCTTTAACAATCTATTTTTATATTTCTTAAGCATTTTATTTTTCTTTAATCATTGGGGCTTCTAACATAATACTATACACCACATACTAATAGTTCCGCTTAGGTCATGTAAATCGGACTACGGCGGATAAACTAATTTCGCATCTCGTGAAGCGTATCTCGTATTAAATTTCGCCCCGGTTTCTTTATCAAGTTGCGGGAACAGAATATCAGAGAACTTGACAAAGGTCAAATAAAAAAGTAGGATGCAAAGGTTATGGAGCGCAGGTCTGAAATTGTTCTTTTGTTGTGCGGGATTGCCGTCGGATTGCTTTCTTGTTCGGCGGTGGCGCGGGGTCAAATAGAGAAGGCAAAGACGGCGATAGAAGCGGATCGGTTTATCGTCGAAGCC
>DATLBB010000098.1:0-6216 GCA_035527155.1 Sedimentisphaerales bacterium
AAGGAGATGCTGCTGTTTTGTTATGGCTCACTTCTGCGGGAGACCGGCCCGGCAAACGTCGAAAAATTACGCACTGAGATTCCCGGCTTGTTCAAACTTGCTAAACTCGTGCGAAACAAACCCATCAAAGGCATTCTCGCACCGAAGCCGCCGAATAGCGACGCTGACGGCGAGCAGTATGTATTCGATTTCGTGGGAATGTTGGGCCTGCCCCTTGTCCCTTCCGCCGAGATTCGCTCTGATGCAAAAGCCGTCTTCTTTTCAGTACACGCGCTTAAAGACCGGGACCTCCCCGCCGAACTCAGGAAAATGCTCGACGCCAAAAAGCCAGTGCTTATCACAGATGGCCTTGCCGGGAAGCTAAAAAACGTAAATCTTAAAGACGAAAGTCTGACCATTCTCAAAGTCAGCGGAAATCCTCATAGGTTGTTAAAACTAACTCGAAAAGATCTAAATCCTATCCGCGATAAATTACTGGCCCCGTTTGGAATTCGATTTGACGCTCCTAACAAGGTGGCTTTGTACTTAATTGGCGACAATTGCCTGATTATCGAAAATTTCAACGATGAATCGGTTGATGCTTCGCTTGAATTCTCCAAACCTGTCAAAGCCCGAAAAGCGTTAGTTTTGCCGGTTGACGGAGATGTCGAGCTTTCCTGTGCCGAAAGAAAGCTAAATTTTGTCAAAATAACGCCCCGAACCCTGATAGCACTCGAATATTCATTGTAATCGCCCGTCAAAAGGTAAACCACCTACCTGTAAAAGCCCCCTTTGCCTTCCGGCATATTCGCCGTGCTTCCTGCATATTATGCAAATAAGCCGCAATACGCGGTAAAATATACGCAAAACAAAAATAAAATTTCTGGAAAATCCCGCACCGATTTGCTATAATTTTATAGGACTTTTGCTGTTTGTCCGGTTCTTTCTGGAAACGGGAAAATGAGCGGCAAGACAAATCTGAAGATATCCGTACTTGTGGCAGCACTTTCGCTGGCGATGGTGAGCACTACTTTTGCCGGACGGGTTATTTACGTCGATGCCGATGCCACCGGAAAAAACGTTGGTTCATCCTGGGCCGATGCTTTCAACTACCTGCAGGACGCCCTAAATGCTGCCTGGAGCGGCGACGAAATCTGGGTTGCCCAGGGCATTTACAAGCCCGACCGGGGTGCCTGCGTTACGCCCGGCAACCGAATGGCAAACTTCGGCCTTGAGGGTGGCTTGATTGTTAATGGCGGCTATGCCGGCTTTGGTGAGCCGAACCCCAATGCCAGAGATATAGATTTGTATGAAACTATCCTCAGCGGCGACGTGATGGGTAACGACAGAGAGGTCTCCGACCCCTGCGGTTTACTCAATGACCCATGCCGGGCCGATAACAGCTACAACGTAGTGACCAGCTATGATAATGACGCAACGGCTGTCCTTGATGGATTTACTATTACTGCTGGCAATGCAAACTATAAGTTCGATTGGCGGCGTGACAGCCGTAGCCAAGGTGGTGGTATGTATAATGAATCAGGTAGTCCAACCATAATTAAATGCAATTTTAGGCTTAACTCAGCACGGCGTGGAGGAGGAATGTTTAACAGTAACCAGGACGATATTTGCAATCCGTCACTTAATGAATGCACGTTTTATAAGAACTTTGCGCAAAATGAAGGTGGTGGCGGAATGTACAACTACGGAAATTATGGTTATTATCGCAGAGGACCTTATCCGAAACTCGTCAATTGTATCTTTAGTGAAAACTCAACAGAGCATAATGGAGGGGGTATGTGCAACTGGGATTGCAGCCCAACACTTACCGACTGTATTTTCATCAATAATTCAGCACTAAAAGCTGGAGGAGGACTATGCAACGATGGGGCTTGTGATACAAAGATAATAAATTGCAAATTCATAGCTAATTTAGCAGGTTCGGGTGGTGGTATGTATAACTGGGGAGATCCCGAATACGAGTGCTACCCGAGTCTGAACAACTGTATATTTAGCCATAATTCGGGCTGTTCTCGCGGTGGTGGGCTGTACAATTATGGTTATTGCGATCCGACAATAACCAATTGTAGCTTTATCACTAATACAGCCATCTTCGGTGGAGGAATGGCGGATGATTGGACCGCCTCCCCAGTTTTAATAAATTGCTTGTATAGTGCTAACACCGCCCAGTATGGAGGTGGCTTATACAATAACGGTTCCCCATACCATCGAACGGGACCAAAGTTTACTAATTGCACTTTCACTCAAAACTCAGCAAACAGCGGAAACGCTCTTGCTTGCGATTCTCAGGACAATGAATACCGAAGTACAATTCTAATGACAAACTGCATCCTCTGGGATGGCGGCAACGAAATATGGAACAACGACAATTCCGTGATCACGATAAGCTACAGTGATGTCCAGGGTAGTCGGCCTGGCGAGGGCAACATTGACACCGATCCCTGTTTTGCCGACCCTGGCTATTGGGATGCCAACGGTGTTTGGGTGGATGGCGATTATCATTTGCTTCCCGATTCGCCTTGTATTAATACCGGCGACCCGAATTATATAGCGGAACCTAATGAGACTGATTTAGACGGCAAGCCTCGCATAATCGCCGGCCGAATCGATATGGGCGCTTACGAATACAGCACCACAATACCAGCCGAGGCCAGAATTGTCCCCCGAACCATAAACCTGGCAAGCCAAGGTAAATGGATTGGTTGCTATATCTGGCTCCCGGAAGATTACAACGTTGCTGATATTGATCCGAATAGCCTTCTTCTTGAATATGAAATTGGACCTGAGCAATTGTGGGTCAATGAAGAAAAGCAAGTTGTGATGGTCAGGTTCAGCCGCGAAGAGATTCAGGCCATTCTCGAAGCTGGCCAAGTCGAGCTGACAATTACCGGCCAATTGAGCGATGGAACCATATTCGAGGCAAAAGATGTAATTATAGTGATAAACAAAGGCAGCCGAAAATCGGCTAAGTAGGAGAAAAACATGAGAAGATTAAGAAGAGCACATCAAAGAAACGCCACAGAACAAACCAAAAGGCGCAAAAAGTTCAAACAGCGAGCAATCGCTGCCGGCGCAGCCGCTGCGATTACATTAGGTGCAGGAGTTGCCCTAAATACTGCTCTTGCCCATACTCCGGACCCGCACGAGTTGCATGTCAGCCAGGATGCTGATGGGGATTTGCTTGCCGACGCTGAAGAAATCGCAATCGACTCTGACGTTTTAAATCCCGACCAGAACACAAATGCGATACCTGATGGCATAGAGCTGGCCAAACGCTGCTTCGCCGATATCAATGAGTTACCGTGGCAGAATGAGGCCTCGCCAGGTGAAACATATAAATGGTTGGCTAGCCAGTGGGGTCTGGAAACCTGTGATATTTGCGGGGCACAGGTAACCATGGGGCCGGGAGGCATAGTTAATCCGCGTCTCGGGATAAGTGTTCAATGCAACCTTATCACCATACATTACATGCAACATGGTTCTTTCAGCTATTCGGGTGACGTAAGCGGTGCAGGGAGAGTTGATGTTCCTGCTTTGGTGCAGGCACTTGAGCTGCCTCTGCCTTACGACCCCAAAGCCCATCAATTGCCGGTAGCCGAAGATACGGACGGTGATTTACTCACCGACAACGAAGAAAAAGCCCTTGCCTATTTACCATTCAATCCAGACCAGAACAGAAATGGTACACTTGACGGTGTTGAATTAGCCAGACTCTGTGAAACCGATATAAATGACCTGCCGACATGGGACCCACAAAGCGGCGACCCGGAGCCAAATCAGACATATAAATGGTATAAACTCACTTTTGGCTTGGAAACCTGCGATATTTGTGGACAGCAGTTTAATATGGGAGGTGTAGTAGTTGTCAATCCAAATCGCAGCCTGACCGTCAGTTGTCCTTTCATCTCACTGCATTATATGGAGCATGGTTCATATAGTTACGCCGGCAGCACAAATAAAGGCAGACTCGATGTACCCACTCTGCTGCAAGCCCTCGAGCTGCGACTGCCTTGCGAACCAAACGACCATCAATTGCCCGTGCCCAAAGACCCGGATAAAGATTTGCTCGCCAACAAAGAGGAATTTGCCATCGGCTATAAACCTTTCAATGATGACCAAAACAAAAATGAAATACCTGATGGCGTCGAACTCGCCAAACGCCTCGCCGCTGATGTTAATGACTTACCGCGATGGGACGGCCAGGGCGACCCGCCAAACGAAACGTATAAAATCGAGCATGCGCTTGACGGGCTGGAGCAGTGCGGCATTTGTGGGCGGTTGATTCATATGGGAGGCGGGGAAATTAAAAATCCAAAGCTCGGCTTGAGCTATCCTGACCCGAATGACCCCTTGGAAAAAATGTTTTTACCTGACCTGGCACTGCACTATATGAAGCACGGCTCCTTTGATTGTTACGGCAGTTATCATACTGGCAGAGTGAATTTGCAGCGATTGATGAGAGTTCTGGAACGCCGCTTCCCCTATGACCCGAATGAACATCGGTTGCCGGTGGACGCCAACGACCTCGACAGTGACCTTTTGGCCGACAGCGAGGAACTGGCGGCAGGCTACAATCTCTACGACCCCGACCAGGACCAGGACCTCATCCCCGACGGTATTGAGCTGGCCAAACAATGTGGCGAGGCCGTCAATGAATTACCGGTATATGACCCTTACAGTGGCGACCCTCCCCCAAAGCAAACGTACAAGGTAAATTTCTTCCAGAAAGGTCTTGAGCGGTGTGGTGTATGTGGTGCGATGCGCAATATGGGTTGGTGGCAGGTCATAAATCCAAAGCTCGGCCTGTCTATTGAAGTGCCCGATATTGTCTGCCACTATATGGAGCACGGCTCTTTCAGTTATGCCGGCGATGTCCATGGAAAAGGCAGAATTGATGTCCCGCTTTTGGGCAAGATTTTGGAAATGCCCCGGTGCTGCGGCGACTTGGGGACAGTATATCTGCCGGGGGATTTGAATGAAGATTGCAGTGAAAACTTTAAGGACATCGCTGAAGTCGCCGACAAATGGCTTGAGTGCACCGACCCGGGCAGGGACGAATGTGATAAGCTATAAATGCAGGGAGTGGGCATTTGGCTCTTGACTCGCAGGAAATAAGACAGTGCGTCAGAAAACTGAAGGAGAATGACTTTGAGCTGGCGTATCTTGCCCTGCTTACTCGCGAAGGACTCAAACCGTTAAGCAGGTGGGAAAAGCCTTTAGACGACCACGGCCTTGAATTGCTGCAGCAAATAGGCTTGCTTACGAAACAAATCCAGCGAACGGTCAAGACCGGCAAGCTGGTTTCAGAGACTATTTTCAGCACATCGCCCGGCTACATTCAACTCTACGAAAAACGGTTTGCCGGCAAGCCAATAGACAAATCTGCTGAGACAGTGCGTTTTGAAGGTTTCTTATTTGGCTTTCCGCCCTGCTGTGTTGACGAATATATCCGCCATCCTTATGCCAAAAATGTCCTCGCCCCTCAGGAACAGAAAGTTCTTTTTCATTGGGCCTGCAGGGACTGCAAAATCACCTCTGCTCTTTTACCCGGATACCGCCGAATACATGAGTATGTGGAAAAATGCTAAACGAGGCAAAATTCTCTTTTGTGGTATTTGTCGTGTGCGATGCGTATCGCCGGAAGAGAAAGACCCAGGACTAATACTTTAGTCGTCTTTTTCGTCAAGCAGCTTTCTGAGGTACTTATTTTCCCGCCGGGTCGCTTCTAAGTCGAAGAGTTGATATTTTATGCATACACGCAGATAATCCAGTGATTCTTGCAGATTATTAACGCTTCTTTGAAGTCGCTTGCGGTTGTCCTGTGCTTGTTTGGCGAGTTTGGCGAGTTTTTTATACTGTGGGTCGGCCATCCCCCCAAATTCTTTCACCAGTTCCTTTAGTTTGTCTTCTAATCTTGCCTCGTCCATCACCCTGTTTTTCCTTCGCATGCAGCTTCTATCTTCAGTTGCCCTGGTTAACGACCCTCCGAAGCCTTCTGGTTATAGTTCGTTTATGTTAATAAATATAGCAAAATTCATGCCTAAACGTTTTAAAGCGGGCTTTTTGTTTAACTTCCCCGCTAACACTAAAAACAGCCCATCAGGCCAACCATATACATAAGCCTTGAGCTTTGTTTCAACTTTCCGAAACACAACCCTTATATGGATTAAAGCCCTGTGTTGCAGGAAATCAACATCCCGGCTTTGAGAGTGTTTT
>DATLBB010000099.1:0-8178 GCA_035527155.1 Sedimentisphaerales bacterium
CCGTTGAGAAAATCGGCACCGGACAAGAGAAGGTGCTCGAGATTCTGCAGGCCGTCCAGGGACACTTTGGCTATCTGCCCAAAGAAGCTCTTGAGCGGGTCTGTGAGCTGACGGATATCACCCCTGCATCGATTGCCGGCGTTTCAACTTTCTATAGCCAGTTTAGACATCGCCCGGCCGGGCGGCATACGATAAAGGTTTGCATCGGAACCGCCTGCCACGTTAAGGGTGGCGAACAGGTTTATGACGCCTTTCAGCGAGACCTCAGCATCCCGGAGGGTGACGATACGGACCCGCAGAAGATGTTTACTATTGAAAAAGTAGCGTGCCTGGGATGTTGTATGCTTGCCCCTGCCATACAGATTGATGATATTACGTACGGCCACCTAACCACAGACACTGTCCCGATGGTGCTCAGGGACTTCCTTGAACAGCAGAAAGCTCAGGCACGACAGGCCGACAGCCGGGACTATGCAAAAAGTGACAAAAAGCTGGGTGAAATCCGTATATGTCTTGATTCAAGCTGTGTCGCCAGCGGCAGTGGGAAGGTATATGAGGCATTAAAGAAGGCTGTTACAGAAACGGGTACAAAGGTCGTGGTCAAAAGTGTCGGGTGTTCGGGAATGTCTTTCCTAGCACCGCTCGTGGAGGTGGTCTTGCCTGATGGGATTTCGTTTCGCTATGCACAAGTTATGCCCGCTGACGCCAGAGCCATTGTACTCAGGCACTTCAAACCAAAACAGATTACGCGGAAATTCAGAAACACTATTTCCACAATGTTAGACAAAATTCTTACCGACGAAGCCTGGGAACCGGTAACCCGTTATTCAGTTGACATACGCGACCGACCGCTGGCCGGCTTCCTTCAAAAGCAAGTACATATAGCCACTGAGCACTGTGGTTGCGTAGACCCCCTTGACCTGGATGAATACATAAGTAACGGAGGATTCAAGGCTCTACGAAAAACTCTGTCTGAGATGAGCCCTCAACAGGTTATCTCCGAGATAAAAAACAGCGGACTTCGAGGCAGGGGAGGTGCCGGTTACTCAACACATCTTAAGTTATCTACTGTTTCTGCCAGTAACTCCGGGAAGAAATACGTGATTTGCAATGGTGATGAGGGCGACCCCGGCGCCTTTATGGACCGAATGTTGATTGAGTCTTATCCGTACCGTGTCATCGAAGGCACCGCTATTGCTGCGTATGCAGTCGGCGCCGATGAGGGCTATTTGTACATTCGTGCTGAGTATCCGCTTGCAGTCAAACGAATGAGGCAGGCGATAGACACCTGTCGGCAGCGAGGATTCCTCGGCAGCAAGCACATGGGCAGCAAGTTTTCACTTCAGCTAAAAATCGTGGCCGGCGCCGGCGCGTTTGTGTGTGGCGAGGAGACCGCCCTCATAGCCAGCATAGAGGGGCGCCGCGGTATGCCCAGGCTCAGGCCCCCATATCCGGCCATAAATGGGCTTTGGGGTAAGCCAACACTCATTAACAACGTGGAAACCTACGCCGTCGTGCCCTGGATTATACGCAATGGGCCGCAAGCTTTCGCCGAGCTTGGCACAGCCGGCAGCAAGGGGACAAAGGTTTTTGCCTTAGCAGGAAAGATAGCACGAGGAGGTCTGGTCGAAATACCCATGGGTATTTCCATACGTCAGATTATAGAAGATGTCGGCGGGGGGATTGCCGGGGGATTGAAATTAAAGGCGGTGCAGGTGGGAGGACCATCCGGCGGATGTGTCCCCGCCCAATTGGCGCATATCCCGGTTGATTATGAAACGCTCAATGATATCGGAGCGATGATGGGCTCCGGCGGTATGGTCGCTCTCGATGAATCAGACTGCATGGTTGATATCGCACGATACTTCCTGGAGTTTACACAAAATCAGTCTTGCGGCAAATGCACTTTCTGCAGAATAGGGACCCGGCGTATGCTCGATATTCTCGAAAGGCTATGCGGCGGAGAGGGCAAAAAGACAGATATCCAGGAGCTTCGCCACCTGGCACAGAAGATTGCGAATACAAGCCTTTGCGGCCTCGGCGGAACAGCACCAAATCCCGTTCTTTCGACTATAAAATACTTCCGCGACGAGTACGAAGCCCATCTCGAAAGACGCTGTCCTGCCGGCAGATGCAAAGCCCTTATTACATATTCGATTACGGACGATTGTATTGGCTGCACTTTATGCGCGCAGCATTGCCCCGCCGACGCGATTGAAATGAAGCCGTATCAGAAGCATGAAATCGACCCGGACAAATGTATTCGCTGCGGGACCTGCAAGAGTGTATGCCAGACAGAGGCAATCAAGGTCGAGTGATAATGCCAACAATAACTATAGACAATCGTCAGGTTGAAGTTGATAACGGCGCGACGATTCTTGATGCCGCCGCGAAGCTGGGAATTGAAATACCGACTATGTGCTTCCTGAAAGGCTATAAGCCTTCAACAAGCTGCATGGTATGCGTGGTAAAAGTTAATGGCTCGGACAGCCTGGTTCCCGCCTGCGGAACTATCGCACAAGACGGTATGAGAGTTGAAAGCGATTTGGAAGAAGTCCGTCAGGCCAGGAAAGCCGCGTTGGAACTACTGCTCAGCGACCATGCCGGTGATTGCATCGGCCCATGTCAGGCCGCCTGTCCTGCCCGTATGAACATTCCACTGATGATTCGGCAGATTGCTGCCGGCCGGCTTCGCGACGCAATTACAACTGTGAAGAAAGATATTGCCCTGCCGGCAGTGCTCGGCCGGATTTGTCCCAAGCCTTGCGAACGAGTATGCAGAAGGGCCGTATGTGATGAGCCGGTCTCTATCTGCCTTTTGAAAAGGTATGTCGCCGATCTTGACTTGCAATCTGCCCATCCATATTTGCCGCCTTGTAAACCCGGCCGGGATAAACGGGTAGCCATTGTTGGAGCCGGGCCGGCAGGATTAGCGGCTGCTTATTATCTGCAAATAGATGGTTACAGTTGCACGATTTTTGACGACCACGAAAAGCCAGGCGGCATGCTGCAATACGCGGTCCCGGAGCAGCAGCTTCCAAGGGACGTGCTGGATAACGAAATCACGTTGGTCCGGAAGCTGGGCGCGGGCTTCCGGGGAAAAACCCGGATAGGTACCACCTTAACGACGGAGGATTTGCGCAGAGACTTTGACGCCGTCTTCGTGGCAATCGGCAAGTTAGAGCCCGGCGATGCCGAGTCGATGGGTCTTGAGACATGCCCAAACGGCATAGCAATAAACAATAGAACTTACGAGACGAATCTGCCGGGCGTATTCGCAGGCGGGGGCGCTGTTCGCAAACGCCGGCTTGCAGTCAGGGCTGTTGCGGACGGCAAGGAGGCGGCAGTGGCTATCGGTCAGTATTTGTCCAGCCGGCCGGTGACAGGACCACCTATTGCGTTTAACACTCGTATTGGCAAGCTCAAAGATGGCGAGATAGAAACCTTCGTGGCCGGTACCGCCAAATCCGATCGGGTGACGCCGTCACCGGAAGGTTCCGGTTTCACCGCCAGGCAGGCCAGCGATGAAGCGGCTCGCTGCATGCATTGTGACTGCCGAAAGCCCCAAAGCTGTAAACTAAGGCAATATGCCCGGCAGTATCGCGCAAAACCAGCCCGGTATAAGGGCCAGCGCCGCTCGTTTGTCCAGCAGCTTCAGCACCCGGATGTAATCTACGAATCCGGCAAGTGCATAAACTGCGGCCTTTGTATACAAATTGCTTCCCAGGCCCACGAATCACTTGGCCTGACATTTATTGGCCGAGGTTTTGACGTCCGCGTTGCCGTGCCTTTTGACCATTCAATTGCCGAAGGTCTAAAGCACGCTGCAAAGCAATGTGTAGAGGCTTGCCCAACCGGAGCACTGGCACTCAAGAATGAAGCATAACAGCAGGGCAGGCCCGCGAACAAATCCTGCGTTTGTTAATCTTTGTGTCTCATCCAGGGACATGAATCCTTCTGGGGACAATCTGCGCAGCCGTGCTTGGTCGAAAACAAAGGCAACACGACGAACGCATCCAGAGCAAATAAGATAAGCAAAACCAATAATGACCAGGAAAAACTGCGTACTGCAAAAACGGCACCGACCAAAACCGGTATGAACCACAAAGGCACAATAACCAGGATATGCTTCCTGAACTTTTCCTTGAAGCGGCTGGTATCCTTTATCTGCCGGAGCCTCGTCGCTATACGACCGTACCCACAGGGACAGCACATCGTATCGTAACGCTCGCAGAAAGGACACACGAATATCATAATCCAGAACGCTCCTGCCACGCTGTAAATCAGGTATGCACCCGCAGCAGCCCATCCCCATACCGGGTTCTCGAATCCTGTAACGAAAATGGCGGCCCCAAGCACAGCCATAGCCGCGTAGGGAAGGTTATTAACGAACTGTTGGGCACGCGAATACTCGCGTGCTGGTTGGCAATCCTTACTATTGCTGTGATTGTTTGATGCTTTTTCATTCATAATTGAGCAAATCCACGTCTTGACAGTATCAGATTGATATTGTACGCACAATTATATACATAATGACCACTGGGTACACAATAATTAAAAAACTTTAATAAATACGGTTGACATCCAGCGAAAAATCTTGTATAAGGACAATTGCTGGAATTTATTATTACTTTTGGAGGACTATTATGGAATTTCGAAAAGTGGTCAAAAACTATGTGCCGGCGCTGGTCCTGGGCTTCGCAGTGTTTGCGGTAGGCCCCGGCTATTACGGAGCTGTCGAGGCGGCAGACTGGTCAAACTGGCGCGGACCAAATCACAACGGCATATCGAACGAAACAGGATGGGTCGCAACCTGGCCGGAGGCGGGACCAAAAGTGCTGTGGGAAAAGTCGCTCGGAACCGGGTTTGCTTCGATGGCGGTAAGTAAGGGCCGCGTCTATGCAATGGGCAACATCAAGGATAATGATATACTCTATTGCCTCGATGCCGATACCGGCAAAGAAATATGGAAGAAATCCTATCCCTGCCCTTTATTTAAGAAAGACCATGAAGGCGGCCCTTGCGCAACACCAACCGTAGACGGTGACTCAGTTTACACCTTTAGCAAGAATGGGGATGCTGTCCGTTTCAGGGCGGCCACGGGCGAGGTCGTCTGGCATAAAAAGCTTAACAAGGATTTAGGCTTTAAGCACCCTACATGGTACTTTGCCAGTTCGCCTTTTATAATCGATAACATGGTCATTCTTAACGCCGGCACCAATGGTGTCGCCCTTAATAAAGCTGACGGCAGTGTAATATGGCAAAACGGTAAAGGTGCGGCCGGATACTCTACTGCTGTGCCTTTCACTATGGACGGCCAAAGATGCGTGGCGATATTTTCAGCTAAGGAAATGGTGGCTCTGGTTGCGGAAACCGGAAAGATACTATGGAAGATTCCGTGGAAAACCAGCTATGACGTTAACGCCGCAGACGCTATTATTACCGGCGACAAGATATTCCTCTCTTCCGGATATAACAAGGGATGCGCGCTCTTCAAAATCGGCTCTTCTGATTTCACTGAACTATGGCGAAACAAGAACATGCGTAATCATTTCAACAGTTGCGTTTTGTGGAAGGGATATATTTACGGCGTCGACGAAACCACCGTAAAATGTCTGGACTTCAAGACAGGACAGGAGCAGTGGTCGCAGAAAGGTTTTGGCAAAGGAAGCCTTATGCTCTCCGATGAAAAGCTGATTATCCTTAGTGACAAAGGCAAGCTGGCTATTGCAGAGGCTTCGCCGACGGGCTTCAGGCAGCTCTCATCGGCCCAGATTTTGCCCAACAAAAAGTGCTGGACTGTCCCGGTCCTGGCAAACGGCAGAATTTACGCACGAAATAATCCCGATGGCCGGCTCGTCTGTCTCGACGTCAGAGGCAAAGATTAAGCTGCTTTCAGGTCCGGCCTGTAAAATTACTTTGACAATTATCAACAGATACTTTCTATACAAAGGAAGGCCCATAGTTTTTCGCCGAGGTCTGTAACGATGTTAAGAACAACTAAAAAATGCTTGTTCGCTTCAATTTCTCGTATCACACTATCTCTAATCGTGTTCAGCTTCTACAATCTTGCCGTCGCGGCGGATTGGCCCCAGTGGCGAGGTCCAAACCGTGATGGCACCTGGAACGAGAAAGGAATCGTCAAAAAATTCTCCACTCCGCAATTGCCGATACGCTGGCGTGCTGAAATCTCAAACGGTTACAGCGGGCCGACCGTCGCCGACGGCCGCGTATATATCACCGACCGCCTTGCTTCACCGGCTCAGCTCGAACGTGTCCACTGCTTCGACGCTATGACCGGCAAACCAATCTGGACCTACGAGTACAAGTGCAAATATGAAAGGTTCGAACATCGTGATGGCCCGCGCGCTTCAGTCACCATCGACGACAAACGTGCCTACTCCCTCGGCGCTATGGGAAACCTGTTCTGTTTTGAAGCGGCAAAGGGAAAGGTTCTCTGGAGTAGAGACCTCAATGCCGAATATACAATTAAAATGCCTCTCTGGGGTATCGCCGCCGCACCTTTGGTCGAGAACGGTCTGGTAATAGTACAAATCGGCGGGTCAGACAACGCCTGTCTCGTTGCGTTCGATAAAGCTGACGGGGCCGAAAAATGGCGGGCCCTAAACGACTCCGCCTCTTATTCGGCGCCAATCGTTATCGAACAGGCCGGCAGGCCCGTGCTGGTCTGCTGGACCGGCCAGACGGTTGTCGGGCTTAATCCAATGACCGGAAAGCTCTACTGGCAGCACCCATACGCTCAACCTCGCATGGTCCAAAACATTGCCGACCCCGTCTTTCACAACAACTATCTTTTCGTAAGCAGCTTTTTCGACGGTTCGCTCATGCTCAAAGTCAAGCCCGACAGGCTCGCTGTCGAAAAACTCTGGCAGCGAAAAGGCCCCAACGAAAGAAAAACCGATAGTCTCCATTGTTGTATATCCACTCCCATCCTGCAAGCCGATTACATCTACGGGGTGGATAGTTACGGTGAGCTTCGATGTCTCGACCTTCACACCGGCGACCGAATCTGGGAAAGCCTCGACGCTGTTCCCAAAGCACGCTGGGCCAATATTCACATGGTACGGCACGAAGACAATATATGGATGTTCAACGAACTCGGCGAGCTTATCATCAGCAAACTATCACCTAAGGGATTCCACGAAATAAGCCGTGCAAAGCTCATAAAGCCGACAAAGGGGCAACTTGACAGGGGCGTCTGCTGGTCTCATCCCGCCTTCGCCTACAAACACGTCTACATCAGAAACGACGAAGAGCTCATTTGTGCAGACCTTTCCGCCAAAGATTAAATACCACCATCACGAGACTGTAAAATTACTTCTATAAACTTAAAAAAATCCTTGAATCCCGCCCTTTTTTCAGTTAGTCTGTCAGCATGGCAAAAACCAAATGTCCCATCAATTATAACTCTAAACTAAGGAGGTAGCCGATGAATAGTAAGTTGAATCGCCGCACATTTCTTAAACAAAGCACAGTAGTTGGAGCTGGTCTCACTATCCTCAAATCCGGGGTCCTCAAGGCCGGCAATTCGCCGAACGAAAAGCTCAACATTGCCGTCATCGGCGTGGCTGGTAGAGGCGGTGGAAACATGAACAACGTCGCAAGTGAGAATATCGTCGCTCTTTGCGATGTGAACGACCAGAACCTCGCCAAAGCCGCCAATCGGTTCCCCAGAGCCAAAACGTATGTGGACTGGCGAAAATGCCTTGAGCAGAAGGACATCGAAGCAGTCGTCTGCTCCACAACCGACCACACACATGCCTTCGTCAATGTGTGGGCTATGAACCGAGGCAAACACGTGTACTGCGAAAAGCCATTAGCCAACTCCGTGCACGAGGCACACGTGGTCCGCCAGACTTACCTAAAGAACAAAGGCAAGCTCGCAACTCAGATGGGCACGCAGATACACGCCAGCGATAATTACCGGCGCATGGTTGAACTCGTGCGGCGCGGTGCAATCGGTACTGTGAAAGAAGCTCGCGTCTGGTGCAGCCGCATCCCGAAAGGTGGCAGCTACCTGCCCGAAGTCAAGCCCGTCCCCAGGCACATCAACTGGGACCTCTGGCTCGGCCCATCGCCATATCATCCCTACAATCCGGGATACTTCGGCGGTTGCCTCGCATGGAACATCTTCTGGGACTTCGGCAGCGGACAGAT
>DATLBB010000100.1:0-3849 GCA_035527155.1 Sedimentisphaerales bacterium
GATATGGCTGAAAACTGGCATACGCGAGCGCCCGAAGGCTATGAAGATTTGCGGGACGATAAGACTTTATCGACGATTAAGAATATATGGGACTTCGGGAAAAGTCATGTCCACATGAGAAAGCAAGTCCCCGTAGACAAGATGCCCCGCCCCAACGAGAAATGGGGGGACGATGACTGGAACGAGTTTTACAATGCGGCAGGACGGCCTGAAACGCCGGGAGACTATAATATTCAACGTGCGGAAGGCATTACCGAAGAAGAAATGCCGCAGGAAGTAATAGACGGCTATCAGGATTTATTTCACAGGATAGGACTGAGCGATAAGCAGGTAAAGGCCATAGAAACCCATAACAACGAACTGTCTGTAAAACGCAAGACAGCCCAACTACAGGCGGAAGAAGACTTTAATACTTCATTATGGGATAAGCTCCATGATGAATGGGGAAGGGCTTACGATCAGAAAGTCTTTAGAGGCGCTAAGGCGGTGGAAAGAGGAACCGAAGGCGACGAAGGGCTATATCAGAGAGTCCTCGATAAAGTCAATAAAGACGCGGATTTGATAAAATACGTCGCTAATATGGAAGACAAATTCTCCGAACACGAGCCGATTGAAAGATCAACTATCCCGACTCCGAAAGACTTGCAGGCCCAGATAAATGAGATAATGGCCGACCCTCGCTATACCAGCAGGGATAAGTCAGTGCGTCAACCATTAATAGACAGAGTTATGAGATTAAGAGAGCAAATGATAAAAGATAAGGCCGGTTAAAACCGGTTTTTAACGGACAAGCCCCTATGTGGCCCCGGACGATGGCGGTAATCCGCCCGCGACCAGCGCTATGCAGGGAAGGCCCTCTTTGGACAACCTTTCCGTCAACGTAAGTATAAGGATGTATTGGAAAGGATGTACCAATGAGTACACAAATACCAGTATCCTTTGTTGACCAGTTCAAGGCTAACATTCTGGTACTTAGCCAGCAGAAACCGGCTAAGTTACGGGGATGTTGCAGAATGGAGGATGTCACGGGGGATACTATGTACGTCGAGCGGATCGGCCCGAAAGACGCCCAGCTCAGGGGAGCGAGGCACGGCGCAACGCCGATTTCGGACGCCGATCATTCAAGACGTAAACTGTCAATGGCTGATTATGTGGTTCCTGCCGACATAATCGACAAGCCGGATAAGCTGAAACTGCTTATCGACCCTCAGAGCGTTTACGCTCAGAATCAGACGTTTTCACTCAACAGGCAGATTGACGATGTGATTATCACCGCTCTCGGAGGCCCGGCTTACGGAGGCCATACGGGAGCAACGACTATCAACAACTACGATGTGGGCGAATGCCGGTTGATTGAGTCGAGTGGCGTTATTTGTGCCGCCGGCAGCGATTGGTCTAACACGACCGAAACCGGCCTGACAATCGCCAAACTTCTGACTTGTAAAGAGCTTTTGGACAATGCCGAGATTGACGAGGAGCGCCAGAGATATTTCCTGACGAACCCTCACAATATCAACCAACTGCTCAATACCACAGAAGTCAAATCCTCGGACTACAACACCGTCAAGGCATTGGCACAGGGCTTTATTGACACCTATATGGGCTTTAAGTTCTTAAAGTCCACGAGACTTTCTGCGGACGATACCGATACCGGTGCTACCAAGAGTTATGCCTTTGCACAGGACGCTATCGTCTTAGCAGTGGCCGAGGAACCCACAGTGAGCATAAGCGTCAGAAATGACCGGCTCGATTCGATACAAGTATTTTCCACACTTAGTATCGGAGCTACAAGAGTGGAAGGGCCAGCAGTTGTCGGAATTACCTTAGACACTGCATAATCTTGAAAGGAGATTAAAATGAGTGTAGTACAACACTATCCATCAAATCCTATCGATTGGCCCGGCAGTCCGCATGACTACAGTGGCGACAATCTACTGAAACATGCGGCTCAGGAAACTACTCAACGGTACATTCCTGGAACAAGATACACAACTTGGGATGGGCGTGTTTATAAGTATAGCTATGCGATTGCTGCCATACTTGGCGGCAGAGGTGGACAGAACGCTTCCAATGTTATCAATATATCAGAGGAAGGCACTGTTGCCCATGTTGTTGGAGACCAGTTTTCTTCTATAACGCTTGGTGCTTCAGATGGTTATGCTGTTAACGGAGAAGTTGCCGAGAATGAGCTTATCGGTGGATTCTTTTTATGTCACAATCCATCGGTTCAGGTGCGTGGGATTATAAGTAATACTGGTGGCGACGCGGTAGCAATAAAGGTATATCTTGATGCTCCGATTACATCGGCAGATGCCACTCCCTTCTGTGAGGTTCTCTTAAATCCCTATAAGTACCTCACAAGCAACCTTAACCCTGGTAGAGAGTATCAGTCTACTATGTGTGTGGCTAACAACAATGTTACGGCATCCAATTACTTCTGGGGTCAAACCTGGGGGCCGTGCTTCTGTAACCCTGGTGGCGACTCTGGTAGTCTTGGTGATTCTGTTAATGAGCGTTCAGTTTACTTTGTTGCAGATGGCTCTATCAATGGTGCTGTTGCAATAACAGGTGATTCTACTGGTCATCAACATGCTGGTTTCATTATTGATGAGACTGCTGCTGCAAATGATGCAGTTCCGTTTGTGATGTTGCAGATTAGTATCTAATATTAACTTTGGGGTTATGTGGGGCTTCGGCCCCCGCCCCTGTTTTTTAAGGAAATGTAAAATGGCTAAAGACGAAAAGAAACTGTCAAACGAAGAAGAGCTGAAGTTAGTTCAAGAACGCCGCAGAACAACTCATCAAACAAAGGCTGGGGGTACTAAAGTAAAATGAAAGGAACACTTTCTGCAATGAACGATCCTTGTGGTAAGTGCGGGTCGTATATGTATTTTTTTTGTGAAAAGAACAACAGACCTGCCCACAAGTGTATGTCTTGTAGTTACTTGAAATACGACAATCCCCGCTGGTATGAAAGGCTAATGTTTTGGAAATACTAAAACGTGCCCGAAGTGGTGGCGAAATCATGCCTTGGAATACGCCTGAAAAAGATTTGAAGGATGAGATAAACCTCAGAACGTCGAAGGCGGGTTACACCACACGACAGGGCAACCCCACTTTCGGCACAAAGATAATGGGGCCGGGCATTGGGTTAAGTAAACTCAATCAATGGCCAAGGAATCCTATAACTGGAGAACTTTTAGACGATTAGCATGAACAGCCCTATGACATATATTGCACAAAGCTATTACATCAAGGCGATGTTTGAGTTCGTAACTGTAATGATGATAGCAATACGCTTGATTGCCACAAATACATGTACATTGAGACGCTGCTGGCATTGCACCTTTACGTACCATTATTTTGATGGTGTCTTTTGCTTTATATCGTTCTGGACGTATTTGCCGGTCTATTGCACTGAGCAGTCGGTGGCGTGCGTAGTATTGTTTATTTCCGTTTCGGTACTTTTTGTGCGACAGATACGCAGAACGTCTACCATTTGGCGTATGTACATAGTTCATGTTTTCAATTTTGGCACATTTTTTACACAAACGAGCCAGTTTGTCTGGAGATATGTTACGTTTATAGAATTCCGAGACAGATTTGTTTTGTTTGCACACAGCACATTTTTTTGTTATGATTGGCTCAGACATTTTTGTTCCTTTCAACAAATTTGTTTAGAGCCAGTCGTGGGTTACACGCCCTCAACTGGCTTGTTTTATTATAGCGAGTGCGGGGCAATTGTCAATAAAAATAATATTATTTTAGGAGACTAATCATGGCAAGTACAGGATTGATGTTTTGGGCTTTTAAGCATTATCTCAAGAACAACCCACACAAGGGGCCGGG
>DATLBB010000101.1:0-6732 GCA_035527155.1 Sedimentisphaerales bacterium
GGAGCGGCCAGCATTGCCAATTCACTGGCGCCTTCAATGTCCTCAAATTGGCTTCTTACCAGCTTTCCATAATCGCTGTCAGCAAAGCGAGCTACTTTTTTTAGGTATTGCTCGATTGAGATTTTGCCTTTTATTGTCGTGTTTGTTTCTTCTTTCGTCATCAGACTTTTTTTGCTTTTAGCACCACCTTACTTCGATGCGAGCAGCAGGGGCTTAGGATTTTCGACCCAGCCGGCCGGTCGCTGGTTTTTGCCTTTGCGATTGACGTCACCGAGGTCGTCACGGGCCTTTTCGGCAAGAGCGAGGAGACGTTTGACTACGTCGGGATGCTTATCTGCAACATTATTTTTTTCGGAGATATTGTCATCGAGATTATACAACTGGAGTGGGCTGTTGGGAACAGGCTTTCCCCAGTTTCGTTTTTTTTGCTTTAGGGGCAGGTGCAGCTTCCACTTGCCTGAGCGTACTGCCTGCAACTGGTCTATCTGATAATAATAGAAGGCCTGGTGCGGTGACTTTGCATTTTTTTTGTCTGCCATAAGCGGCCAGATGTCCCTTCCGTCGATGATGCGGTCGGTCGGCGGTTTTGTGCCGGCCAATTGTGCGAAAGTGGGCAGCAGGTCCATTGTGGTGGCTATTTCGTCACAGGTTTTTCCTGCGGTGATTTTTCCGGGCCAGCGGACGACGCAAGGTTCGCGCATTCCGCCTTCCCAGGTGCTTCCTTTGTGTCCTCGGAGCGGGCCGTTGCCGCCTCCGAAACTATTGGAGGCGCCGTTGTCAGACGTGAATATGACCAGTGTACGGTCGTCGATGCCGAAGTTTCTGAGGGCGGCGAGGATTTGGCCGGTGGACCAATCAATCTCTTCTACGGTGTCACCATATCCGCCGTTTGCGGATTTTCCGCGGAACTTTTCGCCGGCGTGGACCGGATTGTGGGGCATAGTGTGCGGCAGGTAAATAAAGAAGGGCCTGTCTTTATTTGCCGTGATGAACTTGATCGCCTCTTCTGTGTATCGTTTTGTAAGGGTGTCCTGCTTAGCGGGCGCCTCGATGACCTTTTCGTTCCGCAATAAAGGCAGCAGTGGGCGATTGTTGTTTCGTCCTTTGCCCATATCGTTGCTGTAGGGTATGCCGTAGTAATAATCGAAGCCCTGGCGTGTGGGGAGGAACTGCGGCTGGTCGCCGAGGTGCCATTTGCCGATGCAGGCGGTTGCGTAGCGTTTCTTCTTCAGTACGTCTGCGATGGTGATTTCATCCGGATTGAGTCCCTTTTTATTTACAGGGAAGAGGACGCAGAGGCCTGTGTCGTTGGCGTGCATGTTGACTCGGCGAGGATAGCAGCCGGTCATCAAAGACGACCGGGACGGGGTACATACGCCACTGGTTACATAGAAGCTCGTAAACCGCATACCTTCGTCGGCCATTCGGTCGAGGTTCGGCGTGCGATGCTTCGTTGACCCGAAGCAGCCGATGTCACCATAGCCGAGGTCGTCACAGTAGATGATAATGAAGTTCGGGGCTGAGCCATCTCCAAGCAAAGCTTGAGGCTGCCACCCATCACTATGACATCCGGGCATTGTCAGGGATGCGGCTGTCAGGCCCGCAGCTTTCAGAAAATCACGACGGTTTAGATTTTTCTTCATAATATTTCCTGCAGAATAATCCCCCAATAAATTGTGGGGCTAAATATCCTTATGAGCCAGCCAAAGAGCAGCGAAGATTTTCTCTTTTGTTCAGGCCAGATCCTTCGCTGAGTTCAGGATGATCTTTTTATTTTTTTATCTGCGTTTTATTTTACCTTTTCGCTTTATGGTTCTTTTTCGCTTTGAGCGCTGCTTTATTTTTCTTCCACCCGACATAGCAGCGCTTAATGTGTCCATATTCAAACCGCCGCTGAATAGACTCTTGAGGCCGCCGAGCTTTCCTCCGCTCATCGCCTTCATCATATCTCGGCTTCGCTTAAAGGTCTTTACGAGACCGGAGACATCGAGGACCTGGACGCCGGCGCCAGCGGCGACCCGTCTTCTTCTTGATGCATCTATAATATCCGGCTCACGGCGTTCGGCCTGCGTCATAGAATAGACAATTGCCTCCATTCTTCTAATTTCGCCGTCATCGATATCCATATCTCCGAGTTGCCCCCCCATACCGGGCATCATTTTTAGCATATCCTTTACGCCGCCCATTTTTTTTACGGCCTGCATCTGCTTTAGGAAATCATCGAAGCCAAAGCTTCCCTTGGCTATTTTCTTTTGCAGTTTCTCCGCCTCTTCGACCTCAAAATGCTCCTGAGCTTTTTCGACGAGTGTTACAACATCGCCCATGCCAAGGATTCTGCCGGCCATACGTTCGGGGTGGAACTCTTCGAGCTTGTCGAGCTTTTCTCCGACGCCAATGAACTTGATAGGCTTTCCTGTAACGGCCTTTACACTGAGTGCGGCCCCGCCTCGTGCGTCGCCGTCGAGTTTTGTAAGGATGACGCCGTCAAGCTCAAGCCGCTCGTTGAACTCTTTGGCAGAATTTACGGCGTCCTGGCCGGTCATCGCATCGCAGACGAGGTAAATCTGGTGGGGGGTTACGGCTTTTGCGACATTGGCTACCTCGGCCATCATCCCTTCATCTATGTGCAGTCGGCCTGCGGTATCGAGGACGACGACATCGTAGGCGTTTTCCTTTGCGTGCTTTACGGCGTTTTTTGCGACCTTTACGGAATTTTTGCTGTCTTCGCTGTAGACATCGATATCTGACTGCTGACCCAAAATAATTAACTGCTCTATGGCGGCGGGCCTTTGCAGGTCGTCAGCGACTAACAGGGGTGTTTTTCCGTTAGCGACGAGGTATTTTGCGAGTTTTGCGGCGGTGGTGGTTTTCCCGCCGCCCTGGAGGCCTGCCAACATAATTACGGTGGGCCCGGGCGAGACAAAATAGATGCGGGTGTCGACCGGCCCCATCAACTTTGTCAACTCATCGTTGACGATTTTGACCAGCACCTGGCTCGGATGAAGACTCTTTATTACCTCGGCACCGATGGCGGCCTGGGTTACGTCTTTGCAGAACTTCTTTACGACACTGTAGTTGACGTCGGCTTCGAGAAGGGCCTTGCGGACGTCTCGCATGGCGTCTGAGACGTTTGCTTCGGTGATTCTTCCCCGGCCGGCCAGCGACCTGAAGACTGAATTGAATTTTTCAGTTAACGATTCAAACATACTCGATGCTCGTTACTCGATTCTCGATGGCGTCGCCGTGCCGGCGACGGCTAAACGACCTCTTTTGCTCAGGACGACCTTATGATGGAGGATTGTAAGGCAGCTAAGGCGATTTTGCAAGGACAAAATCTACGGTACAAGTGCAGTCTCCAGGATGTGTAGAATTATATCGACTTTCATAAGAAAAACAGATAAACTACCCGAAGCGTCAATATAAGAAAGACTTGTGCAGGAGATGTTTTTTCCAGCCAGCGTATTTACTGTAGAATAATCTATAGTAAAAAGGAGGTAAGGTATCATGAAATCATTAAGATATTTGCTTTTCATTTCAATTTCGGGTAACGTATAAGGAGCGTAAAATGAGAAGCTGAAAGTGTAAAACTGTGGAATTCAGAAGAAAAGTTTATGAAGAAGGCTAAGAAGGCAAAAAAGAGAGCCGGGGAAGATGCCGAGGCTGAGACGGCTGTGGAAAGCGGCGGACGTGTCGAGGATATTCGGATACTCGACGAGCTGAAGAAATCATACCTGAACTATGCGATGAGCGTAATTGTTTCACGTGCCCTTCCGGACGCTCGGGACGGGTTGAAGCCATCGCAACGACGAATATTAGCAGCGATGAACGATTTGAATCTCGGGCCTCGAAGCCGGCACCGCAAATGTGCGAAAATTGTCGGCGATACGGGCGGCAACTACCATCCGCACGGGGACCAGGCAATCTACGATACGTTAGTGCGATTGGGCCAGGAATGGAGTATGCGGTATTGCCTAATCGACCCGCAGGGCAACTTCGGCAGTATCGATGCGGACCCACCGGCTGCTATGCGATATACCGAAGCGAGGATGGCCGCACCAGCTATGGAGATACTCGAAGATATTAACCACGATACAGTAGATTTTGTGCCGAACTATGACGAGACGCGTAATGAGCCGACGGTCCTGCCGGCGAAGTTCCCGAATCTATTAGTCAACGGCTGTACCGGAATCGCCGTTGGTATGGCGACGAATGTTCCGCCGCACAATATTGGCGAGGTTTGTGACGCGCTGCTGCTGGTTATCGAAGACCCAAGCTGCGGATTCAAGGACATTATCAAGCGTCTTCCGGGTCCGGACTTTCCTACGGGCGGAATCATTTGCGGCAGAATGGGTATTGTGGATGCTTATACGAGCGGCAGGGGGCATTTGACAGTCCGGGGACAAGTAGAAATCGAAACAACCAAGAAGGGCAAGGAAAGGATAATAATAACCGAAATACCTTATATGGTCGTCAAGACGACGATTGTCTCGAAGATTGCAGCTTGTGTCCACAGCGGCACAATAGCGGAAATTGCGGACGTTCGGGACGAGTCTGACCGCCACGGCCTTCGGGTAGTCGTGGACCTGAAAAGAGACGCCGACAGCGAAATCGTATTGAACAAGCTTTACCGTTACACGCCTTTGCAGACGACTTTCGCCATTGCCAATATCGCTCTTGTTAATAACAGGCCCGAAACGCTCAATATCAGGCAGACGCTCGATTGCTATATCGAGCACCGCAAGACGGTTATTCGGCGTCGAAGCAGATTTCTTTTAAGGAGATGCAGAAACCGGGCGCATATTTTGGAAGGTCTTATCTTAGCGGTTAGTGACATCGACGAAATCATCGAGCTGATCAAGAAGTCGCCCGATGCGCCTACCGCTAAGCTGAGCCTGATGAAAAAGCCGCTGCGGTTAACCGAGTCGGCGACGCTTCGAGAACTGCTGCCGAAGGCCTTTGTCAAAGAAAAAAGTAAATCTAAGCACTTTTTGACAGGTCCACAAGCCGATGCGATTCTGACAATGCAGCTTCAAAGACTGACGGGCCTGGAGATGAAGAAGCTGGCGAAAGAATACGCCGACCTTGCCGAGCAGATAGAAGGATATGAGGCGGTGCTGGCCAAGGAAGAACTGCTGCTGGACATCATTCGCGAAGATATCCACGAGATGAAGGAAAAGTATGGTGACAAAAGGCGGACGAAAATTACCGCGAGAGTCGAGCAGATAGATATCGAGGACCTGATAGCTGAAGAGGAAGTGATTGTTACAGTAAGCCACAGTGGATACGTAAAACGGATGCCGCTCGATACATACCACAAGCAAGGCAGGGGGGGCAAAGGGATAATCGGCTCAGATACGAAAAAGGGCGATTTCTTAGAGCACCTCTTCATCGCTTCGACGCACGATTATCTTCTTATATTTACCAATCGCGGAAAATGCTACTGGCTGAAGGTCTATGACGTGCCGAGCATGTCACGGCAGAGCAAGGGCAGAAATATCGTGAACCTGCTGAAGTTAGGCGACCAGAAGGTTGCATCCATAATCAACGTGCGGACGTTTGATGACGAGAGCGGGGAGGGTTGTCAGCGTCAGCTTATAATGGCGACGAAAAACGGACTGGTCAAGAAGACGAAGCTGAGCTCTTACAGCAATCCGAGGTCGGTCGGTGTGATTGCAATCAAGCTGGATCCCAACGATGATTTGATTGGGGTGGCATTGACAACGGGCAGCGACCAGATTGTACTTGGTACGCACGACGGCATGACGATACGCTTCGACGAAGGGCAGGTCCGGTCCATGGGCAGAGTCTCACGGGGCGTCAAAGGCATAAAGCTGCGCGGCGGCGACTCGGTGGTCGATATGGTGGTCGCGGAAGAAAAAGCGGCACTGCTTACGGTTTGTGAAAACGGCTACGGGAAGCGAACGAGCCTTGAGAATTACCGAACGCAGAACCGAGGCGGAGTAGGCCTTATAAACATAAAAACAACGGTCCGCAACGGCAAGGTGGTGGGTCTCAAAGCCGTGCAGTACAAAGACGAGCTGATGTTGATAACGGCCAATGGGATGATTATTCGCACCGGCCTGGATGAAATCCGCTCGATTGGCAGGAATACGCAGGGTGTGCGGTTAATCAAGCTCAAGGGGGACGATAAGCTCGTTGCTGCCGCGAAGATAGCATACGAAAACGCAAATAATCAAAAGGACAAAACCGACAGCAGTCAGGAACCAAAATCCGAAGCGGAACCTGAACCGAAAGCTAAAGTGGAACCGAATCCGAAACAAGAGGTGAAACCTAAAGCCAAAGCGAAATCCAAATCAAAACGCCCAAAAAGTAAAAAGGCAAAAAGGCGGAGGTAAAAGTAGAACTCTGTTCGTTATACCTTGCTCGCCGCTATGCGTTATGAAAAGCTTCAAACCCATTTATGTAATAGCCGGCAAGGAAGATTCCCTTGTGAACGCCAACTGCCGGGAGCTGCTCGGTGAGCTTGTAGAGCCGTCACAAAGAGCGACCGGACTTTTTAACGCCGACCCCAAGGAAATTACGGCTGCCGATATTCTGGATGAGCTGCGGACGGCGCCGTTCTTAACAGACAAGCGAGTTGTTGTTATCAAAGGCGCCGACGATTTCGTATCCCAAAACCGCGAATTACTCGAAAAGTATTTTGATAATCCCTGCCCCACCGGCATACTTATATTGACTGTCAACAGTTGGCCGAGCAATACCAAATTAGCC
>DATLBB010000102.1:0-8546 GCA_035527155.1 Sedimentisphaerales bacterium
GCGCACATAGTAACCGGCCAAATCCCAAAAAAATAAAAAAATTTTAACTGCTGTGCCAACAACAAGTTAATCCTATCAATCCTGTCAAAAACAGGCCAATTTTCGCATCAAACGCGCACATCCGTGCATTTATAGAGGGACGTGTTTTTTTGCAGAAGGCCGAAAAGAAGAAAATGGTGATTAGTCTATGGCCAATAGTCTTGTAGCGAAACGAAAGTAGTCGAATGGGAAGAAACTCGCTTTACATTTTGAGCTTTGGTTTTACATTTTCCACTTTAAACTTTAAATTCTCTTCTACAACTGTAGAGAACTCTCTACAAATCAGCTCTTTTATGCAAAACAAAGCCAATTTCCCGGATGACCCTATGAACGTAAATAACGTAAATAAAGTATTAACAAAGGATTATGAAAATACATCCAATTGGGCACTTGGCCAAAACAAAGCCAATACAAACCCAATCAAAGCCAATTTATTTCGTTTCATACTACAACAGCACCGGCCAACAACTTATGCGATCGGAAAAAAGTGTAAAAAGGTGTGTTTTTTGCGGAGCTTTTTGGAAACTTTTTGCAAATTTTTGTCAATTTTTTGGGAATTTCCCGTCAGGTGTGCCGATAAGCCCATTTTCAGCATTTTTGAGCAATTTTACTGTTACAATCTCGTTTTTTTCCAGCTTTTTGCCCGATTCTTCAAGATAAACCATAAAATATCGTTCACTTCTGCCGCTTGGCTGCTGATTACTATTTTCCGTCAAAACCGTAGCGGTTTCGCTAATAAATTGCCGGCGAAATTTGCGGGCCAATTCGGTATTCAAATCACGCAATATTCGTACTCTCTGCTTTATAACCCTATTATCTACAGTACCTTGCATACTTGCGGCGGCGGTGCCTTTACGCGGCGAGAAGCTGAAAATGTGCATTTTTGCAAAGCCTACATCTCCGGCCAAATTCACAGTGTCCTCAAAATCGGCATCGGTTTCGCCGGGAAAACCTACGATTATATCAGTAGTTATGGCGGGCCTGTCGAGCCGGGCTTTAATTGCCCTGACCGTGTCTGTAAATTCTTCGGCTCCGTATTGCCTGCCCATCCTTTTCAGGACGGCATTTGAACCGGATTGGAGCGATAAGTGCAGATGCGGCATAATGTTACGGTGTTTGGAGAAGGTATCGAGTAATCGCGGCGTTACGTCAGCCGGCTCTAACGAACTCAGTCTTATCCTCGCAAGATTGGGTATTTTCGCCATTTTATCGAGCAATTCGGGCAATTTGTGGTTTTGCGGGCTGGGCCAGTTTTTTCGCCTGACGCTTGTTTGGCCGTAAGCTCCGAGAAATATTCCAGTTAAGACAATTTCCTTATGTCCAGCATTAATAAGCGATTGCGCCTCTTCGAGAACGGCTTCCGGAGACTTGCTGTGGACAAAAGGGCGTGTTTTAGGTACAATACAGTAGGAACAATATCCGTCGCAGCCGTCTTGAATCTTTAGAAAGGCCCTTGTATGGCCCCTAAAGGCGGTCAAATGCGGCAGTTTCGGCTGATTGGCCCACTTTTTTTTGCAGGATTGAAGGGTCTGGGTACTGGAGGTATCGGCTTTGGCACTGACTATTTGAGCTAAAGTAGCAGGCAGGCTATCTCGATTATTGATAATATGGACATTTTCACCCAGATTGTTTAGTTCGCCGATTTGTACGGTTGGCAGGCAGCCAGAGACAACTATGACGGAGTTAGGGCTCAGCTTTTGGGCTTTTCGGATGCGTTGTCGGCTCTTTGCTGATGCAGTATGGGTTACGCAGCAGGTGTTGATGACTGCAAAGTCAGGCTTTTCGGCTGTTTCAACCTGGCTGAGCCCGAGTTGTTCGAGAAACTGGCGAATCTGCTGGCTTTCGTATTGATTGACCTTGCAGCCAAGAGTATTTATGGAAAAAGTTTTCATAATAAGGTATAATATATTTGTTAAAATGGATTTACAAGGTGATTGAGTTCATAGTTTACAGATGACAGAGCCACAGGTATGAGCTAAAAACTAAGGTGGGAGGTTTTTTATGGCGTCGAAAACCGGTGCAGTCTGGGCAATAGATATAGGCAGTAATTCGCTCAAGGCAATGCACTTGAGCGCTGAGGGCAACGTTGTTGAGGTGACCGGCTTCGACAATATCCAACACGGCAAAGTTGTTACCGGAGACGGAGTAAGGGCTGCAGAAAGAGACGAGCTGGTTGCATTAAGTTTGCGCCAGTTTGTAGAGCAAAACAATCTTGGCAAAGATGATGTAATTATTTCTGTTCCAAGCCAGAATAGTTTTGCCCGGTTTGTGAACCTTCCGCCCGTCGAGGAGAAGCGCATTCCCGAAATCGTTAAGTTCGAAGCAGTTCAACAGATTCCTTTTGATATCAATGATGTGCAGTGGGACTGGCAGTTGATGACGGAGGCAGGCAGCGCTGAAAGCAGAGTGGGTATCTTCGCTATAAAGAATGAAGTGGTTAATTCAGCGATGGAGCATTTTGGCAGAGAAAATATACAGGTTGGCTACGTTCAGATGGCGCCGATGGCCCTTTATAACTACGTGTTGTACGACCATTCTGATTTGGCCCGTTCCGATGATGAAGCTACCGTTGTTCTCAACATAGGCGCGGAAAATACGGATTTGGTTGTCTGCACAAGCTCGACGGTTTGGCAAAGATGTATTCTTATAGGAGGTAATGCCTTTACAAAGGCGATAGCAAATACATTTAAACTTAATTTTGAAAAAGCTGAGAAACTCAAACGCACGGCTCCAATGAGCAAGTATGCGCGGCAGATATTCCAGGCGATGCGGCCGGTCTTTACAGATTTGGCCACTGAAATCCAGCGGTCATTAGGCTTTTACAGGACTTCCAATCCGAACACTAAATTGTCGAAGATTATCGCTCTCGGCGGCGGAACGAAGATGCGAGGGCTGCTCAAATACCTGCAGCAGACAGTGGAAATACCTGTCGAGAGGCCGGATTCATTTAAAAAGCTTGCGATAAGCTCAGGTGTCTCGGCGGCAAAATTTCACGAAAGTGTCAGTGATTTTGGGATTGTTTATGGCCTTGGCTTGCAGGCCCTGGGCCTGGGAAGGATAGAAAGCAACCTGCTGCCACGCGGGATTGCGCGGTCAATGGCGTGGGCAAATAAAGCCAAGTACTTTACCGCTACGGCGGGCTTGATACTGCTGGTATCGGTTCTGTCTTTCGGGAGAGCGCTTTTCGACAAGGCCAATTATAGTGATAAGTCGAGTGAACGTCGGCAAACCAGTGAGATTATTTACGAGGCCGACCAGTCCATACGCAAAGTCAAAGCTCAAAAAAGCGCAGGTTCTGGTTATGAAGCGATAATACAAAAGGAACTTGAAGTTTTTAATTATCGTGATATAGTTCCGCTATTGACAGAAACCATAATTTCAGCCCTGCCAAACGAAAAAAACAATCCGAACCAGAGTGAGCTTTATAGGGCCTTTGCCGCCGCTGATGTGGAAACGGTTTTGAAGACTCCACGCAAGGAGCGAAAGCAAATTTTTATAACGGATATGCAGACTTACTTTGTAGAAGACGTTAATACTGAGATGTTTGCCAGCAGAGACGGTGAGTATTATGAACGTAACAGGTATCGTGAACAGTACGCTGGGGCGGGAAGCCGGCAGGGCGTTGGGACTGCAAAACAAGGAGAACCGGGATTTTTGGTGACAATAGTGGGGCACAGTCCCTATAAGAACATAGATGAATTGATGGACCCGGCTGGAGTGGAGGACGACCGGAGTAAATGGGGATTTATTACTCGATTGACGCGTCTCGATGATATTGTTGACGGGAACAGTCCATTCAAACTGTACAAGAAAACAGACGTCAAGCACTTCAACCCGAAGAGCGATCCCGTCGAAGCACGTGAAGAACGAGGTGATACGAGTAGGAATATATTCACAGGGATAGGCGTTGAGGATATTAGATTTGAAAAAACTCGAACGACAAGAGAGATAGAAACTCAAGAGATAGGTGTGCGGGTTTTGATTGACCCTATGACAAAGGAAATTATCAGTAAGGTTGCCGAGCTGGACGAGGACGGGAAAGAGAAACTCGACGGCAGAGGTAAACCCATTTATACAGTTAATGACTATTGGTTCAGACTGAATGTTAAATTTCTGTGGAAAGATGCACCGGCGCCGCCTGTCGTGGCAGTGGTGGCCCCGGCTATGGCCGCCTATCCTGGTTCTCGGTCGAGTACGCCTGCGGTGCCAGTCAGCGGGACCCAGGTTGAACCGACTAGGGGAAGGCGAACGATAGGGCTTGAGGACTTTTAGATTAGACTTCGGCGAGTTCGGTCGAGCCGTGGTTGATTAGCCTGCAATCCGAGGAGTGCGGCAGGGCAATTGCGGCGGCGGATTTGTGGCAAGCTGGAACAAAAATGAAAAAAGCGAAATAGATTTGTGAGCCAAAATGGATATCCCGAAATTAAAAGATGTTATCCAAAAACTGAGTGTTTTCAAGAGACATTCATCGCTATTTGTACCGGTTGTTATAGGATTGGTTGGTGCGCTTCTTTTTATACCTACGGAATTAATCAACAGTAATCTCAAGAAGCAGATGTCTGAAGAAAGTATTGTGAAGAGGGGCAGTTATATTGGGTCCTTACAACAAAATGCCGTTCCCAGCGACCAATGGAAATTAGAGCAGGAGCGTCAGAAAGCTTATGAAAACGATGCCAATCAAATAACGCTTTTAGCAAAAGAACTCACTCAAAGACAGTTATTAAGCGATAAGATATTTCCTGAGCCCAAAGATACCTCGACATTGCTTTTCAAGGAATTCGGGCAGCGGTTTCGCGCCGGTGTTGATGAGCTGCTTAAGCGTATAAATGCAGGTGAGTGTCCGACAGAGGCGGAATTGAAGAGAAGTCTGGGGGGCTTATTTAGTGGCCGTCGCACCGGCAGGAGCTTACGTCGGAGTGCTTTGAATGAAGCCGGCGACGATATAAAAGATGCTCTTTGCCGAGCGAAAGCGGAATCTTGTAATATTTATTCTAATCCGATTGATTTGAGCGGATACGAATTCTGGGGCGATTATCAGTATGCCGGGACGCTCGAGGCGGTTGAGGATTGCTGGTATTACCAGTCAGGTTACTGGATAATCGAAGATATTATCGATACGATAGACGCTATGAATTCGGGCTCGAACAGTGTTTTCAAATCGCCGGTCAAACAGCTTCTGGGTGTAAATTTTGGCAGCAGCGAGGCGACGACCCGCGCGTCCAGAGAAAGAACGACGGGTGGCAGGCCCCGCTATCTTCTCACAACTCTGGATGGACTTGTAATACCATGCACTGCTCGAGTATGCAATGATGATATTGACGTTGTGCATTTTAATGTGCGTGTTGCGGTCGGTAAGAAAGCGGTTTTGCAATTTATGCAGCAGCTTTGCAGCGCCAAGCAGCATATAGTTCGCGAATCGAGCGGGCAGACACAGGAGCCGAGATACGCAAAGCATAATCAGATAACGATTTTAGAATACAGGATCACGTCGATTGACCGACAAGATGAAACTCACAGTCTCTACCGTTATGGCGAGGACGCGGTGGTAGAATTGGATTTGATTTGCGAATATATCTTTAGCAAAAAGGGCTACGATGAGATTAAGCCGGAATCGGTTAAGAAATCACAGATAATTCAAACCACACTGCCAGACTGGGATTCCAGACGCCGACGTTAGAAGTTCTATCACAAGGTAAGGAAACAAAAGAGAAAAATACCCGAAGGTGTAAAAATGCGTAAAAAAGGTGACAACTTTTTCGAAGAACATGTTGAAAAGATGGTTTTGGCTCTTATTGGACTTGTGTGTATCTGGCTTATGATTATACGTGTTGTCATCAGCCCGAACAAGATTCAATACACTGGTGAGGAGTTCGGCCCCGGAAAGATTGATATTCGCATAAGCAGGGATGCTGAGCTTTTGAAGGAGAAGCTGGACAGCAAGCCTGAGCCGCTGCCGCCATATAAGCAGCGACTTGATGATTTCGTTCGTCTGGTCAACTCACCGATAGGTGATATTGATATTAGCCTGTATTGGCCACTGCCTATTTATAGTTCAACAGACTTTACTGATAAACGAAAATATCGTATTCCGCGGATTGGTGAGGTCGCCGGTGTGGCACTCGAGTACATCAGGGCAGTGGCTTATGTGCCTACTATAGATATCGATGAGGAGAACCGTTATGAAGTAACAGTGTGCGAGCCAAATGATATTGATTTTATAACGGTGGAGGCTAAGTTTGATGTCGCCGGTTTATATGGGAGGTTTTATGACAACTTTGCCGGCGATGGTGTTGAGCAGGAAGAATGGCGTGACCCGTGCCTTGCGATTCCGATTTTTGCGGCTGTGCAGTTGCAAAGACAAGAATTGGGCGCCGATGGCAGTTGGAGCGAGTGGCAAGTTGTGCCCCGAACAAAGATCGATCCTCGCAAAAAGTTGTTTGAATCTGTAGAAGAGGTTGAAGATCTGCCGCCTGGCGGAATAAAAGTGCGCCTGCTTAAATTTGATGATGCAGAAGTGAGGATGACTCTGCTACAGCCGGAGGCTTATAATATTGCATCGGCAAAAGAAGAGTGGTTCCCCCCGCTTCTGCATAAGAAGTACGTAGAGCAGCGGCAAGAGATAGAGATGGAAAAGAAGCGTAGAGCCCGGGATGAAGAGCGGAAGGAGCGTGAAGAGGAGCGTGAAAAGGCGAGAGAGGAGCGTGAAAAAGCGCGCGAAGAGCGGAGCGGCGGCGCATTTGAAACAGGATCATCACGAAGACGGTCCGATGTAAACACGAGCAGGCAGGATCGTTTGAGTAGTAGTAGACGTGGCAGAGAGACGAGGACACGAGGAGACCGCAGCGAAACCTATGGCGAAGGTGAGGCTACGACAAGGTTGCAAGCGCGTGAAGAGCGTGCGAGGGAAAGGGAAATACGTCTGGCGAAACTTAGAGCGGCTTCAAAGATAACAACTTTAGATGATATTTATAAAGAACTGGACGAGATTCTTATTCTGAAGCGAACGAATCCTGCAAAGCTGCGCGAGCCATTGGTGTTCTGGGCGCACGATGATACTGTAGAGCCACAGAAGAGCTACCGATACAGAATTAGATTAGGGGTTTTTAATCCTGTTGCTCGGACGAACCAGGTCGACGAGCGAGACAAAGACCTAAAGGACCAAATTGTCTTATGGAGCGGGTTTTCTGACATAACAGGGATCGTAAAGGTTCCGGGAACATTGTACTTTTTCCCCCGCAGCATACAGGAGGCGGGTAAGGTTGTTACAGTACAGATAGCCAAATATATGTTGGATTATTGGTACAGTAAGGACTTTGCCGTCAAGCGTGGAGAGGTTATAGGTAAGGTTGCTGACTTCGAGCCGGTGGAAATGGAAAAGAGTACTACGTCAGTAGCGGTCACTGTATTACCAGAGACAATCGATTATAGCACGGGGGCGGTTCTGGTGGATGTTGTGCCTGTGAATGACTGGTCGGGCGGAAGGAATATGTACGCCAGGCATTACTACGATATGCTTTACAGCTTTGATGGGAACAGTATTGAGCGCATACCTGTTAATCCGATGTATTGGGACGAAGAGTTACGGGATAAGGGAAATGAAATCAAAGGGTCTCAAACAGAGCTGAGAGAACCTTTACGGGGCTGGGACACCCAACCGGCTGGTTGGGAGCCACTTCCAGAGTTAGAATACCGATCTGACGAACCCCTGGACATCAGTGATGAGCCGCGTCGTTCAAGAAGTCGAACCAGGTAAGATTATGTAACATGCCGATTAGCATGGGGGGCAAACGCGAAAGAGGGCGTTTGGGGTTTTCCCTGCATTATTTGTCTTTGTGTGTAAGCTGACTTTTGCGCAGCGAGAATGTGTGGATGATTTCATTATCTATACTTATGATCTGGTAAGTTACTTTTGGGTCGGGCGCGGTTGTGTCGAATGAGAGTAGTCCGAATGAACATTTCTTATTGTAACCGAACAGGGCGCCCGGCATCAGGCTGTGGGTGTGAATGTTGGTTAGCTTCGAACTTTCGAACTCGTATAACGCATAACCGTTCGGGCGTTCAATCTTCCACACATCGGAGCGATGACGGTCGGCTGAGAGAAGGATTACTCCATTAATTTTATTTTCTTCGAGAAAGGAGAAGATATCCTCACGTTCCTTCTTGTAGCCCTGCCAAGGATCACGGCTACCGGGCTTGGTGCCAAAGGCCCACGGCACGGACGAGGCAATGACCTTGAATGCGCCGGTAGAGGCCTTTAGCTTTTTGAAGAGCCATTTTTTCTGGATCTCGCCGAGCATTGAGGGCTTCTCACCTTTGGGTTTCATACGATAGTAGCGGCAGTCGAGCATAAAGAAGTCCACAGCGCCGATGGCAAAATCAAACCAGCAACCCGGCTCATCTTCGCTGCCGCCGCCATAGTAGGGATTGTTCCAGTTGTTGATGAAAGTGTGCCAGACTGGGATTTTCCACTCGGGTTCACGGATTTCCGGTCCGCCCCAGCCGTCATT
>DATLBB010000103.1:0-3461 GCA_035527155.1 Sedimentisphaerales bacterium
GGCATCGATAATTTTAGCGTCGCGTATATTCATAGATAAAAAGTATAGCCAATCACATAGGATTTTCCAATATCAATAAACCTCAAAAAACCGAAAAAAGGCTGGAAAAACTGTTACGTATCACTACAATGGCCGAAACTATGAGATTTATACTTATTGACAAGATTGTTTCGCTGGAAAGCGGCAAGGAAATAAAGGCGGTAAAGAACGTTTCCTTGGCTGAAGAATACTTAGCGGACCATTTTCCCACGTTTCCGGTGCTTCCGGGCGTGCTGCTATTAGAGGGATTGATTGAATCGGCCTCGTGGCTCGTGCGGGAGGCGGAAAATTTTGCCCACAGTATGATATTGCTTGCGGAGGCAAGAAATGTAAAATATAAAAGCTTTCTGGCTCCAGGCGGCCAGATAGAATATACAGTTGAGGCCAGGAAAATCGAGGAAAACGTAAGTAGTTTTAGCGGCATAGGCGTCTCAGACGATGAACGAATCGTCGAAGCAAAGTTCGGCCTGAGGCATTTTAACCTGGCCGATGAAAATCCGTCAATGGCAGCGGTGGACGACAAAGTTATCGAAAATATGAGGCGCCGATGGAAGCTGCTGAGATAGTTCGTAGTTCATAGTTCGTGGTTCGTAGATAAATAAGTGAGAAATCAGAGACACATAATCAAGGATTGTTACACAAGTAAGAGTACCGGAGGTAAAAAATATGGCAATGAGTCGGGACCAAATATTTGGAGAAGTTCAGGAAGTGCTCGTCGATGCATTGGGAGTCGACGACGATGAGGCCAAGGCTGAAGCAACGTTGATGGGAGATTTGGGAGCTGAAAGCATTGACTTTCTGGACATAGTGTTTCGATTAGAAAAGGCGTTCAAAATGAAAATTCCGCGGGAAGAGTTATTTCCAGCGGAGAGTCTGATGAATAGTCCCGAATTTGTCAGTAACGGCAAATTGACCGAAACAGGATTGGCCGAACTGAAAAACAAAATGCCGTACATCGAACTTGGCGAATTTGCGAACGACCCCGACATCAATAAATTAGGTGATTTGTTCACTGTGGGAACAATTGTAAGTTACATTGATAGTAAGTTAAACGCAGCATAATAGCGACACAATCCTGGAGATGTAATCGGCAGGTTGACCTTTGGCAAGCCTGCCGATAGTTTTAATACAGGCAAAGAATGCGTTGGATTTGGATAGATAAATTTGTTGAGTTTAAGAGCGGCGAAAGTGCCGTGGCGGTCAAGAATGTAACGCTTGCCGAAGAGCATCTGCACGACCATTTTCCGGGCTTTCCCGTTATGCCGGAAAGCCTGATGATTGAGGCAATGGCCCAGACATCAGGGATACTTGTGGGCGAGGCAAAAAAATTTCAAGAAAAGGTCATCCTTGCGAAGATAAAAAAAGCCGTCTTTTATGACTACGTAAAGCCCGGCGACACACTAAAATTAGATGCAAAAATTGAATCCATCGCCTCTGAAGCGGCAAGTACGAGCGGTAAGATAACGTGCGGCGAAAAGTTAATTGCCGAGATAGATTTGATGTTCAGCCATATAGACCAGAACCTGGCAGGTAAGAAATTCCCAAAGGAGAACTTCGTATTCACCGAGACGTTCGAATCGCTTCTGCAGGGTATTCTTGTTGATGGTCCGAATTCAAGTATGCCGGAGTCGGAGCAAAACTGATGAATCCTGCCCGCGTAGTAATAACCGGCCTTGGCGCGATAACCCCCCTTGGCTTGACCGTCAGCGATATGTGGAGCGGTCTTTGTGCCGGTAAATGCGGGATAAGTGAAATTACAGCATTTGACCCTGTGGGATTTAGCTGCAAATTAGCCGGCCAAGTCCCAAGTTACAAAATACGACAATATTTACCAAAGAGCCGTCGCAAAAGTGTTAAACTAATGTCTCGCGATATTGAGCTGGCGATTATTGCGGCCAATGAAGCCCTGACCAGTAGCGGCCTTGTTACAAAGGGCATCGACCCGGAAAGGATCAATATCGACCCGACGCGTGTGGCGATTAATCTGGGCGCTGGTCTTATAAGCTGTGATTTGGTTGAGCTGGCTCCGGCGGTGGCAGCAAGCGTTACGGCTGGGAAGTTTGACATTCAGAAATGGGGTAAAGAAGGCCTTGAGCTGGTAACACCTTTATGGCTGCTGAAATATCTGCCGAATATGTTGGCCTGCCATATAGGTATTATTCACGATATTCAAGGGCCGAGTAACACTATCACATGCGCTGAAGCGGCTGCGCATTTAGCCATAGGCGAAGCAGCTCAAATTATCGCTCGCGGCGACAGTGACATTGCTCTGACGGGAGGGGCTGAAGCAAAGGTCAATCCGATAATTATGATTCGCCAATGTCTGCTTAAAAGGACAATAAGCGAAAACGAAAACGATCCGGCTGCCGCGTGCAGGCCCTTCGATGCCGACGCAAGAGGTTCGGTTTTCGGTGAAGGGGCCGGGATGGTCGTACTGGAAAACATAGAAAACGCCGAGAGGAGAGGTGCAAAAATTTACGCTGAGGTAGCTGGTGTCGGAGCAAGCAACAATATTAATCCGTCGTACGAACGTCTCGAACCGGATGGAAAGGGCACACAAATAGCAATAGAAAAAGCATTGGCAGATGCACAGATAGGGCCGGAGGATTTGGACCTGATTATCCCGCACGGGACAGGGCAGGCAGCCGACGACCTGGCTGAGGCAACTGCAATTGAGGCAGCTCTTGGCGAAGCAGCGACGAAGGCAGCCGTCTGGCCAACCAAAAGTATGCTCAGTAACACGGGAGCAGCAAGTGGAGCGCTCGATGTTATCGCGGCAGTCTGTGCTATGGCCAACGGCAAGATACCTGCTGCGAAAAACTGTGACAGGAAAGCTGACGGCTGCAATTTGAATATTGTACGGCAGCCGCAACAGGCAAAGATACGTTATGCGTTGTGCTGCAGTTATACATACGGCGGACAAACCGCTGCGGTGGTGCTGAAAAGACCGGATTAAATATGGAATGTCGAACAGGGAATTACGAATAAATG
Source organism: Sedimentisphaerales bacterium (assembly GCA_035527155.1). Taxonomy (GTDB): domain Bacteria; phylum Planctomycetota; class Phycisphaerae; order Sedimentisphaerales; family Anaerobacaceae; genus CS2-K091. The sequence continues at coordinate 3,031 of DATLBB010000103.1, forward strand.
GCTGAGCGTGTTGTAATAACCGGAATGGGTATTGTCTGTCCTCTGGGGCACGATGTGGAGAATTTGTGGATAGATATATTAGCAGGTAAAAGCGGGATGGCCAAAACCACTATTTTCGATGCTTCGACATTCCCTACCGCCTTCGATGCCGAGGTAAAAAATTATGACCTTGCAAAATATACAAAACACCCGGAGCTGCATAAACACAGCAACCGAGGCTCCGGGTTTGCTATAGGAGCAGCAGCTCAGGCCTGCAGACAGGCGGGGATTGATATCGAAACGGACGAGCCCACCGACGGGATAGAGCGCAGCAGATTGGGTATTTACCTGGGAGCGGGTGAAGGCTCCGTCGATAATGATGTATTTTTTGCTGCGGTAGTTGAGGGATGGGACTCAGAGAAAAACGAAATGGACTGGGGACGATGGGCGGA
>DATLBB010000104.1:0-11534 GCA_035527155.1 Sedimentisphaerales bacterium
GATATGGGAGCTTATGAATACAGCCCTCCAATACCAGCCGAGGTCAGGTTCTTGCCGCGTACTATCAACCTCTTGAGCAAAGGTAAATGGATTACAGCATTTCTCTGGTTGCCCGAAGATTACAACGTCACTGACATTGACCCCAACAGCGTTTTCCTTGAGGTTGAAATACAAGCCGAGCAACTCCACATCAACGAACAAGAGCAAGTTGCCATAGCCAAATTCGTTCGTGGAGAGGTTCAGAGCATACTTGATATCAGCGATGTCGAGCTGAAAATCACCGGCCGATTGACTGACGGGGCACTCTTTGAGGGGACAGATACGATTAAGGTAATAGATAAGGCCGGCAAAAACTAACTTGCAGGACAGAGGTCAGTCCTTGGGACTCCGCCGGAAGGCGTCCCCGAGTGGACTTACGGAGAAGTCAGAGGTCAGAAAAAAATTAGTCCCCTGTCATCTGTTTTCTGTTCTCTGTTTTCTGTTATCGCGCTGTCAATAGCTTTTTTAAGTGCAATTACTGCAAGTGAGTCAGGCATCTTTTCGTAAGCCGCGTCAATAGCTTTCTTGGCCTCGTCACCTCTGTCCATCTGATAATAAATATAAGCCAACAGAAACTGCAGCTCAGCAGCGCCGGTTCTTTCAAGCCATTGTCTTATATCGGCTATTCTGCTTTCCAGCTTGTCCCTGTCGCCTACCATGGCCACCAGGTCTATCTTAAACCGTGCGTATTCGGGGAAAATCTCTAAAGCCCTGGAAAGAAATAGCGAGCTGCTCATATATCCGCCAGCCGCGAATAAAGCATGGCTCTTGCCCGCGTAGGCAAGGGGGTCGTCCGGCTTGTAAATCGACGCAAGAGTATAAGTGTCCGCAGCCCGGTAGTACTTGCCCTGTTTCAGGTACTGCTCCGCAGCACGTATATGCTGATTGAACTTATCATTCGAGTAGGAAGCAAAAGTCTTGTGTGCGCCCATAATACTTTTGGCTCTGACAGCTAACACAACCTCGGTAAGTTCATCTTGTTGTTTGTCGCCTATTGCTTGTCTTTCGAGCTCGGCCTCAAACGCTTCTATTTCTTCACCTGTCGAAAGTGCCTGCTCTTGGCTCTCAGCGCCCTTCGGTTCTTCACCCTCAATGCTCGGAGTTTGTTTCAAGTATCGAGTATCAAGTATCGAGTCTCTGGTTTGCAGGTTCTCGAACTGCTGCTTCATCCGCTCATAAACATCGAGCTGCCCTCGCTTTTGCATCTCTGTCAGCCCGCCTTTGGCGAGTGGGAGCCCTTTATCGCGTGTAGGTACCCAATGTCTGTCTTTACTGGCCTGCTCTTCCGGCTTGTGAAGCTTAGGCGGTTGTAATATATCATCGGCCCCCTCAAGATTGCTAAATGGCTGCAATGACTTATCCCGGACAATCAGGCTTTGCCTCAGTGAGGGAGCTCTGTGTTGCAACTGTTGTATATCTCGCTGCAAACGTTCCATTTGACCCACGTTTTGTTCATCCACCAGTCTTTTGGCTTCTGCGTGAGTAAGGACGCCATCTGAAATCAGTCTTTCGAGCTGCTGCGGACTAAGCCGCATCGGCCTGTATCGGATACTTGGAATAACCACCTCCGGCTTGGCCAAATGTTGTTCTCGGGGCCTGGCCGGAACAGCAAATCCTTCCGCAGCTTGGCCCTCTATCGTTGCAGTTGGCGGCCTGATAACACTGCGGAGGCCCGGTCTCGTTGAAGTTACTGTTCCTGATGGTGAATAATAAGGTGTATATCCGCCGGGCTGCGCGCCGAAAGCTCCTGTGCCGGCCGAACGCCTCAAAAAAGAATCAAGGGTCGTTGAATTCGTTGTGCCCTGAAAAGCCGATATCGAATTATACGGAACTGTACCTTGAAAGTGCCTGCCGCCGGCAACGTTGCCCGTAATCATCAGATTACCGGTCGTATCGACCGGGTTACGACTGGGAAACAGGCCGCTGCGGATACTGCTCTGCGGAACCGTCGCAGGGCCAATCGGACGCCTAATCGCCGGATTTGCCGCCCCTAATGGAGTCACAGGCCGGGCTTTTTCCGATAATGTGGCAAAAAACGCCGCTGCCAACATAATGAAAAGCCGGTTTTTCATAATATTAAATACCCCGTTCTCGCCGGCATGTTCACAATTGAGCATATTTTAGTTAGTCGGCTTCCCGTTCCTCTTATACTTCGGCTTTTCTGCCCAGCTTAGTTTAGTAGCTAATGTGTCCCACTGCGTCCGAAGCGGATTATTGACCACAAGGAAATCGCCTTTATGCCTTTCGATTCTCACTACGTCATCAATCGACAGTTTGCAGGAAACCTGCCCATCCATTGAAACCGTTGTGCCTTCATTAACACGGACTCCAAACACCTCCACTTTACTGTCGGCATTGATAACGATTGGCCGGAAGCTGAGAGAATGGGGACACATCGGAGTAATAACCATTGCCTCCATCTTTGGCGAAAGTATAGGCCCGCCGCACGAGAGATTGTACGCCGTGGACCCCGTCGGCGTCGAAATTATAAGGCCGTCGCTTATACAGCCGGCAAGCGGCTGACCATCCACCGATATTTGTAACTCGATCATCTTAAAAGGTGGACCGGCCGTGATAACAACATCATTTATGGCCGCTGAGCGGAATTTTTCCTGACCATCGCCCAAAATCCCGCAGCTCAGCATCATGCGTTTGCCCGTACGGGCTTTTCCTGATGTTACAGAAGGAAAAAATTCTTTAAGCTCTGCGACGTTGAATTCTGCCAGGTAGCCGAGCTTGCCGAGGTTTACGCCTATGACCGGCACATTCACCTGGCTCAATTGTCTTGCAGCCGAGGTAATACTGCCGTCGCCGCCGAAGACGACCGCAAAGTCGGCCTCTTTTAATATATCAGCCGTACATTCCTCTATACCGCAACTGACAATGACCTCAGCCTTGCCCTTTGCGAAATCGAGGAATTCGGCGATTATCTCGGTAACGTGTCCTTTTGTCGGATCGCCGAAAACCACTAATTTAGGTAAGCCGCTTTTTGCCATCTTATCGCCTAAAACAATTAAATTCTCAATCTTGACCCATAAATTATCGACAAAGCCACTCCAACAATCAACTAAAATTGGATTTGATCCGGTTTCGCCAGAGGCTACGCCGCGACAAATTGGGTTTGATTGGCTTTGTTTTGGATTAAAATTGGGTTTGTTTTCAGCAAGCGTACAATTAGATATATTTTCATAATCCTTTGTTGAAATAGTACTTACGTTCATTTTGGCCTTTTTGAATTTGGGTTCGTTTGGGTTCGTTTTGGGTTCGTTTTTCCCACTTTTACCAAGTGTCTTTTTTTCATAATCGGCTGTTATTACATATCTTACGTTCATTTGACTTTTTCGGAATTTGGCTTTGTTTTGCATAAAAAGGTTGATTTGTAGAGGACTCTCTACAGTTGTAGAGGGGAAATTAGTGAAAAGTGAGCTAAAGTGCCTAAAGTGAGCTAAAGTTGGATTCTCGATGCTCATGATTGTTAATTCCCTTAAGGATTTTCCGTTTCGCTTCAAGACTATTGGCCATAATCACCATTTCCTTCTTTTTGGCCTTCTGCAAAAAAAACTGTCCCTCTATAAATGCACGAAAGTGCGCGTTTGATGCGAATTTTTTGGGATTTTCCGCACTGCCGATTGACCTAAGTGTTTACGTAGAAATGAATAAAAATTATTTTATTTTTTCCGATTTTTGCTTTTAACTATGGCCGGTTTTGGTTGATTTTTTTGCCACGAAGACACAAAGACACGAAAAGGCACAAAACGCACAAAAGATTAACCGCGGAGAACGCAGAGATCGCGGAGGTTTTCAGCCAGCTTGGTGTTCTTGGCAGGATTTGCTTGTAAAGTGAACTTTGTCGCAAATACCTGCCGGCGTCCACAGGGCAGCTTTAGACTGCCCTTTTTTGAAGCTGGCTAAAACTGGATTTATATTAGACGCTGATTAACGCTGATTAACGCTGATTTTGTTTTTGCCAGCCGGTGCGGACTTGGCAGCAGCTTTCTCGCTACCAGTATCTGTGAAGCCTGCGGCCAGCGTCCGCTGGGCCATCGAGGATGGCCCGCATAAGAATATGCAGGCCGGCAAAAGAGGGATTCTTTAGACTGGCTGTTTATTAGAGATTTAGTGGATAAAAAGCATAATAATTCTGTCTTTCTTAGCAAAAATGGCACAAAATGCACAAAAAGAACAAAAAAATGACCAAAAATTACTTTTTTTAGTCATTCAAATTGGCTTTGACGGGTGGAGCATAAAATAGTAGATTGTGGGCTGACAGGATTTAGATATTAGTGAGACGCTCCATAAGATTGAAAGTTAGGCGGTTCATGTTGAACGGCCGGGGCGTTGGATTCTTATACGGAAACCATATATACATCGTTAGGGCATATGCTTTGAAAACATTAATACAAATTTAATGGAGAGAGTATTGGCAAATATTTCTTTGCGATCCTCAAGCAAACTTTTATTCAGGCTCAGCGATATCAGTTTGAAACTCATCGTCGCCCTGCTCATTTTTGTCATAATCCTTTTTTCGATTGCGTACTATATTCTTGCATTCTCAAATAATGGACTTGTTTTTAGTCACGAGACCTCTGCCCAAGTGTCTTTTTGGAATTGTGTCTACTTCAGTATCGTCACTATATCCTCACTCGGGTACGGTGATATGCGGCCACAAGGACTTAGCAAGATCCTATCCTGCCTTGAAGTATTGATGGGCCTTGGCTTTTTGGGACTTATGGTTGCCAAGATAGCTTCTTTGAAGCAGGATTACCAACTGCGCCGTGTATATAGTTTCATGACAAAGCAGTTTCTGGATGATTTCTACGAGTCTCTAAATATTTGCAATAAAGGATATAAAGAATTACTGGATGAAGCTTCATCAGTAACATCAAATGATCAGAATGGCCTACAACCTCCTGCTGGAAAAAGGAAACAGCTTAAAGATTTGAACAATCGATTGCAAACGGTCTGCCGTGCACTCAGAAGCCATTTAGTCTACGAAACGAAGAAAGGTGACTATTTTTCAGAGATAGCTGCCAGTTCTATCATTAGGTTACTTAAACCTATTGCCTCTATCTTAAATCTTTGGGGTCAAATGACGAAGGAGTATCGTCCCGCATTTGTTGAAAGGTCGAGGAAGAAAAGACTATATCACACACTAACATTTTTTGACGACATTTGTGATATCATAGAGAGAAATACCTCGAACGAAGAAATCAACAATCCGTGTAGAGGGATAAGAGAGCAAGTTAGCTTAGTAAGGCGAATTTTCGACGATAGCCTGCCCTAACAAACGCGTTCACTCTGACCGCCATTACGCTGCGCTTCATGTCGTCAGGCGATGCGTAGCGTTACGCACGGTTCAACGGAATTCAATCGAATACACGAAGTTCCCTGCTGATTAGGGGAACAAGCACACTTTACCAGAAATAATGGTGGGGCAAGCCCCACCCTACCGTCTACGTTCGCTCAGTGGCTGCCACACGTCGAACCATGGGAATGACAACGCCCGACGGTGCCGGGGAGTAACCGTAAGAGCGGTTTTTTTCAACAGGGTCACTGTCCATAGCATTGATTTTGAGTCAAAAATGGGCATCGACAAAAAAATTTTAATTTTTTCTATTTTCTACGGGTTTTACCGTTGACAAACTACGGGTTATGCAGTAGTTTGAGTCAAAGTCGGTAAATTGACAAAGGGATGATATTTTTCGACAAGTTTAATTAGGAGATAAGTTCAATGGCAAGACCACGTCACAAACACCCAACCCCTGCAGAGTTAGAAGTTCTGCAGATTATCTGGGAGCATGGGCCATGCACAGTTAGAGAGGTCATGAATTTTCTTAAGCCTAAACGGCCCAGGGCTTATACCTCAGTTATGAGCCTCATGAACGTTATGGCCGAGAAAGACCTGCTTAATCAGAAGGCCAAAGGACGAGCATTTATCTATTCGGCGAAAGTCTCGCGGGACAAAACTCAGTCCAGTATGCTCAGTGACTTACTAAATCGAGCCTTTGACGGCTCTGCAAATGCCCTGGTAGCACATTTGCTTCAGCAGACTGAGCCAAACAGTGAAGAACTGGACGAAATCCACAAAACCATTACCAGGTTTACCCGAAAGAAAGGGGGCGCATAATGTCAATCACCGAATTTCTATCTCAGCCTGTCTGGCAGCGGCTTGGCCTGACGTTAGTGCATTTTCTCTGGCAAGGTCTGGCTGTAGCTGTTCTGGTTGGCGTGCTTGTTAGAGTGTTCAGGCTAAACCATGGTAATGCTCGCTATGCCGCTTATCTTCTGGCTTTTATAGCCATGATCGTTTGTCCTGTAGTAACTTTCACAGCTATTGATATTACCATAAGTCCAAACAACGAACTTGTGACAGGAGCAGAATTCACTGAGGTCGTTGAAAGTTCCCCTTACACTGCTTTATCTGCAGGTGATATTTTGCCGGAAGCTGAGACTCCCCGCCCTGCCCTGCCGACATTGACAGATTCAATTCCGTTAGGCGAAAGAATATCTGGCTGGCTGCATATATCGATGCCATGGATTCTGGTAATCTGGATGGTTGGGGTTGTCGTACTGAGTGTGCGATTACTGATGGGGTTTGTCGGCGTATATCGTTGGCGTCATCATTTAGAACCACTGCCGGAAAGATTAGTTCAGCGTATTGCTTCGCTAAGTGAAAGGCTGGGTATGCGGGGCTTTTCGGGGGTGTTCATATCACCGACTGTTTTGCAGGCAATGGCTGTAGGCTACTTACGACCGATGGTTCTGCTGCCTGCTGCGATGGTAACGCAGATGCAGCCGGAGATGCTCGAAGCGGTGATAGCCCATGAATTAGCCCATATTCGCAGGCTTGATCTGTGGATCAATCTGGCCCAGCGAGTAACCGAAACACTGCTGTTTTATCATCCGGCCGTTTGGTGGTTGTCCATTTGTTTGCGGAGCGAACGCGAATTATGCTGCGATGAATTGGCTGTTAAAGCTACCGGCCGGCGTCTGACCTATGCCACAACTTTGGAAAGCGTAGGCCGGGCCAAAGTTATGGCAAAGCAGCCTGTCCTTGCAGCAGGATTAGGCCAGGACAAAAAACCAACACTGAGCCGAGTACGCCATATATTAGGTCTGACACCTACCCAACGAAACTGCCCATTCTGGTTAGCAGGTGTCATTACAGTTCTGTTCTTAGCGGCCCTTGTTATTCCAACAACCCTGGCTCTGACTTCAAGAACAAATGAGCAGGCTGATATACAGGAAAAGAAAGATCAAAAAGAACTCTCTAAATTCAAAACAACGCTGCCTAACGGCGTTACGGTCGAGCTGTTGTGTTTATATTATGGAAAGGACATTAAAGATTCGAAATTCTGGAAACCGGATGGTTCCTTAATGTCCAACTTAGAGAGTCAAAAATATCGAGAGAGGGCAATATTTCCAAAATGGTCAAGCAAAGATTTTAAGTTTGAATACGGTTTAATGGTCAGATTTAATCCGCTTGATAGTCTTAGTACAGATGTGTTTGTCAAGCAGGGTCAAAGGATGACTTATAGTTATCCCAAATCCGATGGTCTGGCGATTGCGCTTGTGGCATCGGATAGAAGTGACCGTAAGGCAGGTTTTTCAAGAGTGGGCACTATCAAAGCAGCAGCAGCCACCGGGCCGTGGGATACTCACAAATCCTCTGCAAGAATCAGCGAACCTTCTGTTCGTTACCTGGATGATAGGTCAATGATAATGTTTTCTCCTCCTCGAAAGACTGATGAGTGGCTGCTTGACGTTACAGTTAATTCTGACAGCATTGACTTGGATTGTTTCTATGAGCTAAAAGAAGGCTCGATTCATCACGCTCGAAGCAGTGGAACGATTGGGCATCCAGATTGGATTGGTCCTGAACAAAGAACGCCAATGAGTATTAAACAATATTCATTGTTCCACGAACCTGAACAGATAAAAAACTATATTATCAAATACAGAAAATTTGAGATTATCGAATTCAAAAACATTTCGCTTCAGCCGGGGATAAAACCCGATGTGCAGGTCGAAGTTGAAAAACCCAACATCCAGGTTCAAAGTAAAGTGCAATTCGAACTAATAACCAGGCCTCTGACCAGAAAAGGCGTAGAGCTACAATGGTCCAAGGCCGCTACGTTGCAATACTGGAATGAAGTATTTGATCTTGACAGTGAAACAGTCTCTCACTATGAGCTTGGAGCCCGGCGCTGGCCAAACGGCGCAGACATCGGTTTTGATATTGATATGCCGCAGGAAATCAGGGACAGTTTGTATTTTGGTATAAATAGCGGATACAAAACGACCGGACATAGATTCTTGGCTCTTGAGTCATATTCATTTGAACAGGCTGTGTGGGAAACCTCTGATAAGCTTGATGAACTGCGTAACAGCAGGTGGATGGGTCATGGTTTGTTGAAGCATACCCTTCCAAAATTTCCAGCGTTTTTCACAGTATTAACAGACGGTTACTCTGTGAAAGCCGACTCATCTGCAGACCATCCAGCGCCTAAACTGGCAATAATTGAAGTTGTGGAGGCCAGAGACAAATCAGCTGAGATAAAATACTGGCTGGAAAGAAAAGCTCAGAAAAAACCCGCTGTGCAGGTTGAGAAGGTAAAACGAGCCTTGCAGGCGGCTGGCCAAAAAAAGTAGAAAGCTATCGAGCATCAAGTCTGCAGCATATCTTTTACCGTCTGAGCTATTTTGACGGCGTTTATGCCGACCTGGGAAAGCTGCACCGCCCGCGAGTCGTGTTTTATAAACTTCCTCGGCGCGCCAAGCACGCGTATAGCGTTTTGTTTTTTACTGTCTGCTGTCCTCTGTTTGCCGCCCGCTGTTTTTGCCGCAGCCAATTCGAGCACGGCTGAGCCGAACCCGCAGGCGGTCGTGTGGTCTTCTACCGTTATTATGCTTTTGCCTTTGTCTAATAACTGGATGATTTTTTCATCGATGGGGGCGGCAAACCGCGCATTTATCACATCAACCTCAATCCCTTCCCGAGCCAGCAGCTCAGCGGCCTCAAGCGCCTCGGTCAGGATGCTGCCGTAACTGACAATCGCAATCGCTGAATCTTTTGCCTTTTTAACAACCACGCTTTTGCCCAACTTGAACGGCTTGGCACAGGCGGCCCGGACGGACTTCTGGCTCGGCACGAAGTCTTTCGGATATCTAATAACGACCGGCTTGCCTTCACTCAATGCAAATTCCAAAGCCAGTTTCATCTCAACCTCATCCGCAGGCGCCGTCAGCACCATATTGGGCATCATCCGCAAAAAGCCGATATCCATTAGCCCATGATGTGTCGGACCATCCGAGCCGACGACCCCGGCCCTGTCGACACAAAATACCACCGGCAGATTTTGCAATGCCACTTCCTGGAATATCTGGTCGAAGCTTCGCTGCAAAAAGGTGGAATAGATACAGACGACCGGCTTTAATCCGCTCCCGGCCAGCCCGGCCGCAATATCCACAGCCGCACTTTCAGCAATACCAACGTCGTAGAATCTGTCACCGAATCTCCTGCGAAACTCCATCAGCCCCGTGCCATCGCACATAGCCGAGGTGATCGCCACAATTTTGTCGTCCTTTTCGGCCAACTCGGCCAGATGCTTGCCGAAGACTTTGGTAAAGCTGTGTCTGTCCGTATCCGGGACCGGCTGGACCTCCACCCTGTCTCCTGTTTTATTGTTGTTTATCTTGAAGGGGCCTGTCGAGTGAAATCTGCTTGGCTGTGAACCGGCCGGGTGAAAACCTTGTCCCTTCTTTGTGTAAACGTGCAGGATTGCAGGGTGCTCGATTTCGGCCAGCGCGTTGAACAACTGTATAAGCGAGCCGATATCGTGGCCGTCAACGGGGCCAAAGTATGGGATGTTCAGACTTTCGAACATCTGGCTGGCCGGCAGGGCCATTCGAATACTTTTTTTAATCCTTTCAACCGCCTCATCAACGCTCTTGCCGATGACCGGCATGTGCTCGAGGATATTATGAGTGGTCTTTCGCAAATCCTCGTATGTCTGGCTCAGCCGCACTCTTGAGAAGTATTTTGCGACCGCCCCTTGTGTGGGGTCTATCGCCATCGAGTTGTCGTTGAGCACGATTAGTAATTGCCTCTTGACCAGGCCGAGATTATTGAGCGCCTCGAAAGAGAGGCCGTTGACGATGCTGGCGTCGCCGACGAGCGCTACGATTTTGCTGTTTTTCTTTTGCTGCGTTTGCCCTAAAGCCAGCCCGATTGCAGTCGCTATTGCGGTGCCGGCATGGCCGACGGCGAACTGGTCGTATGCGCTTTCAGCCGGGTTGGGAAAGCCGCTTATGCCATTAGCCTTGCGAAGGAGCTTGAACTTATCTTTCCTTCCGGTAATGATTTTGTGCGTATAGCATTGATGGCCGACGTCCCAGAGAAGTTTATCCTTTTTGAAATCGAAGACATAGTGCAGCGCCAGCGTCAATTCCACCACGCCGAGGTTGCTGGCCAGGTGTCCGCCGGTCTGCGCGACCGAGTTGAGAATGAACCGGCGTATGTCGTCGGCCAGGGCGTTTAGCTGGCGCACCGGCAGCTTCTTGAGGTCGTCAGGGCAGTCTACCCCATTTAGAAACTTCCATTTTTCGTGTGAGATTTCCATCATATTTATAGAATCTTTTGAATTAAGTTTCTAACGGGGTAAATTTGCTCTAACAATTCAGTCATTAGCGGTTCTTTCGGCTTCTTTATACGAAAAATTTCAAACAAAAGCGCACATAGTTGAAGAGTAAAAACGGAAATTTCAAATTTTTTTTACTGCTTTTATCATAACAACTTATCTCAAGAATACTACTTTTAATATGCCTTTTTTAGCCACTAAGGCACGAAGAGAATTTAGACATGGATTAACGCAGATTAACGCTGATGAATTGAGCCACAGAGAACGCGGAGGTTTTCAGCCGGCTTTGGCGTCTTTGTCCGAATCTTTGTTCGATGCAAGCATCTACAGAAGCTTCGTTCTTAGCCACCGGGTTCCGTCTAAGCCGGACCCCGTTTGTGAAGCCGGCGAAAAAGGGGGGTTTATTAACCACGGATTGCACCCCCAGAGAGATAACGCTTCGCTATCTCACGGGGTAAACAGATTTCACGGACCTACTTGATAAGTAGGCAAGGATATACGGATTTTTTAGCCACAAAGACACGAAGCCACAAAGGCACAAATAGATTTAATGCCCTGCTCAATTTGCAACCAGAGATTTCAAGGGCTTGCAATTCGAAGAAGATTTTGTTATTATTGCGGAGTTTGAACGCTGGAAATGTTTGCCCGGCGAAACGGGCAATAACTGAAACTACATTTAAAATGAAGGAGGCACTCAAAATGAAAAACGCCACACGCACCACTATCGTCGTAAGCACTGTTATCATTGGGATCTCGGGCATTTTGCTTTCAAACGCTCTTGCTCAACGTTCATCCAGAGGAAGGGGAGGCGGACAGGGAGATTCGGAACTTGAAAAGCCACCTGTACCGAAAGAC